>WRHI01000019.1 GCA_009783315.1 Peptococcaceae bacterium
GTCCGCTGGCCGTTGACTGTCATGGCGATGTCCAGGCGGCAGAATTTGCTGCCAAGGGTTTCCGGCGGCAGTTCCGGGTTCCTGATGTCAAATTCTTTGATATCTTCTGGCCGGATCTTGAGTATGACCGCGATGAGCTTCTGTAATAAGTCGGGATAGCTTACAAACAGCATTTTGAAGAGGGTATCTTTGGTTAATGTGTGTTTCAATTGTATCATATGGCCATCCTCTTTATGAAATACAAGATTCGGGGTTCGGGTCGGAGTGTGGGGAGGGGTTTTAGGCGGGCTTACTTCTATTTCCTAATTTCTCCTGTCCCTCATTGTCCATTGTCCATTGTCAATTGTCCATTGTTTTGTCCATTGTCAATTGTCCATTGTCCATTGTTTTGTCCATTGTCCATTGGTTTCAATTGTCCATTGTTTTGTCCATTGCCAACTGTTCTATCTGTTCAGAGGTCAGCCCTGTTGCCGCGACGATTGTATCGATGGGGGCATTCTTCTTCAACATATTTCTGGCTATGTTTTTGGTAACTTCGGCAATGCTGCCGGTAACGCCTTTAGCGAAACTGTTGACATAACCTTCGGCAAAGTCTTGTTTCCCGGCCTCATCCGGCGTCTGGGCCTCGTCGTGTTCGGCCTTTTCATTCATCCTTTCCGATTTTTGCCCCCTGTTGATAAAGCCACGATTCTCCTTTTTCTCTTGTTCCATGATGATGCTCCTTTCATATTTTCCTGTCTCTCATTGACAGCTGTCGGGAAAAGGTATCTGTTCTGCTGATATCATTGCCGACTGTCATTTGTCAGGTATCAGCTGCTCTGATATCGTCGTCAATTGTTCTATCTCCTCATTGGTAAGTCCTGTAGCCAGGGTGATCATATCAATTGAGAGATTCATTTTAAGCATGTTTCTGGCTGTGGTCATAATGCCTTCCATTCTGCCTTCAAGTTTGCCTTCTATTCTGCCTTCTTCTCTTTCCTCCATAAGCACTTCTTCACTCAGCTTCAACATAAATTTTTCACTCCCTTCTATTTTCAATAGCATTTCGTCATCCAGAATCGCGTCCATGTATTCTAAGATCAGTCGTCTTGAAAATATTGTATCATAAGCATTGACAAATTTGTATAGGTCATCGTGGTTTTGTATTGGCGTTCAAACGCGGACAATGCTCCATGAGGGCCCTCCATCCTTTCTTTTACAAAAATAGTATAAAATATAATGTATGAGGCCGCAAGGAACAAAAAAGAAAAAACTGTCGAACTTTGATGGTTTCGCTGTGTTTCAGTCTTTTGCTGTGACTATTTATGTTTTCATTATAGCATATTTCTTCCTCTTTGTGAGTTATCCACAGATTTATCCACACTGTCCACAGGGTGGCATAAGGTGGCAAGGGATGCATATTTTAAAAGTGCAGGAAGCGACAAAAAAATAAATAGAAATATCCACTGCGGGGTTCTCCCGCAACCTAATGGTGAATGGAGATGGATATTATGTGGGCTCGTAACAGTCCCGAGGTAGGGTTTGGGGAGCGGCAGAATCCAAGCGCCTCACCGCCTGACGCAGCCCCCGAAAGGCGAAAAAAATACGCGGGCTCTTGGAGTCTGCCGCTCCCCAACCCCTGACGTGGCACTGTTACTGGCCAGCGCGGTATCTGCCTCCAACTCACCATTGATCTGCGGGAAAACACCGCGGCAGAAAGCTCTGCTTATCCTTATCGTCAGTTCATGCACTTGTTAAATATGCACCCGGTGGCAAGTGCCTTGACATCGACAATTTAATGAGTTAAAGTATAGAAGCGTCTTCGGGAATCCTGATTTTGTACTGATTCAGCCGTAATCGAGGATTAGGATAAACTGTCAACCCCAGTATGTACGGATGGGAGTCGATTCGCTATGACTTATGACAACCGTTTGAAAGACGGCGCCACGGATGCTTTGTTTGAAGCGATTTTGCTGCTGCGGGATGTGGATGAGTGTTACCGTTTTTTTCAGGATATCGCGACGGTTTCTGAGCTGAAGGCTTTGGCCCAGAGACTTGAGGTGGCTAAACTTCTGGAAAGCGATGTGACTTATTTGAAAATCGAGGAGCTGACCGGCGCCAGTTCGGCGACGATCAGCCGTGTCAAACGTTCGCTGGATTATGGCGCAAATGGGTATACTTTGATTCTGGAAAGAGTTAAACAGTCGGGAGACATGGGAGGTACTGTATGAGGATTGCGGAGGGTCTACGTGATTTGCTGCCGGAGGAGCTTGCTTTTTTGGAGGAGAAGGAGCGTTCTGCTTTGAGCCTTTTTCAGGCTTGGTCTTATCGCAAGGTGCTGACGACGGGGTTGGAGTATGGGGAGTGTGTGGAGCCGGAGATGACGCGCAAGGGCGATCTGTATAAGTTTTTTGACCGGGAGGGGCAGGTGCTTGCTTTGCGGCCGGAGTTCACAACGCCTATCGCGCGGCTGGTTTCGTCGCGGCTGCTGCCGCGCGCCCTTGATGGATCGATGCCGTTTCGTTTGTGTTACAGCGGTGATGTGTACCGGTATGGGTCCGGGCGGTACCGGGAGTTCCGCCAGATCGGCGTGGAGTTGATCGGCGCCGCGGCGGAGCTGGCTGATGCTGAGGTGATTGCTTTGTCGATTGAGATGCTGCTGTGTTTGGGGCTCCGTGATTTTCGCGTTAGTTTGGGTCATATTGGGGTTTTCGCTGATTTGGCTGATGAGCTGGTTTTGGAGGAGGCGCTGCGCAAAAAGCTGGAAGTGGGATTGGCGCGCAAGGATGTTGTGGGCATGAATTCGTTGTTGGCCTCGTGCGTGTTGCCGGAGAAGGCGAAGGAGCTGGTGGGGCTGCTGCCGTCGTTGACGGGCGGGGCGGAGGTGTTGGAACGTCTGCGGGCTTTTGAGTGTTTTGAGTCGGTGCGGCGGGCGGCGGCTTCTTTGCGGGCGGTGTATGGTTTTTTGGAGGCTTTCGGCGTGCAGGAGCATGTGTCGATTGATTTGGGGATTTTGCGCGGGTTCGCTTATTATTCGGGGACGATTTTTGAGGGGTATATTCCTGATGTGGGATTCCCGATTCTGGAGGGCGGGCGTTATGACGGGCTCCTTGAGGGGTTTGGTCAGAGCGCTCCGGCTACGGGGTTTGCTTGTAATCTGGAAACCTTGTTGGCTCTGGGCGGGCAAAAACCGATGCCTAAGCCGGATGCTTTTGTTTACGGCGATTCTCCTGAGAAGGTTATCCGACGCTGTCAGTCTCTGCGCCGGGCCGGGAAGCAGGTGGAAATGGCGGTGGGGCCTGTTGACGCCTCTTCTCTTCTTGCCGCGGATTATTGTCATGATTTTGAGTTTGTTGAGCCGTCCTGATTTTTGTCTTTGGTGGGGATTCGGATGAATGAACAGGATACATGATTTGAATACAGGAGGCATATGATGTTTGTCGCTAAGAAAAGTCTTTCTCTTGCTTTGCCTAAGGGGAAGCTTCTGGTGGATTCGGTTGAGTTGCTGGAACGCGCGGGAATTGCCTGCCGGGAGGTTCTGGCGGATGAAAGGCAGCTGACTTTTGAGTTGCCGGGGCATCAGATGCGGATTATTGTGTGCCGGCCTACGGATATTCCGACGTTTGTTGAGTATGGCGCGGCGGATTTGGGGTTTGTGGGCAAGGATACGATTGTGGAGCAGGCTATGGATGTGGCTGAGCTGGTGGATCTGAAGTTCGGGTATTGCCGGTTTGTGGTGGCGATGCCGGAGGAGACGCTGCCGCCCCGGTTGCAGGATGGAAGCTTCGAGCTGCGGGATTTGGATCGTAAGCGCGTGGCGACGAAGTTTCCCCGGGTGGCGGAGCAGTTTTTTAGCGCCCAGGGAATGCAGGTGACGCCGATTAAGCTCCATGGTAATATTGAGTTGGCTCCTAAGGTGGGCCTGGCGGAGATGATTGTGGATATTGTGTCGACGGGAAAGACGTTGAAGGTGAATCGGCTGGCGGAAGTGGCGCAGATTTTTGAGGCAACTTCGCGGTTGATTGCGAACCGGGTTTCTTATCGGCTTAAGCATGAAGATATTCAGATTCTTGCCGGTCTTTTGAGGGATGTTGTGGCGGGTGAACGATGATGAATAAAAAAATTATTGCTTTTCGCGATGTAGATAAAACCCGGCTTTTGCGAAAGTCTTATGGGGATGAGCAGGCTTTGGACAAGGCTGTCAGCGATATTCTCAGGGATGTGCGGACCCGGGGGGACGAGGCCGTGGCCGCCTATACGGAGCGGTTCGACGGGGTTCGGTTCGACGGGAGCTGCCGGGTGAGCAATCGGGAATTTGAGGAGGCTCTCCGGCTTGTGGATCCGATTGTTTTCCGACATCTGGAGCAGGCCAGGGATAATGTTCGGGATTTCCATCTCAAACAGAAGCGGGTTTCCTGGCTGGAGCCCCGTGCTGATGGCTGTGTGTTAGGGCAGTTGTTTATTCCGTTGCGGCGGGTGGGGGTTTATGTTCCGGGGGGGACGGCGCCTTTGGCTTCATCGGTTGTGATGAACGCTGTCCCTGCTTTGGTGGCGGGCGTTGAGGAGATTGTGATGGCGACGCCGCCACGGTCAGATGGCAGCCTGGCGCCGGAGGTGCTGGCCGCGGCTTCTTTGTGCGGGGTAACGGAGATTTATAAGATGGGCGGCGCTCAGGGGATAGCCGCTTTGGCTTACGGGACAGCGTCTGTTGCGGCTGTTGATAAAATTACCGGGCCGGGTAATGTTTTTGTGACGTTGGCGAAGAAGCAGGTTTATGGGACGGTGGATATTGATATGCTGGCGGGGCCCAGCGAGATTATGATTCTGGCGGATTCCGGCGGTGTTCCGCGGGAATTGGCGGCGGATCTGCTTTCTCAGGCGGAGCATGATGTTCTGGCTTCGGCGATTCTGGTTTCGCCGGATGAGGGGTTGCTGCGGGAGACTGTGGCCGAGGTGGAGAGACAGCTGCCGTTGCTGCCGCGCCGGGAGATTGCCGACAGAGCTTGGACCGAGTATGGCGCGACGATTCTGGTTGAGGATCTGGCCCAGGGGATGGAGCTTGTGAACGCGGTGGCGCCTGAGCATTTCGAGCTTGTTGTGGAGGATCCGTATCTGTGGCTGGGCAAGGTGCGCAACGCGGGGGCTGTGTTCGTCGGACGTTGTTCTCCGGAGCCGGTGGGGGATTATTTTGCCGGGCCTAATCACATTCTGCCTACAGGTGGGTCGGCGCGGTTCTCTTCGGTGTTGGATGTGGATGCTTTCATGAAAAAGACGAGTGTGGTCCATTATTCAGCGGAGGCTTTGCGGCGGGATGCCGGGGCAATCGTGGCGCTGGCCAGAAAAGAAGGCCTGGAGGGACACGCTCGGGCGGTGGAAGTTAGGACGATGACAATGGACAATGGACAATGGACAATGACAATGGACAATGGACAAGGCTGATATCCTTCAGCCTGTGGACCAATGGACAATGGGGACAAGAGGCAATGGACAAGAGGCAATGGGCAAGGGGCAATGGGCAAGGGACAATGGGCAAGGCTGATATCCTTCAGCCTGTGGGCCAGT
Organism: Peptococcaceae bacterium; assembly: GCA_009783315.1. Classification (GTDB taxonomy): domain Bacteria; phylum Bacillota; class Desulfitobacteriia; order Desulfitobacteriales; family Syntrophobotulaceae; genus WRJI01. The sequence continues at coordinate 5,542 of WRHI01000019.1, forward strand.
GGATAATGGACAATGATTTGGCGTATTTTCTTGATTGGGGGATCTCTGCTGTGGCTGAGAATGTCATTCTTGATAGGAGCAAAGCATTTGCTATTCGAATTATCAGGTTGTATCAGTATTTAACAGAGACAAAACGGGAGTTTGTTTTGTCAAAACAGTTGCTGAGAAGTGGAACGAGCATTGGGGCAAATGTGCGCGAGGCAAATCAGGCACAAACGAAAAAAGACTTTGCTTCAAAGATGAATATCGCACTAAAAGAGGCTGCTGAAAGCGAATATTGGCTAGAACTCCTATATGAAACAGAATATTTGACCGAAAGCGAGTATACAGACATCAATTCTGATTGCGTCGAACTAAACAAGCTATTAATCTCAATCGTAAAATCATCAATTAGGATCTCAAAATAACAACTGTCCCCATTGTCCATTGGTCCACAGGCTGAAGGATATCAGCCTTGTCCATTGCCTCTTGTCCCCATTGTCCATTGCCTCTTGTCCCCATTGTCCATTGTCCATTGTCCATTGTCCATTGAAGAAAGGGGGTTGTGTTGATGCGTCAGGCGGTTTTGACTCGGGAGACTCGGGAGACTTGTATTGCGGCTGAGCTTTGTCTTGATGGGACGGGTTTGGCCCGGGTGGATTCTGGGATTGGGTTTTTTGATCATATGTTGGATTCTTGGTCTCGGTTTGCTTGTTTTGATCTGACCCTGCAGGCGAAGGGTGATTTGCGGGTGGACGCCCATCATACTGTTGAGGATTGTGGCATTGTTTTGGGACAGCTTTTGAAGCAGGCTTTGGGGGATAAGGCGGGCATTGAGAGGGTCGGGGACGCTTTGTTTCCTATGGATGAGGTTCTGGCGCAGGTGGCTGTCGATGTCTCGGGGCGCGGGTTCTTGGTTTGGCAGGTGGATGTTTTGGCGTCGCCGGCGGCGGATTTTCCCTTTGAATTGGCTGAGGAGTTTTTCCGGGCGCTGGCCTGTAACGCTGGGATTACGCTGCATGTGCGGTTGTTGTCCGAAGGCAATTCTCATCATGTTTTGGAGGCTGTTTTTAAGGGTGTCGGGCGGGCTTTGCGTCTGGCTTTGTCTGTGAGCGGGCGGTATGGCGGGGTTCCTTCTACTAAGGGATCTTTGTGAGGCAGTGGGCAAAACAATGGACAATGGACAAGGCTGATATCCTTCAGCCTGTGGACTAATGGACAATGGGGACAGGAGATTGGGAGATTGGGAGATTGGGAGGTGAGTTCTGGTGATTGTTTTTCCGGCGATTGATTTGAAGAACGGTCATGCTGTGCGGCTTCGGCAGGGTGTTATGGACGACGCTACGGTTTATTCGGATGATCCTTTGGCGGTGGCGCGGGGTTTTGAGGCCCAAGGGGCTTCTTATCTTCATGTTGTGGATTTGGATGGTGCTGTGGCCGGGACTATGGTGAATTGGACCGTTTTGGAGTGTTTGGTTAAGGCGACAAATCTTAATGTTCAAGTGGGCGGCGGCATTCGGTCGATGGAGCGTATTGAGTCGCTTCTTGGTCTGGGGGTTGATCGCGTGATCTTGGGCACGGCTGCCGTGCGGGAGCCGCTGTTGGTGGAGCAGGCGGTGACGCGGTTTGGCAGTGATCGTATTGTGGTGGGTATTGACGCCAAAAACGGTCGGGTGGCTGTGGAGGGCTGGGTGAAGACTTCTGATGTGTCGGCCGAGGAGTTGGGGTTGTCTATGCGGGATATGGGCGTGACCCGTGTTATTTATACGGATATTCATCGGGACGGGATGCTGACGGGAGCTGATATTGACGGCGCGGCGAAACTGGCGGATCGGACGAGGTTGAAGGTGATTGTTTCAGGTGGTGTGGCGTCTTTGGATGAGTTGAGGTTGATTCGCTGCCACATTGTTCAGGGCGTTGGGTTTGAGGGCGCTGTTCTGGGCAAGGCTCTTTATTCGGGTGCTTTTTCTTTGCGGGAGGCTTTGGAGACTGCCGCGGCGGTTGTTTGATTTGTTTGGGTTGTTTGTTTTGTTTGGGTTCCTTGGGATTGCTTATTTTTGTTCTGGGGAGGTTTTCTTGTGGACATGAGGGATGTTGTGAAGGTGATTCCGTGTTTGGATGTTAATGGGGGCCGCGTGGTGAAGGGGATTCAGTTTGAGAATCTGCGGGATGCCGGGGATCCGGCGGAGTTGGCGGCTTTTTATGACCGGGAGGGCGCGGATGAGATTGCTTTGCTGGATATTTCGGCGACTGTGGAGGGGCGCGCGACGATGCTTGATGTTGTGCGGCGTACGGCTAAGGTGGTGAGCAAGCCTTTTATTATTGGCGGCGGTATGCGGTCGATTGAAGAGATTGAGCGGGTGCTGGATGCCGGTGCGGATAAGGTTTCCCTGAATACGGCCGCTGTGCGTTGTCCGGAGCTTATTGCCGAAGCGGCTGAGCGGTTTGGCGGCGAGCGCGTTGTTGTGGCTGTTGATGCTTTGACGCCGGAGGGGCAGGATCGTCCCAAGGTTGTGGTGAGGGGCGGGTTTGAGGTGACGGATTGGGATGTGGCTGAGTGGGCACAGCGGGCTGAGGCGTTGGGGGCCGGCGCGATTCTGCTGACTTCTAAGGATCGGGACGGTACTGAGGGTGGTTATGACAATGTCCTGAATCGGCGCGTCGCGGATGCTGTGGGGATTCCTGTTGTGGCCAGCGGCGGGGCCGGGAAGCTGGAGGATTTCTTGGATGCTGTGTTGCTTGGCGGTGCCAGGGCTGTGCTGGCCGCTTCGGTGTTTCATTTCGGGACGTTTAGCATTCGTCAGGTTAAGACGTTTCTGGCGGAGCATGGGGTTTTGACAACGGTATCATAGGTTTGGGTGAAGTGCGTTTGCCCTTTGGGGTCATGTGAGAAAGCTGCTTAACGGAGGGGTTATGTATGGGTGATTATGTTACTGCGAATGATTTTGAGCAGGTTGCCGCGCGAATTAAGTGGGATAAGGACGGGTTGCTGCCCGTTGTGGTTCAGGATGTTGTGAGCCGGGATGTTCTGATGATGGCGTATATGAACCGGGAGTCGCTGCAGCGGACTTTGGCGGAAGGGCGGACTTGTTTCTTTAGCCGCAGCCGCCAGGAGCTTTGGCTGAAGGGGGAGACGTCGGGGCATTTTCAGGATGTTGTTGACGCGCGGTTGGATTGTGACGGCGATTGTTTGCTGGTTGGTGTGCGTCAGACCGGTGTGGCTTGCCATACTGGGCAGTTTAGCTGTTTCCATCAGGTTGTGCCGGTGGCGGCTGTTTTGCCTAAGACGGTCGGGTTGTCGGACGAGTCGTCGGACAGGTCGTCTGACGGTTCGCCGGACAGATTGTCGGACAGGTCGTCAGATAGGTCGTCGGACGGGTCGTCAGGCGGATCGGCGGACAGGGTGTCGGACGGTTCGCCGGCAGTGTCTGCGCAGGCTGAGGCACCTGTTTTAGGGGCCGTTTTGGCTGAGTTAGCCGGCATCATTGCCGGGCGCAATCGCGAGAGACCTGAGGGTGCTTATACAACCTATCTTTTTGAGAAGGGGTTGGATAAAATCCTTAAGAAGATTGGGGAAGAGGCCGCGGAGGTTATTATCGCCGCCAAAAACCGTTCTCACGCGGAGATTGTTTATGAGGTGTCTGATCTGTTCTATCATGTGCTTGTGCTGCTGGAGGAGAGTGGGGTTAGCCTTAATTCTGTGGGCGAGGAGCTTTTATCGAGGCGTCGATGATAAGTTCGATATATGATACAATGAGGATTGGATCGGGGTATTTGTGTGTTGGATGAACATATTGAAAAACGGATACGCAAAGGGTACGTTGATTGTTTATGAATTGATTGTGATTGGATGTGTTCAAATTGTCCATTGATAGGCATCAGCTTGCTGTCCCTTTGTCAGCTGATTTGAATCCGGCTCAAGGGGAAGCGGTGAAGCTGACGGAGGGACCGCTTCTTCTTTTGGCTGGGGCTGGGTCGGGCAAGACCCGGGTGCTGACATATCGCGTGGCTCATATGATCGGTCAGGGGGTGGATCCTTGGTCAATCTTGGCGATTACGTTTACGAATAAGGCCGCGGCGGAGATGCGTGAACGGATTACCGGGTTGGTGGGCACCGAGGGCAAAGGATTATGGGTGGGGACGTTTCATGCTGTTTGTATGCGGGTTTTGCGTGTGGAGATTGAGAATCTGCCCGGGTATAAGCGGGGGTTTGTAATTTGCGATTCGGCTGACCAGCTGGCTTTGCTGCGAAGTGTGCTGGGGGAGTTGGATATTGATGAGAAGAAGTTTTCGCCTCGGTCTTTGTTGGAGGTGATTAGCAACGCGAAGAACCGGCTGCTTTCGCCGGAGGCCTTTGAGCGGGAGGCGGGGGATTTTTTCGCGGAGCTGGCGGCTCGGGTGTATCGGGTTTATCAGGCGAAGCTTTTTGCGAATAATGCTTTGGATTTCGATGATATTATTATGCTGACGGTGCGGGTGCTGCGTGAGTGTCCCCAGGTGCTGGGGTTTTATCAGAACAGGTTCCGCTATATTCTAGTAGATGAGTATCAGGATACGAATCATGCTCAGTATGTTTTGATTAATTTGTTGGCGAGCCGGCACCGGAATCTGTGTGTGGTGGGGGATGATGATCAGTCGGTTTATGGCTGGCGGGGCGCTGATGTGACAAATATTTTGGAGTTCGAGCGGGATTATCCGGAGGCGGTGGTGCTGAAGCTGGAGCAGAATTACCGGTCGAGCGGCAGCATTCTGGCGGTGGCCAACGCGATTGTGAAGCATAACCGGGGGCGCAAGGAGAAGTCTTTGTGGACGGAAAAGGACGACGGGGATCTTGTGGTGGTGCACCGGGCGGTGAATGATACGGAGGAGGCCCGGTATGTGGTGGATCAGGTGCTGCGGCTGCGGGACAACCTGGGGTTGAATTATGGGGATTTCGCTGTGTTGTACCGGACGAACGCCCAGTCGCGGGTGTTGGAGGAGCGGTTTATCCGGGCGGGGGTTCCGTATCGGGTGTATTCGGGGGTTAAGTTCTATGAGCGGATGGAAATTAAGGATCTGCTGGCTTATTTGCGGTTTGTTTTTAATCCGAATGATAGTGTGAGTTTTGGCCGGATTGTGAATGTGCCGCGGCGGGGGATCGGGGACGCCTCTTTGCAGAAGCTGTTTGCTTTCTCCGCGGGTGAAAATGTTTCTTTGTTGGAGCTGTTGGCGTCTCTGGATAGGTTGGCCCCGGAGATGGATTTGCAGGGGCGCGCGGTTAACGCGCTCAAGGGGTTTGCGTCGATGATTGAGTCGTTTCGGGAGTTGGCGCGGTCGGGGACGTCTTTGTGGGAGCTGACTCAGTTTGTTTTGCATGAGAGCGGGTATTGGGAAAGTTTGAGAGGGAACCGGGCGGCGGATGGGGAAGCCCGGCTGGAGAATATAGATGAGTTCTTAAATCTGACAGCGGAGTTCGATGGGCGCGCGACAGAGTTTCTGGAGGATTATGATCTGGGATTGGCTGCGGATACGGATACGGATGCTGCCGTTGATGGCGGACAGGGTATGGCGTTGTTGGGGGGATTTTTGGAGCAGGTGGCTTTGGTGGCCGATATTGATTCTTATGACGATGGGGAAGATGTTGTTAAGTTTATGACCATGCACAGCGCTAAGGGTCTGGAGTTTCCTGTGGTTTTTTTGGTAGGGATGGAGGAAGGGATTTTTCCCAGCAGCCGCAATATTTTGGAGCCTGTCCTGTTAGAGGAAGAGCGCCGGCTGTGTTATGTGGCGGTAACCCGGGCCCGGGAGAGGCTGTTTCTGGTGCATGCGCGGCAGCGGACACGGTTCGGTCGAACGGAGTCCGCCGTGCCGTCAAGGTTTCTGAGTGAGATTCCGGATGATTTGGTGAATGCGTCTGAGGAGGCGGATTGGGGCCGATCCTATGGGGCCGGAGCGTATGGGCGTTCGGAGCGGTATGGCAGTTCGGGGCGGTATGGCAGTTCGGGGCGGTATGGCGGTTCGGAGCGGTATGGCGGCGATTCAGTCGGGAATCCAGGCGGCGCTAGCCGGAGTGGGGCCGGGGCCAGGGCTGGGGCTGGGGCCGATTCCGGTTGGGGACAGAAAGACCATGAACCGGGTCGGTCGGGTTGGGGCACGCAAAAAAATTTGGACGCCGGTCGGGCAGGGCAAGAAACACCGGCGGCACCGGTGGAGGAGACTTATTTTGTCGGGGACAAGGTCATTCACCCAAGTTTTGGGCAGGGCATTGTTATGAGCTGCCGGGGCGTTGGCGACGAGGCTGAGGTGACGGTGGTTTTTGCCGGGGAGGTCAAGAAGTTGATTGCGGCTTACGCGCGGCTGGAAAAAACTTAAACAATGGACAATGGACAATGGACAATGGGGACAAGAGGCAATGGACAGTGATTTGGCGTATTTTCTTGATTGGGGGATCTCTTATGAACTCACATGAATATTTACAGCAGCTGAAAGAGAGGATCGTGCAGGCGGAGTATCAGTACTATATTCTTGACGATCCACAGATAACAGACGCGGAGTATGACGCGATGCTGGTTGACCTTCTGGCTATTGAAAAGGAGCATCCGGAGTGGGTGGACGCTTCGTCTCCCTCCAAGCGTGTGGGCGGGTTTGTGGCGGATCAGTTCACCAAAGTGGCCCATTATGGGCCGATGCTGAGTTTGGACAATGCTTTTAGCGCTGATGATTTGCGGGTTTTTGACCGACGTGTGCGGGAGGTGGTGGCAAACCCGGAATATGTTGTGGAGTTGAAAATCGACGGCCTAACTTTGGCTTTGACCTATGACGGCCCGGCCCTACAGCGCGGAGCGACCCGGGGGGACGGGGTGAATGGTGAGGATATTACGGAGAATGTGCGGACCATTCGTGATGTGCCGCTGAAACTCAGGGATGGTGATGCGGACGCCGCCCCTGCCCCGGTATCCCGAGTCGATGTTCGCGGAGAAGGGTATATGCCGAAGGAGTCTTTTCGGCGTTTGAACATAGAACGCGGGGAAGGGGGGCAGCCGGTTTTCGCTAACCCGCGCAACGCGGCGGCGGGGTCTTTGCGCCAACAGGATTCACGGATTACCGCTCAGCGCGGTTTGCGTTATTTTGCTTATCAGATTTTGCAGGCTCAAGAAATTGGTTTGAAGACCCAGGAGGAGACCTTGGCGCAGTTGAGCCGTTGGGGTTTTTCGGTTAACCCTTATGTCAAAGTTTTCACGGATATAGAGGATGTGACAGCTTATTGTACTGAAATGGCTGACAAACGCCATAGTCTGCCTTATGACATTGATGGGCTGGTGCTAAAATTGAACAATTACGCCCAGCAACAGGAGCTTGGTTTCACGTCAAAAAGCCCGCGATGGGCGATTGCTTACAAGTTTCCGGCGGAACAAGTGGAAACGACCTTGTTGGACATTGAGATCACAGTAGGCCGCACGGGGGTGTTGACGCCCACGGCGGTTCTGCGGGAAGTGGCGGTAGCGGGTACGATGGTGGCGCGAGCGGCGCTGCACAATCTTGATTACATCCGCACCAAGGATATTCGCATCGGCGACCATGTGATCATCCATAAAGCCGGCGATATTATCCCTGAAGTCGTCAAAACGCTGCCGGAGAAGCGCAACGGAACAGAGCGGGAATTCCATATGCCGGACGTTTGCCCCGGCTGTGGCGAAGGCATAACGCGGTTAAGCGGCGAGGCGGCTCACCGATGTATCAACCCTCAATGCGCGGGACAACAGCGTGAGGTGATTATTCATTTTGTTTCCCGGGACGCTATGAATGTTGACGGCGCCGGCGCCGCCACCGTGACACAGTTATTGCAGGAGGGCCTCATAGGCGACGCCGGTGATCTTTACACGTTGACTGAAGAGAAACTGATGTCAATGGAGCGGATGGGCAAACGTTCGGCCCAAAACCTGCTTGAGGCCCTGGAAGAAAGCAAGGGACGCGGGCTAGCCTGTTTGCTTTTCGCCCTGGGTATTCGCAACGTAGGCAGCAAAGCCGCAAGGGCGCTGGCCACACGTTTTCGATCCATGGAAGCGCTGCAACAGGCAAGCCTTGAAGATCTGCAGGCGATACCTGATGTGGGCCAAGTTATGGCACAAAACGTTGAGGCATATTTTCAAGATCCTGCCAACCAAACTCTTCTGGAGAAGCTAAATGCCGCCGGTGTTCAGATGTCATTAAGCGCGGAAGACGAAGCCGGCAGCAACGATATGTTTATGGGCGCGTCCATTGTTGTGACCGGAACGTTGAGCCAATGGGACCGAAGCGAGATTGAGCGGATCATTGAACGCGGCGGCGGCAAAGCTTCCTCGTCGGTCAGCCGCAAAACGACTTTTGTGCTGGCCGGGGAAAACGCCGGATCAAAGCTGCAAAAAGCTCAGACGCTGGGCATTCCTATATACAGTGAAGAAGAGTTCAGGCAGAAATTCGGATTGGCGTGAGAGAAAAGGGATGGTCTGAAGGGAAAGATACTCAATCTCGCTCCTTAGAACTAGACGAGACTAGAATTAATGAAGTTGATGAAGCGTGGGTGCCTGTCATCACGCCTTTCGGTTCGGGAACACTCGTGTGGAAGAATTCCGACTAGCCGCCTCCGTCTCCAAAACCACCTGAATAACAACGTACCGCAAGTCGGAGGAGACGGCGGGATGGGAGCCGGGGCGGGGGGCAGGGACAGGGACAGGGACAGGGGCAGGGGGGCGGGCGGATCCACGAGGGCCATACCCCGCGAGCCTTTGCGAGAGGGGCGGCAGCTGCTCTTTGGCTTTGGAGAGAAGCAAACTCAAGGCTGCCTTATTTTGAGTTTGCCGCGGAGAAGCCTTAGAGCAGCGCCGCCCCGTAGCATGGCTCGCGGGGTATGGCCCTCGTGGATCCGCCCGCCCCCCTGCCCCTGTCCCGATCCCGGCCCCGCCCCGGCTCCCATCCCGCCGTCTCCTCCGACTTGCGGGCGGCTTGCCAAAACCTTCCACGTTTATAACCGTTTTCACAAAAGAAGTTTTGTGATATAGTTCTTAATAGATGCGTCTTAGAAAAGATGTGTTTTTGGCTGTTTGCTGCTAGGAATTTAGCTGCACACGCCAAAAAAAACCACAAATTAAGGGAGGCTTCATCATTGGCTATTTTATCTCGATTCCGTGATATCATGTCTTCTAACGTTAACGCTTTGTTGGATAAAATGGAAGATCCGGCAAAAATGGTTGACCAGCTGCTTTTGAACCTAAATGATGATTTGAATAAGGTTAAGGCTGAAACCGCCGGGGTCATGGCAACCGAAACCCGGGCGCGCCGGGCTTTGGATGAGTGCAACGAGGAGATCGGCAAACTGACTTCATATGCGGAAAAAGCTGTTCTGTCCAACAACGATGATGACGCACGGAGGTTTCTAACAAAGAAAAGTCAGCTGGAAAGCAACAAGGTACAGCTGCAGACATCTTACGATGTCGCCGCCGACAACGCGCTCAAAATGCGGCAGATGCATGACAAACTTGTTAGCCAGATTGATGAACTGAACGGTCGCCGCCAGACAATCAAGGCTAAAGTTGCTGTAGCGAAAACCCAAGACCGCGTCAATAAGATTGAATCAAAGATTGGCGGAGCAGCCGCGAATATGGACGCGTTTTCGCGTATGGAAGAGCGTGCGGACAAAATGCTTGACACTGCCAACGCTATGACGGAACTGAATCAAGCCAAGGATACTATGGACGATTTGACGAAAAAATATGATTCAGCCGAAGCGAGCACAAGTGTGGAAGACGAATTGGCCGCTTTAAAAGCCACCTTGGGAAAGTAATGTCAAGGGAAGACTAATTAAGGATGATTTAGTATGGATGAGCCAAACGCAACGTACTCGCCCAATGCCCAAGAACCCAGCTTAACCGCCGCAACTGGGGAAACTCATAGTTGCCCCAGCTGCGGCGGCCTGATGGTTTTTAACATTTCTTCCCAGTCGATCAGGTGTGAGCATTGCGACGCGCCGGCTGAGGCCGAGGCGGCGTCTGCCTCTCTTATTCGGGAACATGCTTTGATTCATGGGGATCGTAACGGCCCCACGGCCTCAGAGGATCTGGAGCACGTCTGGCAGGAGCAAATGAGCCTCATTCACTGTGAATCCTGCGGCAACGATATTGTTGTTCCTCAGGAAGCTTTGGCCGTCCGCTGCGATTACTGCGGCTCCAGCAAGGTTTTGGCTCAAAAAGCCGCGGCTGGGATTCCGCCTGACGGCATCATCCCTTTTGTCGTCGATAAAAACAGTGCCGGTGAAGCTTTCCGCAAATGGATCTCACGCCGTTTTTGGGCGCCTCGCTCTTTGAAGAACGCCTTTCATGAAAACAAGATCGAAGCCATCTATCTGCCTTATTGGACTTTTGATGCGCAAACCGACGCCAATTACACCGCCCAAGGCGGCAAAGTCTATTATGTTATGGAAGGGTATGGGGAAAATCGCAGACGGGTTCGGAAGGTAAACTGGTATCCGGTGCGCGGCTCAATCAGCCGTTTTTTTGACGATGTTCTGGTTAGCGCCAAACAGCTTCGTGATAAACTGATTGCCCGTATCGATAGTTTTGGTACGCAGAAGCTTTTGCCTTTCAGCACCGCCTATCTGTCCGGTTTTAAAGCGGAAAAATACGCCACGTCTCCGGAACAGGGTTTCGAAGAAGCCAAGGCTAAAATGTTGTCTATGCTCAGGGATCAGGCTCACCGTGAGATTCTTCGCTACTATGACGAAGTCCGGTCTTTGGATGTCAGGGCGAGTTTTACCCAGACAACTTATAAACATATCCTTGTACCTTTTTGGCTCTCTTCTTATTGGTATATGGATAAGCCCTACCGTTTTGTGATTAACGCGCAAACGGGCAAGATTTCCGGCGAGGCTCCCGTTAGCAAAGTCAAAGTGACTTTGGCTGTCCTGGCCGGGTTGATTATTCTGGTTCTCGCGTTTGTGCTCTATTTGAACTATCCGGCTGGATAAGGAGGTTTTTTCATTTATGGCTGTGTTTAAGGATCAGTTTCTGAGTGTCGTTGAATGGAAGGAATACCGGGATGACCTTATTTTCTGGAAATGGAGTCAGGGCGAACTGAAAAAGGGTTCCCGCTTAGTTGTGCGCCCGGGTCAGGACGCCATCTTTCTATACAACGGCAAAATCGAAGGTGTTTTCAAAGATGAAGGCAACTACGAAATCGAGTCTCAAATCATTCCTTTGCTGTCAACGTTAAAAGGTTTTAAGTTCGGTTTCAATTCCGGATTGCGCGCCGAAGTTCTGTTTGTCAACCAGAAAGAGTTCACGCTGAAATGGGGCACGAAAGGCGCCATCAATATTCCGTCGCCCGGGCTGCCTGGTGGTATGCCTGTGCGGGCTTTCGGGAATTTTTCGATCAAAATCGATGACTATTTTTGCCTGATCGATAAAATAGCCGGCGTCAAAACACAGTATACCGTGGATGATGTCCGTGACCGTGTCACAGCGGAAGTCAACCAGCTTCTCATGAGCGCCATCGTGCAGGAAGGCAAGGATATGTTCAACCTGCAAGCCAGCGCGCCTCAAATCGCCCAGAAGATGGGAACCGATTTGGATGTGAATCTGCATATCATCGGTCTGAAAGTTACCAACTTCAACATCGCGAATTTCAATTATCCCGAAGAGATCCAGAACATGATCAACAAAGCCGCCTCTCAGTCCATGGTTGGTGATCTTGACCGCTACCAAAAAATCGGGCTGACCGACGCCCTGGCGTCGGAAGGCGGAGCGGGCAATACGGCCTCTTCAGCGATGGGCGCCGGTATAGGTATGGCGGCTGCCGCCAATATGGCCAATCAGATGTTTTCGCAGAACCAAACCCAGAACCAAACCCCGTCGCCGGCGCCTCAACCGGCTTCTTCTCCGCAAGATGCTGCCAATGCTGAAACAATGTTTTGCAGCGAATGCGGGTCGAAAATTTCCCGCTCGGTGAAATTTTGCCCGGAATGCGGTTTCAGGTTCGAAAAATAAGGCTCTGCTTTCCTTCGGCTCAAAAGTGTTTGGCAAAATAAAAAGTAAAATCGTTGTTCATCGTAGCAAAATAATTTTTGAGGCATGAGTCTAAGGTCCTATCCGATGATGCGACGGATGTTTTTGAACACATCGAGTCTCCGGCTCCAGTGGAGTTATGTGGGGTTATTGGGTTTTTCGTCCTTCATGTCTCTGGCGCCGCGATCTTGTTTTGTCGGGTGTCGTTTGCCTTTCTCTTTGCCTGTGCCGCCAAGAGTGACGCCTTGGTATATTTTATTGTATGCCGCTCTTTCTTTTATCGTAAAATGCGCCTGCTGATGTTAACCCAACTTTGGATTAATACAATCTGAAAAAGATCAAAAGGCCCTCTTGGTAATTACTACCACAACCATGTTGAAATACAGCAATAATTATCAGAATTGTTTATACAATAACACAAAAATCGCTTTTTTGTTGAAAAACAGAGTCAATCTCTCTCGAATTACGCGAGTATTCTCAAAAACAAGTATTGAATTTTGTTTTTTTATTGGATAAAATAAAAGACATCCTACTAAATATGTCAGTTTGAAACTCAACGAGACAATCAAAGAGAATCATGTGTTTCTTAATCTGGCAAACGGTTTTGAGAACAAATCAAGGATTTGGCAAATTTGAGAGGAGGTAATGTTTTGGATTCTCAAACACAGCAACCGCAGCAAGAACAGGCTCAGGTTCAGCAACAGGTTCAGGTTTTCATCGTTGAAGACGACCCGATGGTTTCGACAATCTGCAAGAACTTCATTGAAAAAGTAAACCCCTACACGGTCGTCGGTATTTCCGGTGACGAAACAGATGCCCTTGATAAGATCCGCACGTTGAAGCCGCAATTGGTCTTGCTTGATCTGCATCTGAATAAGGGCAGCGGCATGAATCTGCTTAAGACCATGCGCAAAGAAAACCTCAACGTTGACGTTTTGCTTATGACGGCTTCTAAGGACAGCGCCACAGTTTGTGAAGCTTTTCGCTATGGCGCTGTGGATTATCTGATTAAGCCTTTTGATTTTGACAGACTCAGACAAGGATTAAGAAGCTTTCTGAAATTCGTTGATTTGACCTTGGAAAACAAGGATATCGAGCAGGATGAAATTGATCAATTCCAGTTCACTTCTGAATCAAGTTCTACAGGATCTCTTTCTTCTTTGCCCAAAGGTGTTCATTACATGACGCTTAATCAGCTTAATGAATACTTAGAGGCCCAAGAAAACGCCCTTTCTTGTCAGCAGATTTCCCATGCCTTATCTTTGTCCAAGATAACCACATGGCGTTATCTGGAGTACCTCGTGGAGCGCGGCAAAGTTGAGGTGTCTCTGGAGTATGGTATGATCGGCCGCCCGACCAAGCTTTATCGCGCCGTTCGCTAAATTATCTGCAACAACCGCTATGCTCGGAGAAGCCAGCTTTTCCGGCAAACTCTTATCGGCAGAAGTTTGAGTAGGATTCTTCTATTTGAAGCAGATAAACAAATACCACTCTTGAACCATGGCCTAAAAACCGTGGTTCTTTTTTTTGAAAAACTCGATGACATAGCCACAGGAAGAATTTAAGAGCTAGAGGAATAAAATCCGCCATAATTGTCAATAATTCCTTCTGAGCAATGTTGCGGAAATCTTCAACCTTGCCTATTATTATACCTGAGCGTTAGCACTCATTAGAGGTGAGTGCTAATAACGAGAAAACGAAGGAGGAAATCAACCCATGAATCTCAAGCCTCTGGCAGACAGGGTAATCGTCAAAGCCCTTCCCAACGAAGAAAGAACCAAGAGCGGCATTATCATTCCGGACACCGCAAAAGAAAAACCCCAGGAAGGCCTCATTGTGGCCGTCGGCCCAGGAAAATATGACGGCGACGATCTCGTTCCCATGAGCGTCAAAGTCAACGATCGCGTCATCTATTCTAAATACGCGGGCACAGAAATCAAATATGACGGAAACGAATATCTGATTCTGCGCGAATCTGATGTTTTAGCTATCATCGGATAAGGCAATTGACAATTGACAGTTGACAATTGTTAATGAGGAATCAGGGATCAGTTTTACAATTTAACCATTCTTTTAGGAGGAATGCTCTCGTGGCCAAACAAATTATTTTCAATGAAGAAGCCCGCCACGCTCTGGAAAAGGGCGTTAACCAGCTGGCTGAAACCGTACGCGTGACCCTCGGACCCAAAGGACGCAATGTTGTTCTTGACAAAAAATTCGGATCGCCCCTCATCACCAACGATGGCGTCACCATCGCCCGGGACATTGAACTGGAAGATCCTTTTGAAAACATGGGCGCTCAGCTGGTCAAAGAAGTCGCTACTAAAACCAATGACGTCGCCGGAGACGGTACTACCACCGCGACTGTGCTGGCTCAAGCCATCATCAGAGAAGGTCTGAAAAACGTTGCCGCCGGCGCCAATCCTATGGAAATCAAACGCGGCATAGAGAAAGCCGTTGATGTTGTCGTCGACGACATCAAGACCAACGCCCAGACCATTGAAACCAAAGAATCCATCACTCAGGTCGCCTCTATTTCCGCCAGCGACGAAGCCATCGGCGCCCTGATCGCCGACGCCATGGAAAAAGTTGGCAAAGACGGCGTCATCACTGTTGAAGAAGCCAAAGGCATGACCACAGAACTGGAAGTCGTTGAAGGCATGCAGTTTGACCGGGGTTATCTGTCGTCCTACATGGTCACAGACACGGACAAAATGGAAGCTGTTCTGAAAAACCCATACATTCTCATCACCGACAAAAAAATCGGTGGCATTCAAGAAGTCCTGCCGATTCTGGAAAAAGTCGTCCAGTCCTCGAAACCTTTGCTGATCATCGCAGAAGACATTGAAGGCGAAGCCTTGGCCACCTTGATCTACAACAAGATTCGCGGCGCCTTCTCAGCCGTTGGCGTCAAAGCGCCTGGTTTCGGCGACCGTCGCAAAGCTATGTTGGAAGACATCGCTATTCTTACCGGTGGCCAGGTCATCACCGAAGACCTGGGCCTGAAGCTGGAAAACACCACGCTGGAAATGTTGGGAACATGCCAACAGATCCGTGTCAGCAAAGAAAACACCACTATTGTTGACGGCGCCGGCGACGAAAGCGCCATCCAAGGCCAGATCAACGTCATCAAAAAACAGATCGAAGAAACCACATCTGATTTCGACAAAGAAAAACTCCAGGAGCGTCTGGCAAAACTGTCCGGCGGCGTGGCTGTTATCCATGTGGGAGCCGCCACCGAAACCGAGCTCAAAGAAAAGAAACTGCGCATTGAAGACGCTCTTTCCGCCACCCGGGCAGCTGTCGAAGAAGGTATTGTCGCCGGCGGCGGCGCCGCGTATCTCGACGCCATCCCTGCTCTGGACAAACTTGGGCTCGCCGGCGATCAGAAAACCGGCGTCCAGATCATTCGCCGGGCTCTGGAAGAACCAATCCGGCAGATCGCCAACAACGCCGGCATGGAAGGTTCCGTTGTTGTTGAGAAAGTCCGCAACGCCAACCGGGGCACCGGTTTCAACGCCGCCACCGAAGTCTATGAAGACATGGTTAATGCCGGCATCGTTGATCCCGCCAAAGTTACCCGTTCCGCGCTGCAGCACGCCGCATCCATCTCCGCTATGATCCTGACCACGGAAAGTCTGATCACCGACATTCCGGAGAAAGACGCTCCGAACCCGATGGCCGGCGGCGGTATGGGCGGCATGGGCGGCATGATGTAAGGAGACGCTTACTGTCGAAGAGCCCCAAGGAGCGGGGTTGTGCCCGGGATACTCCAAGGGGCTGCCGCATACGCGCTTTTTTAAGCGTTTTGCGACAGCCCCTTCCTTTGGTTTTATTATTTCGAAATAAGGCGGACGGTACAACGCCCAGCAGAATAGACTATAAAGTCACCACTCGACGACAGAGCCCTTCGGGGCTTCTTTTTTTATGGTCATCCGGAACTCAACTAAGCTTCTTCTTCGTTATCAAGGAGAAGCTGCTTATACCAAAGCATAGCGTTCAGAAAAGCTCCCTGAATCCCTTCCGCAGTCAGCGCGTTAAGAATCATAATCTGCGACACACGCTCCCAGTCAGCGTGTTCGTAAGCAAAAATAAGTTCCAGAACATGATAAAAAGGCCCTTCATGGCTGGCCAAAGCGTCAAAAATAACCTGTTTAGCCGAAACCTCCCGTAGAGCTACCGATATGGGCGCCTCCATCACCACATCCAGCAGAGAAAGCACACCCATAAGAAAAAGGTCGCCGCTTTGGTTTTCCATATGGAAAGTGGACGCCAGATTCTCTGCGAATTTGGCCCGCACAAGAATCAGACGGGTCAATTCATTGGGTTCATCAAACGCTAAATACGCCGAAATCGCCGCCATGACCCATTTGCGCGTCTGTTTCAAACCCAACATAGCAATGGCGTGGCTAATCGAATTAACCTTCTGTCTAAGGCCAATCGCGGGTGAATTGATGAACCGCAGCAACGCAATCGACAAAGCCGCATCCCGCTGAATATATTTGGCGATATCCGACACTTCAAAATCCGGTTCTTCCTCCGAGCCCACAGCTTTGAGAAGTTGCAGGGCGTTGCTTTTTAGCGGCGATATTTTTTTGACGCCTTTGCTCAAGGGCCGCGAATAAAATCTTCCTTCAAAAAGGGCATTGGGAATACCTTTAATCTTGTTAAAAAAATCTTTGCTCTCAATATTGGTACAAATCGCGACCGCCGAAGGTTTTTTCGTGCGGACCTCCAACAGATTGTCGCCAAAATCCTTGGAATCCGTATTCAATATAATATAATCGGCTAACTCAAACAGAACCGCCGTTTTCAAAGTATACTGCACATTATTCAAAGCAAAAAAATAACCGCGTTGTTTCATCTTCATACACCGGAGCAAAAAGCGCGGTTCCAACGGAAAATCCTTATTGATCACACAAACCAACAATTCAGGCGGAATGGAAGACAAATCGGCAAAATTCGCCAGCAACAAATACTGATCGACTGGCACAAAGATTTTTTTGTTATTCGTAAAAGCATCTGTTCCAACAGAATTAAGGAACTCCAACCCGGGAGAGAATGTTGCCCCGTCCAATTCCGCGGTCATCCGCGCCGATCCCAGAGGCAGATCGCACCGTTGATACTTTAAATCATACGCTTCCACAACCATATTGGCGTCAAATATAGGTGTGGCGACAATAAAGATCTTCATCTGGCATCCTTTCACTTAGGCAATGGACTATCACAATGGACAATGGACAATGGACAATGGACTATCACAATGGACAATGGACAATGGACAATGGACAATGGGGACAAGAGGCAATGGATAAGGCTGATATCCTTCACCAATGGACAAGGCTGATATCCTTCAGCCTGTGGACCAATGGAGAAAGGACTGTTAGGAGTAGTGTGACAGTTCGCGATTGATGTTTGATATTTAACTGTCAAGTAACAATAGCAACCCATCCTTCCCCAATCATTACGGAAGGCCTCGCCGTTGCTTATATTCGTATTATGGAAGAATTGCCTGAAAATATTCAATGGCAATAACTGAACCTAGCTCTGTCCTCTGTCCATTGTCCGTTCCCCATTGTCCATTGTCCATTGTCCATTGTCCATTGTGATAGTCCATTGTCCATTGTTATTGGCCTCGTCAACTGTCAATTGACATCGGATAAGAGCCGTTAAAACATGCCATACAGAAGGAGCCGTTGCCGTTAACACTTTCAAATTCATTGCCGACACCCTTTGCTACCGATCCCAGCACGGCTTTATAGAGAGCTTCTTCATGCAGATAAGCCAAAGAATCGGCGTTTATGCATTTCCTGATTTCTTCAATGCTGCGTTTGGCCCCTATCAAGTGATCAGTCGACGGCGTATTGATGCCAAAATGACAGGGGAAACGCACCGGTGGTGAGGCAATGCGCATATGCACCTCTTTCGCTCCGGCATGACGCAGCAAGTTGACAATAAGCAGGCTGTTGGTTCCTCGCACAATTGAATCATCAACAAGAATAATGCGCTTGTTTTGCACTTGTGAACGAACGGGGCTGAGCTTGAGCAACACTGTTCGTTCCCGCTGCTTTTGACCGGGCTCAATAAAAGTCCGCCCCGTATACGGACTTTTTATCAGCGCCTGGGCAAACGGAATGCCGCTGGCTTGGGCGTACCCCATAGCCGCGGGTGTGGCCGAATCCGGCACCCCGGCTACAATATCGGCTTCAACCGGAGCCATGGCCGCTAAAGCCTGACCGGAATGATAGCGGGCGGAATAGACGCTGATGTCGTCAATTTCCGTATCGGGACGCGCAAAATAAACATATTCAAAAACACACATCTTTTTCACTGTAGGCAGGGCAGGGGACAGATAAGAATGAAGCCCATCCCGGTCAATAACCACAATCTCTCCTGGCTCGACTTCGCGAACCAGCTTGGCGTGCACTGCGTCCAAAGCACAGGATTCCGACGCCAGAAACCAATGATCATCCAAACGGCCGATCGCCAAAGGCCGCATACCCAAAGAATCACGAATCCCAATAATTTTATCAGGCACCATCATCGTAATAGCGAAAGATCCGCGGGCCTGATTGATCGCCGTGCGAATACCCGCAACAAAATCAGTCGTCTTCGCCGTTTCCCGGGCAATCAGATGCAAAAAAATCTCCGCGTCCGACTTTGTTTGGAACAGATGGCCTTCCTTTTGCAGTTGATCACATAGCGCGGCGCCGTTCACCAGTTGTCCGTTATGACCAAGAGCCATAAAACCGTCTCGTCCGTACATCACCATAGGTTGCGTATCCAGGACATTATGCGCGTTTCTCGGCGTATAAAGGACATGGCCCAGCAAAAGCCTGGCTTCATCAAACATCGGCAATTCTGATCTATCAAATACATCGTTCACCAAACCAAGATTTTTTTGCAAAAAAACGCTGTCGCCGGTATAGGCGGCTAACCCGCAACCATCCTGCCCTCTGTGCTGTAAAGCATGCAACATATTATAAGAAGTCAGCGAGGCTTCCAATCCACCCGCATTATAAATCCCAATAATTCCGCACACAGCAATCTCCTTAAAGTATTGATAAGCGCCTCCAAAAAGAATAACAGAATATGTTTCATCGCGCAAATTTATTTTACCACAAAACAGAGCACTCCCTTAATGAGAGCGCTCCGCTTGCAGGCTTCTCTAACCCAAAATCATTGATGATGATGGTCGTCAAAAGGATTTAAGTCCACATGGGAAACATAATTTTGCACACGGCTGCGAATCTCCGGCGCAAATTTGTGAGCTGTAATACCTATGGCAATCCCACCTATGAGAGCCGCCCCTGCCATAACAATACCGCCGCCGCCGATACTGTGCCTACGTTTGGGAAACATATCTGTAACCTCCTTTAGAATGAGTTGAATGTATCTTGGTTTTGTCTTTAGTATGAAAACAAGTGATCAAAAATAAACGAGGATATTGTTGCCAATGGTCGGCAATCGTCAATTATTGTTTGATTGATTCATTCTTCAAAAAATTCAAGCAGCACAGATATATCCTGGAAATTCGTTGAGTTTCGTTGATTTTGCCGGCGAATTTTTCTATAATGTTGTGGTCACTGGCCACCCTATGCTATACTTCTTTTGAAGATTTTGCCCAATTCCTCCTCGTAACAATAAGACAAGGATCTTTTCTACAGGTATGGTAACTCAATGAACAAAAAAACTATTCTCCAGATCGCCATTGACGGGCCGGCCGGAGCCGGCAAAAGTTCTGTCGCCCGCGCGGTTGCGCAGCGGCTTGGTATCCTCTATCTTGATACGGGCGCCATGTACCGCGCCCTAACATGGCAAGCCCTGCAGAAAAATGTTGATTTTGCCGATACTGACGCCCTGACACATCTGGCTTGGGAAACCTCTGTCACCTTCGACATGGATACCCACCGCGTTCTCTGTGATAACACCGACGTAACCGAAGCCATCCGCACCCCGCGGGTTTCCGAACATGTTTCGGCTGTGGCTGCCGTACCAGGCGTACGCGCCCGTTTGACTGAACTCCAGCGAAACGTCGCCAGTGAACACCCGATTGTGCTTGATGGTCGGGACATTGGCAGCAGCGTGTTGCCCCAGGCTCCTGTCAAGATTTTTTTGACCGCGGACTTGCACCAACGGGCGCAGCGGCGCCAGAAAGACCTAAACGAACAAGGTCTAACGACGACTCTCAACCAAGTTGCGCAAGATATTGCCGTCAGAGACGAGAAAGATTCGAGCCGGGCTACCGCACCCCTGACGCAGGCAGCAGACGCCGTTTTGATAGACACATCGGATCTGACTCTGTCAGAAGTGGTTGAAGAAGTGTTGGCATTGGTCAGGAGGGTTGCGCCATGACGCCTTACAGAATCGTTGTTCCCATTATCCGCTTCTATATTAGGCTCCTTGGCTGCCGGGTCGAAGGCGCAGAGAATGTGCCGAAGGAAGGCCCCTGCATTGTCGCCGCCAATCATATTAATTATTCCGATCCCTTTTTTCTGGCCTGTGCCGTCCCGCGTGTCCTCCATTTTATCGGCAAAGAATCCCTCTTTAAAAAACCGGTTATGGGCTGGGTTCTTAGAAAATTCGGCGCTTTTCCCGTCAGCCGCGGCGAGGGGGACATCAGTGCCATTCGCCGTTGCATGGCTATACTCAAAGGGAACGAGACTCTGGGCATATTCCCTGAAGGAACACGTTCCGCCACAGGAGAAATGAACCAAGCTCTTGATGGAATAGGGCTTATTGCGGAACGATCTCGGGCGCCCATCGTCCCTGTCCGCATTGTTAAGCTGAAAAAAGGGAAGTGGACACGCCACAAAACCCGCATCCATATCGGTCCGCCTCTTCTTCTGCACGAGCTGGCGGATCTTCCCGAAGACAAACGCCTTCGCCGCAAATTCATCGCGACCAGCGTTATGGAGAGAATCGCCAACCTTTAATTCGTAGAAAGAGCAGGAATTTTATGACTGTTAGCGAACTAGAATATAGTTTGTGTGTTTTACAGTTAAAAACTCACGACACGAACTTTAGCTATGGGACAAAGGAGGATCCACTTATTGAAGGTTGTGCAGGCACGAAAAGCAGGGTTTTGCTTTGGTGTCAAACGCGCTATCGAACTGGCAGAACAGGAAAGCGCCAAAGGACCGATATGCTCTTGGGGCCCGCTGATCCATAACGCTCAGGTGGTTAAATCCCTGGAGGCGAAGGGGGTAACAGTGGTTAACTCCCTGGAAGAGGTCGATGGGGGCAAGAAGCTTGTTATCCGTTCCCACGGCGCCCCGCCGCTGGTTTTTTCCGAAAGCGACCGGCTCGGCATTGAAATTGTCGATGCAACTTGTCCCTTCGTCAACAAAGCGCAAGCGCGCGCCTTGGAAGCCTCCAAGTCAGGATTTGTCGTCATTGTGGGGGATCCTCAGCATCCCGAAGTACAGGGCTTGTTGGGTTGGGCGGGCAACAGCGCTTTGGTGGTATCCAATTTGAACAAAGCTTGTCAGCTGCCCCATTATCCGAAACTATCCGTCATCGCCCAAACGACCTTGTCCCGCTGTCAATTTGACGCTATCACAGCGGAACTGAAGAACCACTCCGATAATCTTATCGTTTATGATACAATATGTCTCGCGACCCATGAACGCCAAGAAGCAGCAGCGGAGTTGGCCGAAAAGTCTGATCTGATGATTGTCGTCGGCAGTCAAACAAGCTCCAACACACGCCAACTCGCCGAGATTTGCGCCAAAAAGACAACAACTCATTTGATTGATACAGCCGATGAATTGCAAGATACCTGGTTTCATGGCTGCCGAACCGCCGGGCTCACCGCGGGCGCTTCGACACCCGATTGGATAATTGAGGAGGTCTACACAAAAATGTCAGAAGAATTCAACACACAAGAGATTGCGGCGACAGATTCTGCTCCGGTGCAGGACGCTGCCTCTGAACAGGAAGCTTCCGCTCTGGACATTGCTTCCACGCAAGACGCCGCACCCGTGCAGGAACCTGATTCCGCACAGGAATTAACTTCCGCCCAGGAAGTCTCCCCCGTGCAGGACACAGTTCCCACGCAGGAATCCGTTCCAGCCCCGACCGTGGCAGCGGACCCAGAACCGGCGGCGGACTCATTCCCTGAGGAAAGCATGGCAGATGAGGATTTCTCCGACACTATGGAAGGATATGCCGGCTCCTTGCCCAAACTCTACAAAGGAGCTCTGGTTTCCGGTGCGGTCGTCAAAATCTCCAGCGACGAAGTCTTTATTGATATATCCTGGAAATCTGAGGGCGTCATCCCCTTAGCGGAATTGGCTTTCACCAAAGTCTCACGAGCTGAAGATGTTGTAAAACTCGGCGACATGATCTCCGCTGTCGTGTTGCGCGTCGAAAACGAAGAAGGCCATCCTATTCTCTCTAAACGCAGGGCGGCCGAGATGGAAGCCAGGGAATTCCTGGCCAAAGCTTTCGCCGGCAAAGAAGAAATACACGCCAAAGTCATGGAATGCGTCAAAGGCGGTCTCCTTGTCGATTTGGGTATGCGCGGTTTTGTTCCCGCGTCACAGATTCAGCCGGGATTTGTTGAGGATTTATCCATCTTCATTGGTCAGGATCTGCGCCTGAGAATTTTGGAATATGATGAAGCAAAGAAAAAACTGGTTTTGTCCCAAAAAGTCATTCTGAACGAAGAAGCAGACCGAAAACGCGCTCAGATATTGGTAGGCTTAAATGCCGGGGATGTGGTCGAAGGCGTTGTTCAGCGGCTGACCAAATTCGGCGCTTTCGTGGATATCGGCGGCGTCGACGCGCTGCTGCATATATCTGACATGGCCTTTTCCAGAATCCAGCATCCTTCCGAAGTGGTCAACGTCAACGACACCATCAAAGTCAAGATTCTTTCCATTGATTCAAACGCCGGCAAAGTCTCCCTCGGCTTGAAACAGTTAAAAACCAATCCTTGGGACAATATCGCCGCCAAATATGCTATCGATTCAAATGTCGAAGGAACCGTGGTACGTATCGCTCCTTTCGGCGCGTTTGTCCAACTGGAAGACGGTATAGACGCGCTCATTCATATCTCTCAGCTGGCAACCCATCGTATTCCCAAGGTTGAGGATGTTGTTACGGTCGGTCAAACCGTTACCGCAAAAGTTATTGAATGCAGACCGGGAGAAAAACGCATGAGCCTCAGCATCCGCGATTATCTGCTGGAACAGAATCCCGCTTTGGCGGCTCCCCAGGAAAATCCGGAAACTCCGGAAATTTCTGAAGCCGCTCCACAATTACTTCCTGCCGAGGCGTCTCTTTCATCAGTGCAAACGCCGATCGGCCCGGGAGACCCAGACGCTTCTGATCTGACAGACTCACCGGACGCAGAATCTTATGTCCCGCCCACCGAGGCCCCGGAACAACCGCAGGAACTGCCCACGACCAAGGAAATGGAACCCTTGGGTGCGGAGTCCCCGGATGCGGAACCACCGGATGCAGAACCTTCAGATGCGGAACCCTCGGGTGCGGAATCCTCGGATGCGGAACCCTCAGATGCGGAATCCTCGGGTGCGGAACCCTCAGATGCGGAAACACACGACGCGGAAACACACGACGCGGAAACGCCGGTCGAAAAAATCCCGGCATTGGCGGCAGACGAACCAGAAGACCTCTAACCATAGGAGAACAATTCGTCATAGATGTTACCGTGATTCTGCTTGCTAAGATTCTAGAATGACTTCTTGCCTGGCAAGAAGTCATTTCGATTCTGACCCGGAGAGCATATACAGCAGGAAAGGAACAATCATGCCCAAGGAGAAAACGAAGCAGGCGGAAAAACCCCAGAGACCCGACTTCCTCTTGGCGGCATCCGCGCTGGTTATTTTGGCCTTTGGGCTGGTCATGGTGCTTAGTGCCGGCGCTAGGTTTTCCTATCAGCACCACGACAATCCGTATAACTTTTTCACACTCCAGCTCCTGTGGGCCGCCGTCGGCTTCATAGCTGTTTTTATCGCCATGTACGTTCCTTTTCACAAATGGCGCCGCTTCTGCGGCGCGGCGCTGATCGCTGTGGCCGTTCTCCTCATGCTCGTCAATTTCACACGGCTTGGCGGCGGCAATGAGACTCAGGAAGTGACCCGCTGGCTTGTCCTTGGGAGGTTTCGTTTTCAACCTTCCGAATTAGCCAAACCGATTATGATTCTCTTTCTCGCCCACAATTTCGATCGGTTTCCAGTCGGCAAGCTCCGCGACGCCCTAGGCCCATGTTTGTTCGCCTTCGCTGTCATCCTTCTGGTTCTTACCGAAGACTTCGGTACCGCGTTCGTCATGTTCGCTGCGGCGATCGCTATGCTGCTTCAAACAGGATTCCCTTGGCGTTATTTTATTGTCGGCATTCCAGCCGCTGTTTTTTTGGCGACAAATCATATAGCTTCAACACAATACCAGAAAGACAGAATTGTCGGCTGGCTCGATCCATGGAGCAACATAAGCACAAGCGGCTACCAAACAGCTTGGTCCAAATTCTCTCTGGCATCAGGTGGACTCTTTGGTCTTGGCGTCGGTCGCAACCTGACGTCCATATCGTTGCCGGACAAATACAACGATATGATATTCTCTGTGATCGGGCAAGAGTTTGGCTTTTTTGGTACTCTCGTCTTTTTGTTCGTGCTGGTTTTCTTTATCATACGCTGTTATGAAGCCTCATCCCGCTGTCCGGATCATTTCGGTCGTCTGCTCGGCTTCGGTTTGACCAGTTTGATTGCCTTTCAATGCGCCGTTAACATCTGCTCAGCGTTGGGTATTCTGCCAATAACAGGCATTACGTTGCCACTGGTCTCCTATGGCGGCACCTCGCTTATCGTTACAATGTTTGAAATCGGTATATTGCTGAATATATCCCGGTATTCGTCTTCGCGCAAAACGTTTTTTGATAAATTGAGCGCCTCTCGCAAAAAACATCTTCGCGCTCAGAATGCCGCCAAGTCAACGTAATGTCATAACAGGGCCATTAAGGAGATAACCGCAATAACCTATACAAACAGCAAACACAGAAGAAACGGCCTCACAATCGCTGCCGTCGATCCCTTCGGCATCGCCGCCGAGCTTGGCCTAGAACCCGGCGACAGAGTCGTCGCCATTGATGGGCAGCCTATAACAGACATCCTGGACTATCAGTACGCTGTCGGAGAGGAATCCTTCTCTCTTGTCATTGCCAAAACCGGCGCCAAAACCGATCATGAACTCTGGGAGTTTGACATCGAGCGTTCTCCAGAAGAGTCCCTTGGTATCTCTTTTGCCGAGATTGCTGTCGACGGCATGAAAACGTGCCAAAACAGCTGCGTCTTTTGTTTTGTCCGGCAAATGCCGCCTGGGCTCAGAGCTTCTCTCTATGAATTTGACGACGATTACCGAATGTCTGTAAGCAACGGCAACTACATCACGCTGACCAATTTAAGCGAAGAAGAATTTGCCCGCATCCTTAACCTGCGGGTGGGCCCGCTCTATATTTCCGTGCATGCCTGGGATGCCCAAATTCGCGCAGATATGATGGGCAATCCGGCGGCGGCGTTTCTGCCGGAACAATTACACCGTCTGGCACAGGCGGGAATTGTGATGCATACTCAGATCGTTCTGGTGCCCGGCTATAACGACGGCGCCGTTCTGGGTCATACAGTGCGACAGCTGGAAACTCTTTATCCCCATGTGCAATCCATTGGCATCGTTCCGGTGGGGTTGACACGTTTCCGTTTCGGTCAGAAACCTCTCCGGGTCTTGACGGCGCAAGAATGTGCGCGTATTCTTAAGGAAGGACAGGTATGGCAGCAAGAATTCAGACACCTCCATCAGAAGAATTTAGTTTATTTTGCTGATGAAATCTATCTGTCTTGCGGTTACGATATCCCACCGCCGGAAGAATATGACGGTTTCGAACAGCTGGAAAATGGTATCGGTATGTTAAGTGCCTTTCGGAATGAACTGGCTGTGATGTTAGACGAACCGCCGAACCACAGCCCGCCGTCTCATACCCGCCATTTGTTAACAGGAATTCTGGCTGCGCCGTTCATGGGCCAATGCCTGGATCTAGCCCATAGGCACGCGACTATTCATAAGACATCAGTACCCCCGACTCATATTCACGGGATTCGCAACGATTTTTTCGGATCGCAGATCACCGTAGCCGGACTGGTCACCGCTACAGACATCGCGGCACAGCTGGGGAACTTGAATGGAGAAGAGTTCGTCGTACCCCGCACAATGCTTCGAGCCGGCACAGAGGAATTCTTGGACGGTCATTCTGTAGCTTGGCTTGAGAGACATCTGAACGGTCAGGCCAGAATTGTCAACGGCGATGCCGGAGGATTTGTTGAAGCTCTTTTCGGGGTTCGGGATTAGCTGAAAACCGAATATCCAACGCCGAAAAAGCCGGATGCCGAACCCCGAATACTCCATTGAGGAGGATACTATGACCAAATCCCTCGTCGCCATTGTGGGCAGGCCCAATGTGGGCAAATCAACCCTGTTCAACAGAATTGCCGGCAGCAGAATTGCCATTGTTGAAGATACCCCGGGAGTCACACGCGACCGCCTGTATTTTGATGTGGAATGGGGCAGGAAACGTTTTACGTTGATCGATACGGGTGGTATTGGGTTCAAAGATCAAGCTGCGCCGTTGTCCCAACTGATGAGACAGCAGGTGGATGTGGCTATCGAAGAAGCGGATGTTGTGATTTTTGTTGTCGATGGCAGAACCGGCCCCACCGCCGAAGACGAACTCATTGCCAAATCCTTGCGCCAAGCCCCAAAAACTGTCATTTTAGCCGTCAATAAGGTGGAAAATTTCCCAGGATTTACGGCCCAAAGTTACGAATATTACTCCTTAGGACTGGGCGACCCCATTGGTGTTTCCGCTGCCCACGGTCTCAACACCGGTGATCTTCTGGATGTGGTAGCCGCCTCTTTGCCCGCCCAGTCCGAAGAGGAATACGACCCCGAAACAGTCAAAATCGCCGTAATCGGCCGGCCCAACGTAGGCAAATCCTCCCTCGTCAACAAGCTTCTGGGAGAAAAACGTGTTCTTGTCAGCGATATCCCCGGCACTACCCGCGACGCCATCGACACACCATTTGTTTATGACAACAAAAACTACGTCCTCATCGACACAGCCGGCATCCGGCGCAAGAAAAAAATCGTTGAACTAACCGAAAACTACAGCGTCATCCGCTCTTTTCGGGCCATCGACCGCAGCGATGTGGTTCTCATGCTGCTGGACGCTGTTGAGGGCGTTACCGACCAGGACAAACGCATCGCTGGTTACGCGCACGAAGAAGGCAAAGGCATCATCCTTGTGGTCAACAAGTGGGATCTCGTGCCCAAAGACCACAAAACACTTGACGCTTTCGAAAAAACGATCCGAGACGAAATAGGTTTTCTGGCTTATGCCCCGACCCAGTTTATCTCCGCCGAGACCGGACAGCGCGTCAACAAAATCATGGATCTCGTTGATTTTGTGGCGGAACAAAACTGCCGCCGTGTCACAACCGCCCTTCTCAACGACCAGTTGCGCGAATGGCTGCACTTGAACCCTCCGCCCGGCGACAAAGGCAAATCCCTCCACGTCCTCTACGCAACCCAGCAGGGCGTCAAGCCGCCGACATTCATCTTTTTTGTCAATGAGCCGGAAATGCTCCACTTTTCCTACAAACGCTACCTCATCAACCAACTGCGCCAAACTTTCGGTTTCGAAGGTTCGCCGATACGCCTGATAATCCGTAAACGTTAGGCCCCTAATATTTCTGTAGAGGTGAAACATCTATGAACCTTGTTTTATTCGTTTTTCCTTTGTTGCTTTCCGGTTTGTTGGGCAGCATCCCCAGCGCCTATCTTGTCGGCAAATGCCGGGGTATTGACATACGCAACTATGGAAGCGGCAATATGGGAGCCACCAATACCATGCGCGTCCTGGGCCGGAGATGGGGGTTTTTTGTCTTAGGCGCTGATGTCCTCAAAGGTTTTATGGCTTGCTGGTTCGTCTCTCTCGCTTGGGGAAACTTAGGCGCTGCTTGGGGCCATTGGGGTGCTGTGTTGGGCGGCGTTATCGCCTTTATTACCCACGACTGGAATCCCTGGTTTAAGTTCAAGCCGGTGGGCAAAGGCGTATCTTGCGCCTTGGGATCAGCTTTGTTTGCGGTTCCGATTGCGATGCTCATCGGACTCGTCTCATTTCTTTTAACTGTTTTCATTTCGCGTTATATTTCTCTGGCATCTCTGAGCGCCGCATTGACTGTCTTAATCTTATCGTTTGTTTTCGCAACCCCAACGCCGTATAGAATCTTTGTTGTTGTTGCCGTATGCTTCATCGTTTTGAGACACAAGGAAAATCTCAAGCGGCTCCGCGCCGGCACCGAACCTCGTCTGCAATGGGGAAAGAAGGAAATTGACAATTAACAATGGACAATTATCAATGGACAATGGACAATGAGGAACAGGAGACAATGAGGAACGAGAGGCAGTTTGTTCCTGTCGAAGATTCGTTTTGCCATTGTCCATTGCTTCGTCTCCTGTCTTTCATTGTCCATTGTCCATTGTCCATTGTCCATTGAATTAAGGGGGGATTTGACTATGAAGAGAGTAGCTGTATGGGGCAGCGGCAGCTGGGGAACCGCCATCGCTTATACTTTGGCGTCCGCCGGCAATAGCGTTGAATTGTCAGGGCGCAGCGAGGACGCGGAAATTATTCGCGGCATTGAGCGGGATAGGGAAAACATCCGTTTTCTGCCGGGCGTCTTTCTGCCGGATTCTGTCCGTGCGATCACAGAGTTGTCCGGAAATACTTATGATTTTTTGTTTCTGGCTGTGCCTTCTCATGCCGTGCGGGAAGCGGCTCACCACATCAAACCGTTTTGTTCGGCGGATACCATTGTCGTCAATTTGGCCAAAGGGTTGGAAGAGGGCAGCTGTTTGCGTTTGTCGGAAGTTGTTCAGCAGGTTTTGCCCTCTTGCCCGGTAGTCGTCCTCTCGGGACCAAGCCACGCCGAAGAGGTGGGCAGGGAAGTCGCCACCGCCGTCGTGGCCGCTTCCGCAGATGAAAAGGCGGCTGTTGCCGTTCAAGAACTCATTATGACACCTTTTTTCCGTGTTTATGTGAATTCTGATGTCGTTGGCGTTGAACTGGGCGGCGCTCTGAAAAACGTTATCGCCCTTTGTTCCGGAGCTTTGGAAGGTCGGCAGGCGACTCGCGATAACACCAAAGCGGCTTTGATCACCCGAGGTCTGACGGAAATCACACGTCTCGGCGTCGCTTTGGGAGCGCGGGAAATTACCTTTTCCGGACTGGCCGGACTGGGGGATCTTGTTGTAACTTGCACAAGTTCTCATAGCCGTAATCTGCGCGCCGGCAGAGCTTTGGCCACCGGTAAACCCTTGACACAAGTTCTTGATGAAATTGGTATGGTGGTCGAGGGCGTTCGGGCAACCCGGGCCGCTTACGAGCTTAGCCGCCGACTTAACATCTCGATGCCGATTACAGAAAAAGCCTATCAGGTTCTCTTTGAGAATGCTCCGGTGGAAAGTGTTATTCAAGAATTGATGGCCCGCAGTAAAAAACATGAACACGAAGATCTGGGCGTGTAAGGAGGGAATTGGGTTCGCTCTTTCTATAGCGGCAACCGGGACTCTGGGCGAAGACCAATGATGTCCGGCGGCGCCATCTGCGCGTAAATCGATTGATACAGGCGATAACCCCCACTCAGATTATAGACATCAAACCCGTGCTGGGCAAGGATTCTGGCGCCGATATACCCACGCAATCCCACTTGGCAGGTCACATAAATGGTTTTGTTCTTGTCCAGTTCCGACAGTCGCCCACGCAGTTCGTCCAAGGGAATGTTGACAAACCCGTCAATATGCCCATTTTTGTATTCAAAAGGTGTCCGGATATCGAGCAGAATCGCGCTGCCGTCCCGTGGTAAGGCCGCGACTTCGTGCCAATGGAGGTTTTTGACGGTTCCGTTCAGCAGGTTTTCTATGACATATCCCGCCATGTTGACCGGGTCTTTAGCGGAAGAATAGGGCGGCGCGTAGCACAACTCCAAACTGGTCAGATCCGCGGCGGTCATGCCGGCGCGGATAGCTGTGGCCAGAACATCGCAGCGTTTGTCGACGCCGTCAAAACCGACGATCTGCGCGCCCAGAATCTTACCGTTGTCTTTATCATACAGGACTTTAACCGACATGTTCACGGCGCCGGGATAATAACCGGCGTGGCTGGCAGAGTAGGTAAATGATTTGTCGTAATTGAGACCCAGACGCCGGGCGGTTTTTTCGTTAACGCCTGTGGCAGCGGCCGTCATATCGAACACTTTAATTATAGCGGATCCTTGGGTTCCTGTGTATTGGCTTTGGCGGCCGCAAATGTTGTCCGCCGCAATACGGCCCTGTTTGTTAGCCGGTCCGGCTAAGGGAATCATACTCTTTTGTCCGGTCACAAAATCGGTAACTTCCACCGCGTCGCCGATGGCATAGATGTTTTCATCTGAAGTTCGCAAGAACCGATCCACCAAAATGCCGCCGCGCTCATTGACTGAGAGTCCTGCTTCCTTGGCCAAAGCGGTTTCCGGCCGGACGCCCACCGCCACAATCAGCATATCCGTCTGAAGAAGACCGCTGCCAAGCTGCAGTGTGAGACCTTTTTTTTCAGCCGTGACGCCTCTTACGCTTTCCGACAACATGAGCTTAACGCCTTTTTGTTCAATGTGGAGATGCAGGTCGCAGGCCATATCGTAATCCAGAGGCGCGATAACTTGATCGGCCATTTCCACAATTGTGACCTCTAACTCCGCTTCTCTAAGATTTTCCGCCATTTCCACACCAATATAACCACCACCAACAACAACGGCGCTACGGGGTTTGTTCGCGGCGATAAAACGTTTGATCCGAAAGGTATCTGCCATGTTTCTCAGTGTAAATACTCTCTCCGACTCGATCTTAAATGGCATAAAAGGCTCTGCCCCTGGCGACAGAATCAGCTTGTCATAGCTCTCAGTATAGGTATCCCCCGAGTTAAGGTTTTTCACAGTGACCGCTTTGGCGCTCTTGTCAATGGCGGTCACTTCTGTGTGCACTCTGACATCCACGCAAAAACGGGCGTTAAATCTTTCCGGCGTTTGCAGCAGAAGGGCCTCTTTATCCCTAATCGCGCCGCCAATGTAATAGGGTAGGCCGCAGTTGGCAAAAGAGATATGGCCGCCTCGCTCAAACATGATAATTTCTGCCTTTTCATCCAAACGGCGCAATCTGGCCGCCGCAGAGGCGCCGCCGGCAACGCCGCCAATAATGATTGTTTTCATTTGGGTTTCTCCTTTGGCATTATGTTTTAAGGACAGTCCTCAATGTGTAAATTATAGGGTATATTATGTTCTCTGTAAAGACCTCACATGGATCAGGGGCAGGAGGGGGCGGTGGGCACAGGGGGCGGAGGTTGGGCGGGGTGTGAGGCGCGTTCGCCAAGCCGTGCTCCGTGTCGGCGCATCTCTATGGCATCTGCGCAGAGAGCGCAAAAGTGTGTCCTGAAGTGAGTTTCGCACCGAAAGGAGGGAAAGCGCGGAAGTCACATGCTTTGTAAGAGATGAGG
>WRHI01000020.1 GCA_009783315.1 Peptococcaceae bacterium
GCCTCACCGCCCGACGCAGCCCCCGAAAGGCGAAAAAAATACGCGGGCTTTTGGAGTCTGCCGCTCCCCAACCCCTGACGTGGCACTGTTACTGGCCAGCGCGGTATCTGCCTCCAACTCACCATTGAGTTGCGGGAAAACACCGCGGCAGAAAGCTCTGCTTATCCTTATCGTCAGTTCATGCACTTTTAAATATGCACCCTTCGGCTATGACCTTTGCTGATTTTATCCCATTACTCTGTTATACTTAAAGGGAACTCAAAATAATCAGGAGGTAGGCAAAGTGAACATTGAAGTAACAAATCAAAAATCTCAAATTGCTGTGGCCGTCAAGAAAGAAAACGCGTCAATGGCAGAGATTTCCACATTGGCGACCGCAGGATTGGAAAAAGTCTTGGGGTTTCTTGTAGAGAAGGGCGTAGAGATAGCCGGCGCGCCTTATCTTGCATACACTAACGGTAACGCTGACTTTACTCAATGTGACATTGAATTTGGGATTCCCATTGGCGAAGAAATAGCCATCGATGGAGAGTTCTTTATGAGTAAAACTTTCGAAGGCAGAGCAATCACGGCAATGCACAAAGGGGCATACAAAGATCTTGATGTGGTTTATGCAGCCCTTATGGAGTACATGGCTGAAAACAAATTGGAGTCAACAGGCGTATATTATGACTATTACATCAGCAATCCTTTGGATACGCCGGAGGGCGAACTTCTGACACAGGTGATATTCCCTCTAAAATAGGATGTCGGAGCGTGAACACTGTGGGGTACGCCACGGAGCAGGACATAAAAAGAAGTAAAGGAAGCGCTGGCAGAGATATGGCGGTTACAATGATGATCCCTAGTCCTTTATTTCGTCGCTGTTCCGCAGTATAATAAGGTCATGGATAAGATGATGCCACGAGAAAAACTGGCCAAGTACGGAGCAAGCAATCTTAGTGATGCAGAGCTGCTGCACCTCTTGATTGGCAGCGGCAACAAACAGGTCTCGGCAGAAGAAATCTCGAAGCAGATTTTGAAGCTACTGAAAGACAAGGGCAGCTCGGTTACATACAGCGAGCTGTCATACATCAAAGGCATGGGTGCCGCCAAGACGAGTGAAATCATCGCGCTGTTTGAACTTGGCAGAAGGTATTTGATGCCCGCCGACAGGCCAGTAATTTCAAACGCAGATGACGCAGTTGCCCAGCTCGGCAACATCCGGGATAAGAAGCAAGAATATTTCGTTGTGCTAACCTTGGATGGAGCAAACCGCCTAATTAGTAACACCGTTGTGTTTCAGGGGACGCTAAATCAAAGCTTGGTTCATCCAAGAGAAATCTTTGCCAAGGCAATCGAAGACAGAGCAGCAAATATTATCGTTGCGCACAACCATCCAAGCGATAGTGCCGAGCCGTCAGCCGACGACATCGAGATAACGAGCAAACTCAAAGAAGCCGGACGGCTAATGGGCATCAACGTACTTGAACACATCATTGTCTCGAAAACAGAGTACAAGAGCATCTAACAGACCCTCAAATCATAATCCACAATACAATAATCCGTAATTTTGAAAAATTACATTTTCCACTTGACAAGCACGGTGAGTGTGGTATACTGAGGATGTAATTTTAGAAAGGCACGGATTATTATGATGCAAATGCTAGAGGTAGCCGAACTAAATAGCGGTACGCCTCAGTTCCGAATCAAGGAATCCCTGAACGCCGACGCGCCGACGTATTTCTTCTTTGGTCAGCCTGAAATGGAAGATGACCTGACTGGAATAGAAACGCACGGTGGCAGCGGAAAACAGATTCGGACATCCGACAACGTAGCCACTCTGAGCAGTGGGGATTTAGTGTTCAGTCTAATCTCCGGTAAGGCCACGCTTGTAAGGAACAGCCACAGCGGGTATTTGTTCACCCAGAACTATGTGAGGCTCGCTCCTGCCCCGCAGGTTGATGCCGGATACCTTGTCTATATGCTCAACGAGGATGCTGGCATCAAGCGCCAACTGCAAACCACGAGCCAAGGCTCAGTCACTCTGAAATTCACAATCAGGCAGCTCAGCGATTTGCTATTCCCTATCCCGCCGCCAATAGAAAGACAGCGAGTAATTGGCGAGTTGTATTTCAATCAGCTTAGGCTGGCCGCACTGAAAAAACGCGTCGCTGCAGCAGAGGCCACGCTGCTAATAGAAAAGCTCAAGGAGGCGAATAAGTCATGAACGAAAACCAATTTGAAACAGAACTCATCCAGTACATTTGCAGCGGAACAATCACCAGCTCCGTAGAGCCTGAGTGGGGTTCGGTGAAACAGACGGCAGGTTACATCGTCAAGACCAAGCTGTGGAAGTATGAGCCGGAAATCAAGACGACCGAGCAACTCTGGGATAATTTCAAGCGGATACTGGAACAGCACAACCAGAACACGCTTGACCACCCCCTCAGCACGGTCGAGTTCAATCAGGTCAAGCGGATTATTTCCGACCTACAAACGCCTTATAAAGCCGGGCAGTTCCTCTATGGCATGAACGGCGTTTCTCAGATTGAGGTTGACTTGGATGACGGTCGCCACGCCTTCCTCACGGTCTTTGACCAGAAGCAAATCGGAGCCGGGGATACGGTCTATCAGGTCGTAAACCAGATTGAGCGCCCGGCGGTGATTACGGGTAAACAGAGCCGCCGTTTTGACACAACCCTTCTCATAAACGGATTGCCGATAATCCAGATTGAAGAGAAGCGCGACACGCACGATGTCAACGAAGCCCTCAACCAAATGCACCAGTACATCGACGAGAATCAGTACCGAGACATCTTCTCCACGGTGCAAATTTTGGTCGCCATCACGCCGAACAATGTCAAGTACATGGCCAACACGACGGCAGAGACCTTCAACAAGGACTTCGCCTTCAACTGGCAGCGCAAAAGCGACAACGAGATAGTGCGTAACTGGAAAGAGTTTGCGAATTCGATGCTCTCGATACCGATGGCGCACCAGATGGCCACCAACTACATGATTCTGGATGGCACGAAGAACAAGCAGAGCCTAAAAGTAATGCGCCCCTATCAGGTCTATGCCACCCAAAACGCGATTGACGGATTGAAGCAGGTGGACTTTGACCTTGGCACAAACAAAGTCGGCTACATCTGGCACACCACTGGCTCCGGCAAGACTATCACCAGCTTCAAGACGGCATGGCTGGCAAGCCGTATGCCCAGGATAGACAAGGTGGTGTTCTTGGTAGACCGCATCGCTCTCACAAGACAGACCAACGAGAATTACAAAGCCTACGACCCGGACGCATCCGAGGATGCGCTTGGAAGCGTTCAGGACACCGAGAACACGACAGACCTCAGCCGCAAGTTGAAATCCAAGGATAACAGCATCATCGTCACATCGGTGCAGAAGCTCGACAAACTGATTAAGCGCAAGTCGTTCAAGCCTCCTGAGAAGAACATCGTCTTCATCGTGGATGAAGCGCATCGCTCGACAGGCGGCGATTCATTCAGCGCCATCCAAAAGGCGTTCAAACACGCGGCATGGGTGGGCTACACGGGAACACCGGCCTTTGACGAGGTCACCCAGGGATTCAGGACAGAAGACATCTTCGGGAAACTTCTCCATGCCTACACGATACGCGAGGCCATCGCCGACAGGAACGTGCTCGGCTTCAAGGTGGACTTTGAGACCACGATTGACGAGACGGATATGAAGGAGCGTTTCCTTCCTCAGTTCTATCGTGAGCAAAACCCGAAATGGTCGGACGAGAAGATTAAGTACAAGATTGCCAACATGACGCAGGAGGACATGGACGACGCGGTTGAGGCGAGTTTTTACGACGAGAACCCAGACCATATCAAACTGGTCGTTGCGGACATCTTTGCAAACTGGCGCAACCGCTCAAACGAGGGCAGGTACAACGCCCTGTTCACCACGCACGTCGGCGGTGGCAAGGCAAGCACCCCTATGGCACTCATGTATTTCAAAGAGTTCCAGCGCGTGAACGCCGAGAACAAGGCAGAAGGCAAACCTACGCTGAAAGTCGCCGTCACTTTCAGCCAAAACACAACAAACAACGACAGCCAACTCACAACAAACCAAGGTCTGCATTATGCCATCCAAGCCTACAACAAAGAGTTTGGCATGAACTTCGGCATGGACGACGTTTCCGGCTACACGCAGAACGTTTCATCACGGCTGAACAAGACGGCCAGCGACAAAGTATATCTGGATATTGTGATTGTAGTTGACCAGCTCTTGACGGGCTTTGATGCCCCGGAACTCAACACGCTTTATGTTGACCGCACCTTAAAAGGAGCCGGGTTGATTCAGGCGTACTCACGCACAAACCGCATCGCCGATATGCAGGAGAAGCCGTGGGGTCGCATTGTCAATTATCGCTGGCCAGCCCAAAATGAAAAGCTCATGAATCAGGCCTTGGCAGTTTACGCAAACAAGGATTCAGCCAATCTATCCGAGGCTGAACTCGTCGAGCAAAACGTCTCGGACGGCATTACCGCACCAAAGTTTAAGGACGTATTCGAAACCGTAAAGAGCAAGGTCGAGAAGCTGGCCGAGCTGACAAATGAATTCACGAAGCTGCCGCCATCTGAGAAGCAAAAAGACTTTATGCTCGACTTGCTCAGGGAGTACAACATCGGCATGGCGAAGTTGAAACAATATGACCCGGCTGAGAGCGGCGAGGGATTTGACTACGACAACCCCGATGAGTTAACCAAGGCTTTGGGCATGACCCCGGAGCAAGAAGTGATGTTGACCACCGTCTTGACCAATGAACTCAAAACCCACATCGCCAAAGAGAAGAAGATTCCGCTTTACCAGGTTGAGCTGCGTATGACGCACATCAAGGACGTCAAGATAGACTTCGACTATCTGACCGAGCTGGTCGAGCAACTGCTCAATCAGGTACACGATGGCAAGACAGAGGCGGCTAAGGAGACGCAGGACAAGATTAACCAGTTCGCCAACGGTCTGGATGACAGGAACTACGCGACGCGCATCATCAATGCCGCAGTTGCTATTGTCAAAGGGCTTTTCCCGCCGGAGGGTTCCGGGTTGAAGTATCCGTTCAAACTGGACGATAGCGAGAAGGTTATCCTTGAAGCAAACAATGTCAGCTTGGACAGGACTTTTCTGGACTTCCGCGTCAAATGGGGTATCGCAGACGTTATCACGAGCGCACAGATGCGCGAGCTGTTCAGCCGTCATCACTATGGGCAGCAAGACCTTGATGACACCGGGCAGATACGCGACATCATCGCCAACGCAAGCGGTACTTACCAGACCCTGGCTCACGATGCAGAAGTGCAAGGTCTGACAAAGATAAAATATCGCAATAGCCTACGCGAAGCGATTTATGAATTAGCCGACGAACTGGCAGAAAGCTAAGGTAAAAGAACATGAGCGAGAACAAAAGTAATGTACCCAAACTGAGATTCCCCGAATTCACTGACGCTTGGGAACAGCGGAGGCTCTCGGGGCTTGCGGATTTCTCAAAGGGTTCGGGATACTCAAAGGGCGATTTGCGTGAGGCTGGAACGCCTATAATTCTCTATGGGCAGCTCTACACAAAATATGAGACTGTCATTTCCGAAGTAAGCACGTTCGTCACCGAGAGAGAAAACTCTGTTTTCAGCAAAGGCGGCGAGGTCATCGTTCCTGCCTCCGGCGAGACCGCAGAGGATATTTCTCGCGCCACAGTTGTTGAAAATGCAGGGATTATCTTGGGTGGCGACCTGAATGTCCTAAAAGCCAAGCCTGAACTTGACCCTGCTTTTTTAGCAATCACGATTTCCAACGGAACACAGCAGAAGGAGTTATCAAAGAGAGCGCAAGGAAAATCTGTCGTACATCTTCACAACTCTGATTTGCAAGAAGTCTGGCTCCGCTATCCGAAACTGAACGAGCAAAAGAAAATCCGCTCTTTCTTTGTCGGTCTCGACCACCTCATCACCCTTCATCAGCGTAAGTTAGGACACCTGCAAGAGCAGAAGACAGGTCTGCTCCAAAAAATGTTTCCGAAGGATGGAGCCGACGTACCAGAGATTCGCTTCCCCGAATTTGCTGACGCTTGGGAACAGCGGAAGCTTGGGGACGTGACGAAATCATATTCAGGAGGAACGCCGGCAGTAGGGAATGGCGAATACTACGGAGGACAGATTCCTTTCATTCGCTCTGCTGAAATCAATAGTGAAAGCACAGAGTTGTTTCTTACTGACAGTGGTCTTGCGAACTCGTCTGCGAAGATGGTGAGTGTTGGTGATATTCTTTATGCGTTATATGGTGCGACCAGCGGAGAGGTCGGAATAGCCCAATTACAGGGTGCAATCAATCAGGCGATACTTGCAATTAAACCTGATGATGCTTACGATTCTCAATTCATCATGCAATGGCTACGTGGTCAGAAACAAAAAATTATCGACAAATATCTGCAGGGTGGACAAGGCAATCTCTCCGGCTCGTTAGTCAAAGATCTGCCTATGCAAGTTCCGATACATGATGAACAACAGAAAATCGGCTCGCTGTTCAGCGACCTCGACAACCTCATCACCCTTCATCAGCGTAAGCTAGAACACCTGCAAGAGCAGAAGAAAGCCTTGCTCCAACAAATGTTTATCTAAGAAAGGAACTATTGCAATGAGTAATTTACAGACAATCTCTTCAAAGCTCTGGGCGATGGCTAACGAACTCCGTGGCAACATGGATGCCGCTGAATACAAGAACTACATTCTGGCCTTCATGTTCTACCGTTACCTGTCAGACCATCAGGAGCAGTATCTCGTAAAGAACAACGTCATCGACGTTCCGGCAGGTCAAACGGTCAACCAAGCCTATTTGGAACAAGCCAATGAGGACGATTTGAGCGACTACCTGGAAGACATTTCTTCAAGCCTTGGCTACGCCATAGTCCCGCACGACACTTGGCAGTCCCTGATTCACAAAATCGACAACAGCATGGTCGTGCCGAGCGACTACCAGGCCATTTTCGACAACTTCAACAAGAACGCCGAGTTGAACAAGGAAGCCTCGCAGGATTTCAGGGGCGTGTTCAACGATGTCAACCTTGGGGATTCACGCCTTGGGTCATCCACAAACGAACGCGCCAAGTCACTCAACCGCATCGTGAAGCTGGTGAATGGAATCGACTACAAGAGCGACGACGGCAAGGACATCCTCGGAACCATCTATGAATACCTGATTGGCCAGTTTGCCGCATCTGCCGGAAAGAAAGGCGGAGAGTTCTACACACCACACGAAGTGAGCGAAATCCTCTCGAAAATCGTAACCCTGGATAAAGAGAAGACAGGTGCCTTCTTCAATGTATATGACCCCACCATGGGTTCCGGCTCGCTTCTGCTCACCGTTGGACAGGCATTGCCAAGCGGCCAGCCTATCAAGTTCTACGGCCAGGAACTGAACACAACGACGTACAACCTTGCTCGAATGAACCTGATGATGCACGGGGTATCCTTCAACAACATGACCCTCTCGAATGCGGATACGCTTGAAAGCGACTGGCCGGACGGCAAGGATGCCAAAGGAATAGACCGCCCCCGCTCCTTTGACGCGGTTGTCGCCAATCCACCTTACTCAGCCCATTGGGACAACGCGGAATCCAAGCTCAAAGACCCGCGTTTCCAAAACTACGGCAAGCTGGCACC
The DNA here is from genome assembly GCA_009783315.1 of Peptococcaceae bacterium. Classification (GTDB taxonomy): domain Bacteria; phylum Bacillota; class Desulfitobacteriia; order Desulfitobacteriales; family Syntrophobotulaceae; genus WRJI01. The sequence continues at coordinate 7,668 of WRHI01000020.1, forward strand.
CAAGACAAAGGCAGACTACGCTTTTATTCTGCACAGCCTCTATCACCTTAACGAAGAAGGCACAATGGCTATCGTCCTGCCTCACGGTGTGTTGTTCCGTGGAGCCGCCGAAGGAACTATCAGACAAATCATCATCGAGAAGAACTATCTGGATGCTGTGATTGGGCTTCCTGCAAACATCTTCTATGGAACCAGTATCCCCACCACGGTTTTGGTCTTCAAGAAGAACAGGAAGACCAAAGACATCCTGTTCATTGATGCCTCTGGCGAGTTCGAGAAGGTCAAGAACCAGAACCGTTTGAAGCCAGAGAACATTGATAAGATTGTTGAGACATACAAGCAGCGTGAAGACGTTGAAAAGTATGCCCACGTTGCTTCGCTTGATGAAATCAAGACCAACGACTTCAACCTCAACATCCCGCGCTACGTCGATACCTTCGAACAAGAGGAAGAAATCGACTTGGTCGAGATAAAGAATCTCATTGATGCGGACAAACAGCAAATTGCAGAGCTTGAAGCCACCATCGCCGAGCAATTGAAGATTCTGGGCATATAGACGGACACGCTGCGGAGGAGCAATGATAGAGATTGATATTGAAAAAATCTGGGCTGACTGCCTCGATGCGATGGGCATTAACCATCCACATTCGTTCGATGCGGTGGTTGCCGACATTCGGTTCGGCAAAGGGATGTCTTGGGACAACAGCAAGTCAAGGATGAAAGGCCCGCGATTCAAGGATTATGGGAAACTCGCGCCAAAAGGAACCCCGGACTATGCCTTCGTTCTGCACAGCTTATATCACCTCAACGAAGAAGGAACAATGGCAATGGTTCTGCCTCATGGCGTACTGTTCCGTGGGAAAGCCGAAGGAACCATCTGTGAGAATCTGTTTAAGCAGCCCAGCGGAAACAAGATTCACGCCGTGATAAGATTGCCGGAGAATATCTTGTTCTCAGAAAAGGGGAGGAAATCTGTTGCAGTTATTATTGTCGTCTTCAAAAAGAAGCGCGACACGGACGACAATCTTTTCATTGATGCCAGCAACGATTTTATGAGGGGCAAGAACAAAAACTACCTAACCACAGAACATATCCAGATAATTGTTGATGCCGCCCTTAATGCCTTGGGCGTTGAGCAGGATGTTAGTAGGTAAGCGCGGTGCCGATAGAAGTTGAGGCCTCAATAATCCATAATCGCATAATGACTGCAAACCAAAACCACGAGCCAGGAGTACGTTTCTCCGGCTCGTTTACTTTCGCTTGGGAACAGCGTCGGTTTGATGAAGTCTTTAGCCCGATACCAAACAACACTCTGTCAAGGGCAGATTTGAATTACGATGACGGCAAGATAAAGAGCGTTCACTATGGCGACATCCTCATTAAATACGGAGCAGTAGTGGACTGTCGTATAGATGTGATTCCGTTCATAACTGGAGCCGAGCCATTGGACTACAAGAGCCTAATTCTGCAAAATGGCGACGTGCTTATCGCCGACGCTGCCGAAGATGAAACTGTCGGAAAAGCTACTGAAATAGCAGGGATTACGGACATTCCTGTCGTGTCAGGATTGCATACAATCGCTTACAGACCGAAGGTGAAAATGAAGCCAAACTATCTTGGTTACTATATGAACTCGCCTTCGTACCATAGCCAATTACTGCCGCTTATGCAGGGTATCAAAGTCCTCTCAATCAGTCGGACGAACCTCGCAAAGACGACCGTATTCTATCCGGCGGCGGAGCAGGAACAGGCGCAGATTGGACAGCTTTTCGTCGGTCTCGACCACCTCATCACCCTTCATCAGCGTATGCCTTGTGATTCAGGTTTTGATGAGTACAAGGAGGACGAAATATGTTGAATCAAACAAAAGGGTCAGAATTTTTCAGTCAATACTACGCTCGGTGGATTAAGGTCTACAAGGAAGGTGCAATCAGGAACGTCACAATGCAGAAGTACCTGATGACGCAGGTTTGGATTGAAAAGTTGGTTCCCAATCTCTTGACCTGCGAGCTGTCGAGGACGAACTACCAGCAACTGCTCAATGACTACGCCGAATGCCACGAGAGGCAGACGACGATGGACTTCCACCACCAGTTGAAGGGTGCCATCTTGGACGCAGTGGACGAGGGGCTGATTGACCGCGACCCGACGCGCAAGGCCATCATCAAGGGCAAGAACCCGCGAGAGAAGAAACCGAAGTACCTGAATCAGTTTGAGCTTCACACGCTGCTTTCGGGCATGGAGTTGAAGCCTGTGGTGAATTGGGAGTGGTTCATCTTGCTCGTCGCCAAGACGGGTATGCGCTTCTCGGAGGCTTTGGCCTTGACCCCGAAGGACTTCGACTTTGCCCATCAGTCATTGTCCATCAGCAAGACGTGGGACTACAAGGGCGACGGTGGCTTCCTGCCCACCAAGAACCAGTCGTCTGTGCGCAAAATCCAGATTGACTGGCAGACCGTTATCCAGTTCTCGGAGCTTATGAGGAACCTGCCACCGGAAGTGCCGATTTTCGTTGACGGCGCGGTCTTCAACTCAACGGTGAACGACATCCTGCGCCGTCATTGTATCCGAGCAAAAGTCCCGGTGATTTCGATTCACGGGCTGCGCCACACCCACGCCTCGCTACTCTTGTTTGCGGGTGTGTCGATTGCGAGCGTCGCGCGAAGGCTCGGTCACGCGAGCATGACCACGACCCAGAAGACGTACCTGCACATCATCCACGAGCTTGAAAACCAAGACGTGGAACTGGTGATGAGGTCGCTATCCGGGTTGAGCTGAACCTACACGGTTCCAGAGACTTACACGAGGCGTACGCTGATGAAGGGTGATGAGGTGGTCGAAAGACATGAACGCTTCTCCGATATACTTCTGCTCGGTAGAACTTGGATACAGAAAACTCATTTCAGAGAAATCGTCATAGCTGATACTGCGCCCGTCACGGATTCCGTAGGTCACAGTTTCGAGCCGCTTGACGAAGCTCCTGGAGCTGAAAATGTATTTCCAGAACAAATCATCGTGGCTTTCCTTGTCGATGAAATCAAGCACCGTATAAGCCGGAGACGTGATTCCTTCAACATTTGAGTGGGCGAAACCACCTTGAAATGAGCGTAGATGAATTACGAACTGCCCCGGCAAAACTCGTTTGTAAGTTGCCTCGTTTTTCTTGTTGTGGGCGATGTTGATTCCTGTGTCCTCGCGCAGAATCATTCCTCTGTCTTGCGTCGCAGAAAGAACGGGCAATTCTGGGTAGCCTTTATCAGCCGTTGTCTTGAAAATATCGACTGCCTTCCGCTGTTCCCAAGCGAATGGCATTTGGGTGCCGTGACATGCGAATTTCCTGGACAGTCATTGACTGCGCGAGTAAAATGGAAGCATAGAATCCAACAAGGGAGGACTCGCTAATGGCACAGCACTACGTCTACCGCTTCTATGCGGAGCTGAAAGACTACAAGCCGAAGATATGGCGACGATTCGAGATTAACGGCGAGAAGACGATAGCCGAGCTTGGCTATGCGCTGATGATTATGTTTGAAATGCAAGCGAGCCACCTGTTCTGCTTCAACGAAAACGTCCGGGGAGCATCTCTCGCCGCCCTGCGGACGCAATTCTCCGAAGAACAAATCCAGAAGGTTTGGAGCAAGGGTGAATGGGATGACTTCACAAAGAACGTGCGCTATGAGCTTCCCTTCGGGGACAGCTTCCTTGGCGACAATGAGCGGCTGGAAGTCGCCAACAGAATTAAGCTACAGCAGATAAGCCGCAAGCCCGGCTGGAAGCTGACCTTTGAGTACGACTACGGCGACGGCTGGGAGGTTGACTTGGAGCTGATAGCTTGCGAGAAGCTCGAAGTGTCGCTGGCAGACCTGCCCTGCGTCAATGAGGGCGAGGGGGTTGGAATCGTTGAGGATGTTGGCGGCATACCCGGCCTTGAAGAACTTGCCAAAGCCTTGAAGAAAGGCTCCGGCAAGAAATACGACGACTTCTGCGCATGGCTCGGCTCCACCACGCTTGACCTTGAAGCCTTCAACAAGGACGACATGAAATTTCCGCTTGAAGAAGCTCATGCGCGTTTATAAAGAGATATACGAATACCACTCCGCCCCGACCGACAAAATGCTCGCAGTGTTGAACCGCGATTATCTGGGCAAAGGCTCGCGGGGGTATTGAATCAATGACCATGAAGCTACGAAGAACCTATGGCGAGGCAACCGCGCCGTCTACCGTTGCCCTCATGTGACTGATTGAGGCGCAGAGCTAGACGACGGTTGCGAACTGGACGCTTGACTATACGGAACAGAATATGCTGCCGTTGTTTGCCAAGCATTGCCCCGGCGATGAGCGACCCGCTCACGCGATTGCCGCCGCCCGTGAATGGCTCGAAGGCAAGGTCAAGTTTGCCCTATGTAAAGAGCATCATTTTGAGCGAGTGTCATGCAGCTGCCCGTGAACTGAACGGCAACCCTCCTTTTGAGATTCTGGGCAACAAAAACGTTGATTTATCAGGCATTATACGATTTTACCTCAGGGGATTGTTGTCAGTGTCACAAATATCTATATAGGGCCTTCAGTTCATCCTGCATAGCCGGGCGATTCGAGTAGGTGAAGCGCCAACTCTCAAGCATTTTGCTTACTCTGAATTTTCCTTCAGCAAATGAAAACATCTTCTTAATAAAACCGGCAATCTCCTGATAGTATGAGCGACCGCCTGCAAATTCCGATAATTTCCATATAAGTCTTTCGTACAAATCCAATAGTTCATTGTCATACTCCGGTCTTAACGCATCCTCATACTTTATGAGTTCGCTGAGGGTGAGTTTCTCAAAACCACGCCCTTCGCGTATCCGTACCGCCAATGCGTCAAACAATTGATCTTTTAATCCTTCTGAAGCTAACAAGTGCTTAATATCAACTCCCTGAGCAGACAAAGCATCAAAAATCTTTTTTCGTTCCTGATGCCATAAGTCAGCTGCGGTATTCTGCTTTAGTTCATAAAAAACGTCGATATTGCCCCGGTTGTACTCCGTAATATACTCAAACCGTTCTTCCCTGGCCTTTGCAGGCCAACCGCCTTTTAAATAGCAATCGATAAGTTTTCTTGAGTACTTGCTGACCAAACCTGGAAACTCGCTGTCCATTTCTTTGCTTTTCTCCAGAAGCTGAATCAAATCGGGCAGATTTCCAGCATCTTCAAGCTCTGACATCACTATTCCACGAATCGTGGGCAAATGCCAGTACTGCTTGCGGAATTTTTCCACATCTCCCTTGCTGTGTCCCAATTCCTCCATCAGTTTCATACGTTCTTTTATATTTTTCGATAGTTCATAGTCGCCATGCCAGCTCTTGTCATTTGCTAAGCGCTCAATTCTTCTGTCAATGGATTCGAGCTTCGACAAAGCAAAATCATTGTCTTTGAAGTGCTCAGAAATGAAAGCATCAATTTCGTCTGACATATATTCGCCAAAACCAATCTTTTCACACGTCTGTGTCAATTTCTTAAAAATATATTCAAGCAAGTCTCGGCTTTCAGAATTCTCTACAATATAGTCCCATAACTCAATACACTCATCGGTAAAATACTGCGTTTCTCCTCCGCTGTCATCAATGTCTGTATCGGCAAATAAGCAAAATACATATATGCTCACATCGAATGCCTTTTTTGCCTCATCATCATCCAAGGTGAAATCTCTTAAATCAAAAATTACTTCGCTAATCAAACGAGATGCGAATGAGCTTGCATTTCTCCAATCCACAAAGCCATGATGATCAGCACATTGACGCAATATCATATCTGCGTTTTTTAGTTTGTTATTATAGTATTCACTCATGCTATCATCACTTTTGTAATATCTTAGCATGAACCCGATCCTTAGATCTTTGTCGTTTTCCAGAATCGTCAGCAATTCTTTTCGGAGCGTTTCCGTTCCCATGCCTGCGATAACTTCCCTTAATGCGGCAGTCGTCTTGTTGGCTGACACATTTGTATTACCTATTTTGCTACTTCCATTCGATTTAGGACTGTCGAAAAATTCTTCATGCTTAAAAAGAACAGCCGCCATGTGTTTGCAGTAATTCCCATCTTCGGCATATGGGCATGAGCAACTCATGTCGGTAATCAGTTCTCCACTAAAAGAGATTTCAACAAAATAGTCAGATGTGCCTTCGACGGCAGCCGTCAACAAATCGCCTACTTTTTTCAGATCGCCAACAGCGCCATCGCAGAAGTAATCATATCCTCGATCCAAAATGTGTTCTCTAAAAAACTGCTGCCATCCCAACTTATGAGCCTCCATATCAATCCTGCGTTCTAATCTGTCTCGTCATCAGCAAAAAAGCTGTCATAAACTTCTTGAATCTCCTCAATCTCCCCTGCCGTGTGATTATTCTTCCAATCGTATATTATGTTTTCGGCGACGGTATATGGATCATCAGGACACCAATCGCGAAATTCATTGTTCCCGGATTCGCCATATCGCAGAAGGCCGATAATAATACCCTTACAGCATTCCTTTTCTTCCATCTTCATGCCAAGGCTATTATACTGCTCCATTTTCCGAGTATAACGCCACACCTCATCTTCAATCATCTTAAATGCAACGTCAGTCGGATCCTGATAACCGTCATGCGTCTTCCCGGAATCGTCCCATAAATCTTCGACTTGAATAGAGTTAAGACTTCTGAAAACTTCATCCGCAATTACATCAGCTTCAACTTCAGCTAAAGCAGCCTTTGACATTTCATAAATGCGTTTCGCCAAATCGCCATCTTTGCACAACTCAAGAAGTATCTCTATCGACGCTTCCCTGCATAAAGCCTCGATAAACTTTAGTTGGCTTTTTTCAATGTCATTAATGCCGTTCTTATCCACAATGTTACTCCCGTCATTCCCACCCAATCCCTTGTGAGATTTGTTAGGGATATTTTCGCATGTTTAAAGGGTTTTGGATAGTCTTCAAGAGGGCAAAGGTGTTTGATACTGCTTGTGTTGGTTGCAAAATGGTTGCAGTTACTTCACTCAATCTGTATGTTCCAGACCGTCAATTACTTCAAAATGCTTTGTGTTATGAGTAATCAAAATATATTCGTTGCGAACACAATATGCCGCAATCAAAATATCTGCATCATCCAAAGGTGTTCCAGCTTTGCGCAAATCAGCATGTATAGTTGCGGCAACATCCAACACAGCCCTGTCAATTTCACCAACTATTGTGTCAACACATAGTGTCTCAAATATCTTCATCTTTTTGCTGGCGTTGCTGGCCAGAAGACCACGCTTAATCTCATAATAGACAATTGGAGGGATGACAATTTCATGGCCATCCCCAGTTTCTTTTTCTATCCGATCAGCTATATTTTCATCACCTTTGAGCAGGTACGAAATAATATTGGAATCTAATGCCAATATACTCATAAGTCTATATCCCGTGCGAAATTGACTCGTTGTCCCACAATTTCATCGAACTCAGGGGTTAGTTCTTCATCGCAATTTCTTAACTCGGAAATAAATTCCCGCCAAGCCTTAGCATTAAGGTTTTCCTTAACAGGCTCTTGGATTGGAATAAGCCGAATTTCTCCTTTTTCTTCACGCAACGCAACTTTTTCAGTTTGAATAAGCCGAAAAAGGGTTTCAGGTAAAGCTCTTGTATTGAGTATCTTTTCACTCATGAAAAACGCTCCTTTCAGAAGCCAAACATTTCTGTATCTCCATTGTACCATAAGAAGATTTTAAAATCATTTTAAAATCACTTCAAGCACTTCCCCGGTCGAGCCATTGACAATTCATTCAATAGTTATTATCTGAAACTTCGCACATAAGAAACAAGCTCTGAACCTTGAAAAATCAATACTCTGGGGTACAAGAAACGACGAGATCCTCAAGAATACGGTAAAATGTTAGTTGTCGACAAAACAAAACACCATCTCCAGGAGGATCCGTCATGATAAGTATATCAGAGAAAGCCCGTGCCGAACAGTCAACAATTAAAAGTGTTTCGCACTTCTACAAGCAATACCAGCTGGGCAAGGCACTCAAAAACGCTGGTGCTTACAAACAAGAGGGTATTCCGGTTGCCGCGCTCATCCACTACCTGATAACCCTTGTCTACACCGGAAAAAGCATGTATCAGGACATGCGCAGCGCCAACCCGTTAGCACAGGGATACAAAAAAGACGTCATATACAGGTTCTTGAACAAGGCGTTCATCAACTGGCAGGCATTTTATCCCATGAAATATTTATTGGTTGTCCGTCTAATGCTCCAGAGGGGTTATCAATGGTAAATTCCAATTCGTGATATCGATCACTATTTAAATACGTTTGCTTGATTCTATAGGAAAGCGTTTTCCAATTAAAATATCCATTTACAAACTATACTCCTGCTCAATTACTACGATGAGTATCTTTGAAATAATTTCGATTGGTTGGAAAATGGTTGGTACACGGTATAAAAAAGCGTCAGAACCTTGATTTATAAGGCTTTGACGCTCCCAAACCTCTACTCCCACTCAATCGTGCCCGGCGGCTTCGCCGTCACATCATAAACCACCCGGCTGATCCCAGGCACCTCCGCCGCAATCCGGCCCGATATCCGTCTCAACACAGGATACGGCAATTCGGCCCAATCCGCCGTCATCGCGTCGCTGGACAGCACAGCCCGAATGGCGATAACCTCCTCATAGCTGCGTTTATCCTCTCGCACCCCCACAGACCGCACCCCGGGCAACACGGTAAAATATTGCCAGATCTCCTCCTCCAATCCGGCGGCGGCGATCTCCTCCCGCAGAATAGCGTCACTCAGCCGCACCTTCGCCAGCTTCTCCTCTGTAACAGCCCCCAACACACGAACCGCCAGACCGGGCCCTGGGAAGGGCTGCCGCCAGACCATATCCCGCGGAATACCAAGATATTCGCCCAACCCGCGCACCTCATCCTTGTACAACGTACGCAAAGGCTCCACCAGACCTTGAAAAGGCAGCTCCTCGGGCAGACCGCCCACATTATGATGGCTCTTAACACCATCGCCATGACCAGAACCGCTCTCAACAACATCAGGATAAATCGTGCCCTGCATCAAAAAGAAATCGCTGACCCTCTCCGCGTTCATCTGTTCGAGGCTCGCTTTGGCTTCATCCCGAAACACACAAATAAACTCCTCACCCACAATCTTCCGCTTGGTCTCCGGATCAGCCACACCCGCCAATCTATCCAGAAAACGCTTCCGCGCGTCCACTTTGCTCACATTCAGCCCCAGCCGGTTTTGCAGAGTCTCCATAACCTGCTCCGCCTCCTGATGCCGCAGCAGCCCATGATCAACAAAAACCGCCTTCAGCCGATCGCCTACAGCCTTATGCACCAGAACCGCGGCTACGGTAGAATCCACGCCGCCCGACAAAGCCCCGAAAACATACCCTTCTCCCACCTGTCGGCGAATCTCATCAATCTGCGCCGAAGCGAAAGACGCCATCCGTTCCTCACTCATATCACGCCTAGGGTTCATAAATTATTCTCCTTCGCATACTGCAGAGCGCAGCCGATAAAATCCCGAAACAGCGGATGGGGCCGATTGGGACGGGACAAAAACTCCGGAAAAAACTGCACCCCTACAAACCAAGGATGCATTTCCTGACTAAGCTCAATAATATCAACATAACCCGTCTCCGGCTGCGTTCCCGCCACCACAAGACCGGCCCCTTCCAGCGGACCCAAATAATCAAAATTCACTTCAAACCGGTTGCGATGCCGCTCCCGAATCATACCGGCTTGATAAGCTCTCATAGCGTGCGTGCCGTCTCTCAGACAGCAGGCGTAACCGCCCCGGCGCACTTTATCCTCGCTCTCGCTTCCGCCCTCACCCGCAACCGCATCCATAACCTTAAGAACAGGATCAGCCGTGGCCGGGTCGGCTTCCGTGCTATTGGCCCCCGCCAAACCGGCCAGACTACGCGCGATCTCCACAACAGCCGCCTGCATACCCAAACAGACCCCAAAAAACGGGATCTTGCGCGTGCGCGCAAACTCAACCACCCGCACAACGTTCTCCACATTGCGCAAGCCGGATCCCGGCAAAATAATTCCGCTGATCCCCTGCAGTGTCTCTCCGATCTTCTCTTCAGACAGCTCGTCCGCTGACATCCACAGAATATTAACCTTGGTCTTATGGAACAGACTGGCGTGGGTCAGCGCCTCCGCCAAACTTAAATAAGCGTCACGCAGCTTCACATACTTGCCCACCAAAGCGATGGTCACCTCATGGCGCGGATGCAAATGGCGCGTGACAATATCCTCCCACTCCGCCAAATCCGGCGGCGGCACATCAATGCCCAGGTCCTCACAGACAAGGGTTCCCAACCCCGAATTCTCCAACATAATTGGCACTTCATAAAGGGAATTGCAGTTGGTGTTGGCAATAATATGGTCGAGCTTAACATTACAAAACATCGCTATTTTGGAACGATCCGTCCGCGGAATATTCCGCTCGCAGCGACAAATGATGAAATCAGGTTGAATCCCCATCCCTTGCAGCTCCTTAACAGAATGCTGGGTGGGTTTGGTCTTAATTTCTCCGGAAGACTCCAAAAAAGGCACAAGGGTCACGTGAATATACAAACACTCATTAGAAGCCGTCTCCAGCTGCATCTGCCGAATAGCCTCCAAAAAAGGTTGGCTCTCTATGTCGCCAACCGTCCCACCGATCTCCGTAATCACAACATCAACGCCATCAGCTGTCTGCCGGATCCGTTCCTTAATCTCATCCGTAATATGAGGCACAACCTGCACCGTCGCGCCGTCGTACTCCCCAGACCGTTCCTTGTTAATAACCGAAAGATAGACCTTGCCCGATGTCACGCTGGATCTTTGACTCAGAGTCTCATCAATAAAACGCTCATAATGACCAAGATCAAGATCCGTCTCCGCCCCGTCGTCCGTCACAAAAACCTCGCCATGCTGAAACGGATTCATCATACCCGGATCAACATTTAAGTAAGGATCAAATTTTTGAATAGCAACCTTCAGTCCCCGGGCCTTCAGCAACCGGCCCAAAGAAGCGGCGGTAATCCCCTTTCCCAGAGAAGAAACCACACCACCGGTAACAAAAATATACTTCGCCATCGCTTCTCCCCCCCTTTTAACAATGGACAATGGACAATGGACAATGGACAATTAGGGGAAACCTGGTTTCAGACGACCTCCCACCCAATTTCTTCCTACCATCATAACGTTCTCAACGCTTGAACGCAATTGCCTCTCTCATTATCCATTGTCCATTGTCCATTGTCAATTGCCTTTCATTATCCATTGCCCATTGCCCATTGCCTTTCATTGTCCATTGCCCATTGCCCATTGCCTTTCATTGTCCATTGTCCATTGTCAATTGTCCATTGTTTTCATTGTCCATTGCCTTCAATTGTCCATTGCCTTTCATTGTCCATAAGGTGTAACATCGATTGATCCCGATTGCGCCAACACAATAAAAGCATCGGCCAGATGGGGATCAAACTGACTTCCCGCCTTCTCCCTGATCTCATGCAGGGCATAATCCAAGGAACAGGCGGTACGATACGGCCGGGTCGACATCATCGCGTCAAAGGAATCGGCAATCGATAAACAACGGGCTGAAATCGGTATGTCTTCTCCACAGATACCGCGAGGATAGCCGGCGCCGTCCCAAAATTCGTGATGCCCGATCACCGCCGGCAGCACATACTGCAGTGTAGGCAAATGCTTAATAATCGTCACCGACATATCCACATGTCGCCGCATGACTTCCAACTCTTCCTCATTTAATCGCCCCACTTTTTTCAGAATTTCTTCAGGAATACCGATTTTCCCGATATCATGGAGCAACGCCGCTTCCTTGATTGACTTAATATGCCAATCGTCCAGACCGATGGCCGCGGCCAACGCCGAAGCGTACTGCGCCACCTTCTGGGAATGTCCGTATGTATAGTAGTCCTTGGTTTCGATCGTAGCGGTAAGGGCAAAAATCGTTGACGCATGGGAAACAAGCTCGTTGCCGGGAACCGTCAGCCAAAAGATTTCCTCCTCCTCCTCTTGCTTTTGAGGCAAAGCCAAGCTCGGCCCATAGACAACAATCCTATTCTTGCCGGAATTCTTTGCGGAATAAAGGGCAATATCAGCCCGCCTTAACAACTCTTCGCCGCTGGGCGCGGCGGCCGGATACGTGCAAATCCCCGCGCTGATGCTGAGAAACCGGTTCTCGGCACCTGTTCCGCCGCTAAACATACGTTGTACCTCTTGTCGGATGTTTTCTGTTAAGGCCTCGGTCTGCTTAGCATCATGCCTCGGCAACAGAATCACAAACTCCTCCCCGCCATAGCGGGCCACCACCCCTTGTTTCGCCACACGCTCCGTCAAAATCTCCGCAACCGTTTCCAGAGCTTTATCCCCCTCCAAATGACCATACATATCATTATAAAGCTTAAACATATCTAAATCCAGCAACACCAGCGAAAGGGGGCTCTCCTCTGCTTCATCAATGAGCTTTCTCAGCACCCGATAAAAATAGCGGTGATTATACAGACCTGTCAAAGAATCCGTATTGGCTTCATTCTTAGCCCTCTCATAAGAAAACGCGTTGTCCAGAGCCACCGCTGTTGACCCTCCCAGCGACAACAACAAATCCAGATCCTCCATCGTGAAAGCGGACTCATCTTGCTTCTTCGCCAGAATCAACATTCCGATCATTCGGCTGCGGCTTTGCAGCGGCGCCACCAGCTCCAGATCAATATCGTTAATCAGTTCCCATTCCGCCTCCCATAGCGCCTTGAAGACAGGCTGTTTCTCAATCTCCTCTCGTTTGAGGCAAGTGTTGTTCTGATGCAGCCAGGTTAGAATAGGGTGGTCCTCAGCAAAAGCATACTTTTGTCCGTTTACGAGCGCCCCCTCACTGAAGGCTCTGCTGTTAATCGCGTATTCCCTCTTCTCTTCATCATAAAGCGCCAGATAGACATCGCGAACACGCAAGACGTTCTTGACAGCCTCAATAAAAGTTTGGGTAATCTCATCCAGCCCCAGCTTGCTGGCCAGACTGACGCTGAAATCCCGTAACCATTGCCGCTGCTGATACTCTGTCGCCATAAACATCTTATCAATATTCTGATTGAATTTGCTGAACCCAGCGTTGAAAATCAGCAACGCCAGAATAATCATAACCGGCATAATATAGTACAAAGAATCCGAATAGTCATTCGCTCTCAACAACGCCTCCACTTTGATCGCGGCATAGACGTAAACAATCGCGATTACCTCAATAAAAAAGAGCAACACGCCGCCCTTCTTGAAAATAAACTTAAACTCCAGAACACGATATTTGGAAACAGCCACAATAACACAAACAGCGTTGAACAGCCCCGCGATCATGTCTATCGGATACCGGCCGCCCCAAAACACACAATTCAGGATAAAACAAGTCAAAAAAGCCGCGTTCCCCACAAAAACAAGCTTAATACCGCCGGCCAAAGTGTTGTCCCGTAAACCCTTAAGGCTGACCACAAACGAGGAAACAAGCAGCAACACCATGTAGAGAAGCAAAAAACCCGCGCCCCAGCCCAAATGGCTGTCAAACATTTTAACCGCCGCTTCCAGCCCATTAATCTCTTGGTTCACTTCATAAACAACCGGATGCAGAATAACAAAGCCGGCAAAATTAAGCACCAGGCAAACGGCGACCCCGCCCAAAGCCAAACGCGTCAAAACCCGATGAGAAACGCCGCTGAAACTTGTCAAGAAAAAATGGACAACTAAGGGCAGCAGCACCAACACAGCCACCATAACCCTGTTCCAGAATATGGCGCCGGGGTCGAACCCCGCTCGCATAAAAAAAGTAGAAAGCACCCACAACCCATGAAGGACAAACATCGCAATGACAATCTTAATAATTCTGTCCCGGCGCGAGAACGTCAAGAAAAACACCAGCAAACCATATCCGGTCGCCGCCATAATGTATAAACCCCAGAGTATGCTTTGTGTGTTCATCGGTTCCGTCCCCTTCCCATCTAACCACAAATCACAGCCACTAAAGCGAAGAAGCCTTCCTTAGAATCTCCGCCACCGCCGCCGCCGGCGGATTAATCTTCTGGAATTTCTGCCCCTTTTCCTGTTCATAACCCTTGATAATGCCCTCCGGCAAAACTGTCGTCACCAGCGGATTAATCCCAAAAAGCGACTCCAAATCCCATTCATTAAGATCAAGATAATTAAAATACAGAATCAGCTGCTCCTGCACAACACTGCCGTTAATATCCTGCATGAAAGCTTCCTCACCCAGTTCGACATACAAATGTAAATAAGGCCGGTTCTCCACATTGTATTCCTTAACAGCAAACCAATTCGTCAGCGGCAGCTTGGAAAGCTCAATAACCTGTTCAATCGTCTTCTCTGTAATCCTAACATAACCTGCGATATCGATCACCGAAGACAGTCTGTTCAAATAACGAAACTGCGGCAGCATAATCCCGTCCTTCTCATTTTCGGTGGAAACGCAGAGAAACATATACCCCGCCCGATAACGCAAAAAAGCCCCGCCTTTAAAACTAGAAAAAACCAACTCGTAGGCAACACCTGATTGCAACTCATTCATCAAGGACGTTTTAGGCACATACAGAGGGCTGCTCTCGCATTCAGCCAGCTCCGATTCCGGGATAAACTCATAAAAACAAACATCCGGAAACATAACCAACCCATTCTTGCCCCATGCCTCCGCGGCAATACAAGAAAGCTCGGCGCCGCCAAAAACCTCCAAAGGCTCGACACCCCAATAATTCTCCAACTTGTCTTTCAGAAAAAATGCATCCGTACCCGCGTAAACCAACCCCTTGAGATCCCAAATATCCTTAGGGAATACAGTCTTCTTGAAAATTTTCTTTCTCAGCCAGGCCTTGGTCAGATTATAATTCATCAAAACGGAATTATGAAACATGCTCCTGAACGGCAAACGGGCCGGCGCCGTTATAAACTGCTCAGAAATTTTCATCAAAAGTGTGCCCACGCCAAAAAACAGATCAATACCGCGTCTCATAGCCTGATTCATCCCTATACTATTGCGGTGGCTCAGAGACATCGGTCCTATCATTCCCTGATCCGGCAAGAACTCAACATCCACCTCACCGTCCAACACATAAGGTATCAGCCCGGTTAAATAAGGCATCGGCGCCATCCCATACATAAGCCGGTCAAAACGCCGCAAAGAAAAACTACCCTTCCTCTTACTGGTCGCAAACAGCATAATCGCAATAACAGCGGTACGATGGGCTTTGAGCATACCCTCACTGTAAGGCGCCAGCTTCACCGGATCTTTACCGCCCTCCCAAGTCGTCTCAATCCACACCACAGGTTCCGCCGGCAAAGCTGACGTCTGCTTTTTCAACAGAATATCCGCGTAATCGCTGTACGTCGTTAAGGGCACAAGCCGGCGGTATTCCTCAATCGTAGCGGGCTTCCTGTTGCGCATCAGCCGCTGTCCCAATTCACACGCGGACATAAGCTCAATCTGTTCCAACATAAGACGCGATTGAATCCGCATATAATCTTGCAAAGACAGATCAACAAACCCGCAATATTTTTGCCAAATCTCTTTGTGCTTTTTTTGCTTTAAGAGGTCGTTTAAAGTCATACCCTTTTCCAATCAATTCCATAACCCTGGGCAGACGGATTATTTCAACTCATCATAGGTCTTCAGAATCAATCCCAAAAAACAAACATATCTTGTCCAATCCGAAACAAAATCACCACTTTGAGCCAACGGCGGCTGCCAATCCTCAATAAACCCGATGTGAACAGGCAACAAGTCCTGCCATTCCGCCTTAAGCAAAGAGGTGAACTTGTTTTCCCTATAGCCAATTCCTGTAACATAAAGTCTGGCAAAGGGATGCTCGTCCTGCCGCAGACCATGGCTCTCCGTATACTCGAACACAAACTCCCGCAATTGCGTAAACACCTGCCCCAAAGCGGCCTTAATTCCTTCATCAGCAAAAAGAGCGTCCGTTCTGTCGTCCGCGGGCAAATCCTCGCTCTCCAGGGCCACTTTATTCTTGCGCTCCGTCTTCAAATCCCGGTCCGAAATATTCAACGAAAAAGGCAAATCCTTCGCCTTAACAAACAACTCATCAAGCTCCGGTTCCGCCATTTTCGGCGCGACCACCGCAAACTCAGAAAACATTCCGGTAGCCCCCACAACTTGAAACGGCCCAGTTCCTTGAGCCGCGCCGAAACCAGGCGGCGGCGTCTCCAAACTGCGCAAAGGCGTACCGCTCTCTGGCGACTCCCACTGTTTCAAAGCTGGAAACAGACGTTCCAATTCCGCTTGAACCCTGGCATACTGGACAATCGTTCCATTTTGCAGCAAAAAAACATGCCCGGAATCCCTGTCCAGATCAACAAAAGCGTTGTCAACACCATCCGGCAGCATCTCCTCAAAAACCCGGACAAAGCACTCGCAGGCGATATTGATTGAAGCCAGATCAATACCCAAATCATCCGTTAAACGGTAAATCCTTGTCAACAATTTTTTAGGCAGCGCCGCCAGCAAAATGCGGGTACGGCTGTGCCCTTCCCGCTCAAAAAAATCAGTGATCTTAAAATTGATAACATGGTCATCCAAAAATTTTTCGCTCTCGGTAAAATCAAAATAGCTAGACACATTGTCATGAAAATGCCGTTCCAACGTCTTGGCAGAAACCCGAGGGAGCTCCACTAAACGCACCAGAACCGCGGCAGAATCCAACGCGATCTTAATACGAGAGGGACCCGTCGCGTGCTGCTTCATCCAATTTTTAACCGCAGCGGTATCAAGACCCTTAGGACTTTTCGCAGCCCCTTCCCCAACATCGGCAAAAGACATCTCAAACTCTTGCCAAGACTTGACAACAACACCTGCCTCCGAAGTTTCCACCAAAGCCATTGTCCAGCTTGTATCTTTGGCAAGGGCCAACCATGTTTTTTCCACTGTGCTCATGTCATCTCCTTCTCAACATCTTCGCTGTCCCTATCTTCCCTGTCCCTATCTTCCCTGTCCCTATCTATCTCATTCATATCTGACTCATCCATAACCCGCCAAACAACAGGCATATGCCCCATAAGCGTTAAAAGATCTTCCCGGCAATCCGCTGTCGTTTGAAGAAGAACAAATCCCCGCTCTTTATCCAAAGTCGTCACGACACCCAGATGACCTAATCCCTCCACCAGCCTAACCAAAAGATTTATATCAGCACGCCTCACGTGAACAAGATTCGATGCTCGTTCGATTTCGATCTCCCCCCAATTCGTTTGTTCGATATTCGATGCTCGTTATTCGATGTTCGTTATGTGCTTTTTTCCTCTCTTGATAGAGGCTTTCAACCTTATTATATTATATCTTGGCGGATCATTTCAAATCGTCGACAGGTGTTGACAAATAATTCCTCGTATTCTGGAGATACTCCAATACGGATCCCAAAATCCGCAGAAAAAGCATCCACTCTGGACATCACTCCGGAAAATTAGCCTTATTGTGCAGGAATTGGCCAAAAAGCGCCGTATTTTGATATAATAGATTCTGCTATAATAGAATCTAAAATAAGCCGATTCTGATTCTGATACAAATAGATATTATGCAAAGGGGTATTCCATTGACCAAATATCAAATCATAAAAATCTGTCTAGCCGTAATAGCGCTGCTTGGTCTTAGTTGTCCTGCGGCAATGGAATATCCGCCACCTTCAGGCACAGCCGTCATCAAGAATCAATCCACAGACTTTCGCGCTGTCTGGGTGGCCAGCGTTCTCAATCTCGACTACCCTTCACGCCCCAGTCTGACCGTGGATGACGTCAAAGCGGAAGCCGTCGCCATTCTGGACAGCGCGAAAAACATCGGCTTCAACGCCGTCATCCTCCAGGTGCGCCCAACCTGTGACGCTTTTTATCCATCCGACCTGTTCCCCTGGTCCGCCTATCTCAGCGGCATCCAGGATTTCACCGTTGCGGCTGATTTCGATCCCCTCGCTTTCTGGATCGACGAAGCCCATCAGAGAGGTATGGAACTTCACGCCTGGGTCAACCCCTACCGTGTCACCCGCGACGGCCAGCCGGACCAACCTGCGGATCTGGCTAAACTGTCCCCCAATAATCCGGCTGTCCAGAACCCCGGCTGGCGCGTTCTCCATACCGACGGCAACTATTATCTTGATCCCGGGCTGCCCGAAGTCCGCAACTACATCGTCGACGGGATCAGAGAAATCATCACGCGCTACCAAGTGAACGGCATCCATTATGACGACTACTTTTATCCCGACACCGGCTTCAGCGACGACGCCACCTACGCAACCTACGGCGCGGGCAGCCCCCGGGATGAATGGCGGCGCGAAAACGTCAACCATCTGGTCAAAGCCACTTACGACACTGTCAAATCCGTCAAACCGGCTGTCCGGTTCGGCATCAGTCCCGCCGGCATCTGGCAGAACAGCAAAACCTCACCCCAAGGCAGCCAAACCGAAGGTTATGAAACATACATCAACCATTACGCCGACTGTGTCACTTGGATCCAAAACCATTGGATCGACTACATCTGTCCGCAAATCTACTGGGAAATCGGGTTTCCCATCGCCAACTACAGCGTCCTGCTGGAATGGTGGGCCAATGTTGTCCACCAAAGCCGCGTCGATCTCTACATTGGCCAAGCCGCCTACCGGGTTGCCTCAGGCAAAACCGTAGACGACCCCTGGTACGGCGTCGGCGAGATTATTCGACAGCTCAATCTCAACGCCGATTATCCTGAAGTTAAAGGCCATATCATGTTCCGCTGGGGGTCCTTTGCCGACAACCCTATTTTAGGCGCTCTGGTTCGAGACTACTACCTCACCCATAACAACACCACGACCTTGGCAAACGCAGGTTTCACCCATCCGGCTCTGCCAGCCGTACTCTTTCCTCAACTAGCCCCCTCCCTTGTCGTCGGCCGCCCCTCCTCCGAAAGCGTTAACGCGTCCCAGAATAAATACTGCATTTTAGGCGCTTCCGACCCAAGCGTGCCACTCCAGGTCAACGGTGAAGAAATCCTCGACCGAACCCATGATGGCTATTTCTCTTACTACGCCGCCTTAAGCCCCGGTGCTAACTCCTTTGTTTTCACCCAGGAAGGCCAAAACACCGTCACCCGTCTCATCAATTACGGCGGCGGCGGCGGTGGCGGCTCATCCGGTGGCACTTCCGGCGGTACTTCCGGCGGCGCCGGTGCCAACGCCAACGGAACCAACGGCGGACCAAAGGTCGTTCCCACGCCCTCTGATCAACATCCACGGGCAGAAATCAGCATTCCCTACGCCTATATTTTTCTCAACCCGACCACATCCGGCGGCCCAATCGGCGACCTTATGCAGGGCCAGATCGACAGCATTGTCGCCGCCACAGAGGACGGCAAATGGATCAAACTCGGTATCGGCGTCTGGGTCCAAGCTACAGACATCCAGCGCACCAACGATCAACCCTTCCGCAACACCGTCAGCGCGCCGGCATACACTACCGGAGACAAATGGGACAGGGTCGTCTACGCCCTAACGGATCCTGCCACCGCCACAACCACCTTCGACGGCAAACAGCTCACCCTTAAAATCCGCGGTGAAAGCAGCGACAACGCCAAACCGGCTTTGCCGGAAACCAGCCCCTTCGGGCGGATCGACGCTACAGTCGCCAACAGCGGTGCCGACAGCGGAGACGACAGCACCATCGGCGCTATCACCACTCATGTCTTCACCCTGAACGAAGGCCAAAAAATCGAAGGCTATTACACTGAGATTCAGGG
Organism: Peptococcaceae bacterium; assembly: GCA_009783315.1. GTDB lineage: Bacteria > Bacillota > Desulfitobacteriia > Desulfitobacteriales > Syntrophobotulaceae > WRJI01. The sequence continues at coordinate 27,457 of WRHI01000020.1, forward strand.
TACCACCCTTACTCTTCATATCAAAAAACGCATGCAAGCCTCGGACACCACCCTGCCCCTGCAAAACTTCACCATCCTGCTTGACCCCGGACATGGCGGCTCGGATCCCGGCGCCCTCGGTCCTCTTGGCATGCTGTTCCCCGAGAAAGACATCAACTTCACGACTACGATGAAAGTCAAAAACGAATTGGAAATGCTCGGCGCCACCGTCGAACTGACCCGCAGCGGCGATAACGAAATGTCCCTAAATGACCGTGTGGAGAAAAACCGCGCCCTGCGGCCAGATCTGTTCTTATCTATCCACGCTAATAGCTTGGACGAAAGCGCTGACGGCGCCAGAGTCATTGGCGTCAGCACCTGGTACAGACACCGTATCGCCCAAGATGTCTGTTCCTTTGTCTTCGATTTCGTCTGGAACGATCTGACCCGGCCTCAGACCGGCTGGCATGAAGAGAACTTCTATGTCTGCCGCCCCACTTGGGCGCCCTCATTCCTCATTGAAACAGGGTTCTTATGCAATCCCCAGGAATTCTCCTGGCTGGTGAACGCCCAAGAGCAGGACCGGCTGGCCAGCAGTATCGCCAGGGGAATTGCGGGATATTTTATGGGCAATTGACCAGGCGCTGATATCCTTCAGCCTGTGGACCAATGGACAATGGACAATACCCGGTTCTGTATGAGATTGTGTGATATGGCTCATGGTTTTCATCGGCGATCAGGGGAATCCGTGGGCGGGAACACCCTACAAGACTAATTAGGAGGGCAGGAAACGGCCTAAGAACGGCGAAGTGCTATAGAGATTGAGGAGATTGAGATATTGGAGGGCTAGGAGCGCATGACCAAAGAAGAAATGTTACAACTGGCGGACTTGATTGATTTGAGGCTTGAGCCTATTAAAGGACAGCTGAGCAGCATTGACACCAGACTTATGAATGTTGAAAGAACACAGGAAACCATGGACAAGAAACTGACCAAATTACAGCTAAAAGTTGAAAACGATATTCAAACGTCTATTAAGATAACTCAGGACGGCCACAAAGATCTAACCAGAAAGATCGATGCCGCCATAAATATTGAAGAGCGGGTACAATTGTTAGAGGCGGATGTGAGCGCCATAAAACTTCAGAACCGACAGCAACAAAATTAGTGCCTGAAGAATACGGTTTAGTAGGAAGAGAAAGTGAAAAGTATAGCAAGAGAAACCAAAGAGAAATTAGTCCGTTCATTATCTTGGGAAACAACAGAATTGCTGCCGTTTTTACCCTATCTGCTTCAAGACTTCTGGGAACTCGGGAGTGACCCTGTGGTTATGGCGGAAATGATTAGCAAGTATGTCGGCATATCGGGCGAGACCAGATTGTTGGATTTGGCTTGCGGCAAGGGCGCGGTAGCGGTCAAAACCGCGCAAAAACTTCGGATCAGAGTAAAAGGGATTGACTTGATCCCTGAATTCATCGATTATGCCGTACATAAAGCCAAGGAGTTTGCGGTCGATGATTTATGTGAGTTTGTGCTTGACGATATTAACGAAGCGGTCAGAACGGAAAATGGTTATGATTGCGTCGTCTTCGGGGCGGTCGGCCCCGATGTATTGGGTGGTCCGGCGGAGACCTTGAACAAACTGAAATCGACAGTGAAACCGAACGGTCTCATTCTGATTGAAGAAGGCTATATTCCCGATGACGTTAAGCGGGACGATATTCGATACAACAGAGACGCTTATTTTTTTGAGCACCATTGGCTGGCTTTATTCGAGGAAATGGGTTTGGACTTGATCGAAACCGCCTCTGGCCACAACGAGGGTAATCTCGACAAGGATTCAGGCTTGGCGGCCATAACCGCCAGAGCAAACGAGCTAATAGAGAAGCACCCCGACAAAAAAGCCCTTTTCGAGGGATATATTCGCAATCAGCAGAAAGAGTATGACGATATAGGCAGCCGCCTTGTTTGTGTTACATGGGTTTTAAGAAAAATTTAACTTCTCATATGACTGAACAACTGATGTTGGCTTGTTAACCGTTTTTCTAAGAAAACAGTCTGTCAGGATGACGGGGATAAAGGTTACCCCAGCAGCATCCGGCCTGCCTGATAAATAATACAGGCCGCCAACCAGGCAAAACCTGTTTGATACAGAACCATGAAGGCCATCCCTTTCAAACTGCCCAGTTCACGTTTTGCCGTAGCGACCGCAGCGACGCATGGCGTGTACAAGAGCGTAAACACGAGGAAACTGAACGCGGTGAGAGGCGAGAACAACGTAGGTAGACTTTTGCCAAGTTCCGTGAGACTGGCGCCTGTCAGGACAGCCAACGTGCTTATGACCGCTTCTTTGGCGGTAAATCCCGCAATCAGTGAAGTAGAGATACGCCAATCTGAAAATCCCAGGGGTACAAATATCGCGCCAACCCAACGCCCGATGGCCGCCAACATACTGTCGGCGCCGGCATCGACAGGATTTAGCCTCATATCGAACGCCGTTAAAAACCAGATGATAACCGTTGCGATAAAGATAATCGTAAACGCTCTTTGAATAAAGTCTTTGGCTTTATCCCACATGAGAAGCAAAGCTGTTTTGGCGGAGGGGAAACGGTAATTTGGCAGTTCCATAACAAAGGGAATAGGCGCGCCCTTGAAAGTGGTTATTTTCATGATGAATCCTGACAGAATCCCGAGCAAGATACCCATGACATACAACCCCATCATCACAAAAGCTTGATACTTCGGGAAAAAAGCGGCGGTAAATAAAGCGTAAATGGGGAGTTTACCGGCGCAGCTCATAAAAGGCGTCAGAAAAATGGTCATTTTTTTGTCACGTTCGCTGGCAAGCGTCCGTGTGGCCATGACCGCAGGCACAGTACAACCGAACCCTACCAGCATGGGAACGAAGCTGCGTCCGGACAAACCGATTTTGCGCAAGGGTTTGTCCATAACGAAGGCCACCCGAGCCATATAGCCGCTGTCCTCTAAAATAGACAGGAAGAAAAATAATGTTACGATAATGGGGACAAAACTGAGAACAGCTCCTACGCCTGTAAAGATACCGTCGATAATCAGGGAATGCATCACGGGGTTCAATTCATAGGATGTTAAAGCCTTGTCAACGATCTGGCTCAACCCCTCTATTCCCCACACGAACAAATCACTTAGCCGGTTGCCAATGACGCCGAAGGTGAGCCAAAAAACCAGAAACATAATCCCTAAAAATGAGGGGATCGCCCAGATTTTATGTGTCAGCACACTGTCCAGTTTCAGGCTGCGCCGGTATTCCCAGCTTTCCCCAATCTTAGCGACACATTTGCCGCATACATCCTCGATAAACCGGTAACGCATATCCGCTAAAGCGGCTTCCCGGTCGGTATCCAATTCTGTTTCCATTTCTTTGACGGCGTGTTCAATCATCTCTATTTCATTTTCCGTAAGTCTAAGACTGTCAAGAATTGGGGCGTCGCCCTCAACGAGCTTGGTTGCCGTAAAACGCGTGGGAATTTGGATTCTTTGAGCATGGTCTTCTATCAGATAGGAGATGGCGTGGATGGCCCTGTGAACCGCGCCGGAACAAAAATCCGTCCGGGCAGGCCTCCTGTTGGTTGCAATTGTTTCCACGGCTTGTTCCATCAGTTCGGACAGACCTTGTTTTTTGGCTGCTGAAATCGGAATCACAGGAATACCAAGTTCTTTTTCGAGATCCTGAATGTCTATGCTGCCATTGTTGGCCTGTACCTCGTCCATCATGTTAAGAGCCAAAATCATAGGAATTCGCAGCTCAATGAGCTGCATAGTCAGATACAGATTGCGTTCAATATTGGTCGCGTCAACAATGTTGATGATTCCGTCAGGCTTTTGTTTCAAGAGGAAATCACGGGTAATCATTTCTTCGCTTGTGTAGGGAGACAGGGAATAAATACCTGGCAGATCAACGATGGAGACATCTTTGGACTCTATGACGGAACCCACTTTTTGTTCAACTGTCACGCCGGGGAAATTTCCTACATGCTGATTGGAACCTGTGAGTTGATTAAAGAGAGTGGTCTTGCCGCAATTTTGATTCCCCACAAGGGCAAAGATCATGCCGCACCTCCTCTACCGTGATTTTTTCCGCGTCTTCCAAACGTAAGGTCAGAACATAGCCCCGCAGCAACAATTCTATTGGATCCCCCATAGGCGCGACTTTTTTGACGGTAATAAGGGTGCGGGGCGTTATTCCCATTTCAAGAAGGCGCCGTCTGAGAGCTTTCTCGCCGCCGACTGCTATAACGTTGCCGCTTTGGCCCACTTTCAAATCTCTTAGTGTCATCTTTCTCTGGACCTCCATGAAAATATCTTTGGTGCCAAATTGGGTTAGCATCGACTAACTGGAAACAGGTTAGCATAGACTAACCTGTTTGTCAACAGGGTGAATATTGGCAAATTGGCATATGCTTAGGATTTGCTAATTTTGTTGGAAATACCCATCATGCCGATTACCACCGCAAAGGAAATGATTTTATTTGGATTGTCGACTATACTGGTTTATTGTGAGGTTTTTACCGGTGCGAGGCTCTTCTTGTTTGCCGATGGATTCTGTGCTATCATGAGCGCAAGGGATAACCGCGCAGGGGGCGGAGAAGTTGGCCACAAACGAATCTGCGGAAAATTATTTGGAAACGATTTTGATGTTGAGTCATCGTGGACATCCGATACGGTCTATTGATATCGTCAATGAACTCGATTATTCAAAACCCAGCGTGAGCATTGCTATGAAGAAGCTGTTGGCGAACGGGCAGATCACTATGGACATAGACGGGTACATCACGCTGACGGACAGGGGACGGGAAATAGCTCAAAAAATATATGACCGCCACGTGCTGATTTCAGACTGGTTGATTGCTTTGGGCGTGGATAAAGAAACAGCTGTCAATGATGCCTGTAAGATGGAACATGATATGAGCGAACAGAGCTTTGTGGCGATACAAAAACATATAGAAAAATGGAAGCTCGGGTTTTCAGGATACATATAAATTGGGCGACATGACCAGAAGGCATTTCATATTGGCTCTAAGGAGCGGTCTGCACGGTTTTGTTTCCCTTGAGGCCATCGGCATGTTCGGAACCAAGGCTGACACGGATGAAAGCTTCAGGAAGATGATCCTTCATTTAATCAAAATGCTGAGGGGAATAGATGATGGCCAAGAAAGCTGACAAAGACAGGCTCGACCCGAAATTGGTCAGAATCTTGCTGATTATGCTGATTGGCACAATGATGCCGATGCTGGATGCGACGGTGGTCAACGTAGCGATCAAGACGATTATTTCGGAGTTTAACAGCACTGTTTCCATTGCGCAGTGGCTTACAACGGCCTATATTCTTGCGTTGGGTATAGCCGTTCCCGTTTCGGGCTGGCTAGTCAACCGTTTTTCGATGAAAACAGTTTATCAGGTGGTGCTGGCGCTCTTCGGTGTCGGTTCTGTCGGCGCGGCTCTCGCGTGGAATATGGAAAGCTTGATTGCTTTCAGGGTTGTGCAAGGTGCGGGGGCAGGCGTGATCCTTCCTGTTATGCAGACGGTTCTTGTGCGGTACTCCGGCAGGGCTAAGCTTGCCAGGGTCATGGCCATTTTCGGCATACCCGCGGCGATTATCCCGGTTTTGGGGCCTACCGTCGGCGGGCTCATCGTGAGCAGTTTGCCATGGCAATGGATCTTTATCATCAATATTCCGATATGTATTATCGCGCTTATTTTGGGCCAAATCCATCTGCCGGCTGATGCCGCCGTGAACAAACAGCAACGGCTTGATTTCATTGGATTGTTGTTGCTGTCCCCTGCTTTCTGCGCCATTATTTTTGGCATTACGGCGTTTCGGAGCGACTTGGACGGTGCGGCGCAAAGAGGCGTCGTTATTTTGGCGGCGGGCCTTATTCTGCTTCTCGTGTATTGTTTTTATGTCCTGCGCAGTAAGAAAGAGCCACCTCTGAACATCCGCTTGTTCAAAGACAAGAATTTCTCAGCTTCTGTTGTTCTGATGTTCCTGTTTGGCATGATTTCCACCGGGGTGCTTTTCATTCTGCCTCTGTATTTTCAGCAAGTTTACCAGTTTTCGGCGTTCACAGCCGGATTGCTGCTGGCGCCGCAGGGAATAGGTATGCTTATTACGAGGGGGTTTGCCGCGAAATGGATGGAGAAATTTGGCGGGCGCCCGGTTGTTTTAGCCGGCTTGATGTGTACGTTGATTGGCACCTTGCCCTTTGCTGTGTTTTTCACAGGAGACAATCTGATTTTGCCTGTTATCATTTTGCTGATTCGCGGGTCGGGGCTTGGCGTGGTCATGGTCCCGGTGATGACCTGCGTATATGACGGTCTTGATAAGAAAGACGTTCCCCAGGGAACGACGGCAACGCGTATTTTCCAACAAATCGGCGGTGCGTTCGGAACAGCTGTGCTGGCGATTGTTTTATCCCATGGATTGAGTGTTGCGGACGGCGCAAGCACGTTGGTTGCATTCAATCAGGTTTTTGGGTGGTCTGCTGTGTTGGTGGCGGTTGCGCTTGTCCCCGTGTTTTTCCTCAGGAAGAAGAGTTACGAGAGTGTTGCACAGGAATGAATGGACAGTGTTGACAATTAATCGTTGTCGAATAATAATTGTTTCAAACAGAGGAATGCTTGCTTCCTCATTACAGGCGAGGAGGATTATGAAGTGGAAACGGTCATCTCGGTATCTCATTTGTCAAAGCAATACAAAAAAGCAGAAAAACCAGCAGTTGACAATATCAGTTTTTCTGTCAATGAAGGAGACTTTTTTGCTTTTCTTGGCCCTAACGGGGCAGGAAAAACAACGACCATCTCCATTTTAACCACCACGTTGGGCAAAACCTCAGGCGAGGTTAAAATCGCCGGATTTGATCTGGATACACAGGAACGAGAGATCAGGAAGAAGATCGGCATTATTTTCCAAAGGCCCAGCCTCGACCTTGATCTTTCAGCGGAAGAAAACATTCGGCTCCATGCTTGTATGTACGGGCTTTATGTCTACCGTCCGTTTTTTCGCTGGATGCCCAGGAGCTACCGCGAGCGCGTTGCTGAGCTGGCAGACATCATGGAAATCAAGGATAACCTGAGCAAGCCGCTCAGAACCTTTTCCGGCGGGATGCAGCGGAAAATAGAAATTATCCGCAGCTTGATCCACAAGCCGAAGGTTTTGTTTCTTGACGAGCCGTCCCAAGGGCTTGACGCCATAAGCCGCCGTTCTCTGTGGAGCTATATCGATCAGACCCGCAAGGCAAATGGCACCACTGTGTTTTTGACAACACATTATATCGACGAGGCGGAAGCGGTCGATAAGGTCTGTATGATTAAGAAAGGACACATCATCATTGACGGAACGCCGGAAGAGATGAAAAGCCGTCTGCTTAAAAAGGAATTGATTTTGGACGCCACCGACCGCGAGAACCTTATCGCCGAATTGTCCGGGCGTGGTCTCCGGCCAGAGGTAACAAAACATATTATTGTACCGTACAGGGGCGCGACGCCAATGGATATCTTATCGCAGCTGCAAACACCGCTGACCGTCATGCGCGTCAATGAACCAACGCTGGAAGACGCTTATATCAATTTGGTTGAAGAAGGATCGGGTAAAGAAGGAGGTGACGCCGCATGAAAACAGCTGTCAGCGCCAGAAAGGAACTCCCAAGAATTGTCAGAGAACTCAATGTTGTCCTCACGCTGACGGCGCGGGAAATCGTCATGGCGGTAAAAGCGCCTCAGCGCATTTTTATGGCTCTCATTTGGCCTGTGATTATGTTCGGTATGTTTGGCAGCCAGCTCTCACAGAACATGGGGTTGGGGATGGGCTTTGATTTCAACGCTTTTATGCTGGTCGGCATGCTCGTTAACGCTCTGTTTATGATGACCATCACCGGGGTTATAACACTGGTGGAAAACAAGGAGAACGATTTTACGCAGGAGATCCTTGTTTCCCCTACATCCCGATACGCCATCATCTTTGGTAAAATCGTCGGGTCTTCCTTTACGGGATATATACAGTTTTTTGCCACCATTCTTATTGGATTGTTCATTGGCGCAACCATGACCGCATCACAGTTCTGGATGATATTGGCCATATCCCCGCTCTTTTGTCTCGCCGCAGGGGCTTTCAGCATGCTGCTAGTTGGTTTCGTCCGCAACGCCGCAGCAGCAGGGACACTCTCTATGCTCGTGTCTATGCTGCAGATGTTTTTGTCCGGCGCGCTCATACCTGTTACCGAATCAACTGGGATTATGGCCATCCTCAGCCGGACGCTGCCAATGACCTATTGCGTGGATTTCGCGCGAGGCCTATTTTACGATGGGACAAGCCTGGATAAAACCCCGACATTATACCCGCCAGAGGTAGATCTGATGATCATTATCGCCTTTACTTTTGTTTTCTTTGTCGCGGGAACGCTCAACTTTGTGCGCCAGGAGAAGAATAAATAACGATTCAGGTTTTCCTTTTCTTAAACGGCTTGGTGACTGAAATCATGGTTATGACCACAGCAATAACCAAAATGCAGCTGCTCAAAGCGCCAAGTATAGCCAACATGTTCTGGAATTCTGGAACAGCTGCTGCAGTCACTTCGTTCAGCAGAACAAATTGTCTCATGGCTTTCACTAAAGGAAGAGCAAAAATCATCGCCGGGATACAAGCAATGCTATACAGTATCCATTTAAAAATTATCCACTTGTGCTTAACAAAACCCCAGACAGTAAATAGGCCATATGCTGTACCGAGCAGGTAACAAATCGTGGCCCCGGGTATTATTAAGAGATAATCGGCAAGCTCAATCAAGGATAGCAGCGCCAGTATCCCTTCATGTGAAGTTTGTTGAGATAAAGCCGACAAGATCACCAATGTGCAAATGACCCCGCTGACCCAGACAGTAACGCCCACAAAATGAATGACTTTAAGGGTCTTCATTGTTCTTGAAGAGGGCTTCTTCATCTTTGCATTGTCCGCTTTAGCCTGACTTTCTCTTGACAATACTTTCCCTGCCCCTTTTCTTTGCTTTATATAGCGCATTCATCGCAAACCACATATATCACCAGGGTTTGGTCAACAATTTCTGTCTGCGGTCCTGCTAGCCTATGCATTTCCGCAGGGTCTAAATCGGCGATATCTACAATATTACCGCATGACACACACACCATATGCTGGTGAGGAACCGTGTTGCTGTCAAACCGAATGGGCCGGCCAGGAATTTGCAGACGCCTGATAATACCTTCATCAGCTAAAAGATTCAAGTTGCGATATACAGTGCCCTTCCCCAGGTAAGGAAAGGTTTGTTTTGTCTTTTCGAAAATCTGCTCTACTGTCATGTGCTGGCCGGATTCGGATAAAATGGCCAGGATTGCCCGACGTTGTTTGGTTATCCCACCGCAATCACTTCTTCACAAATAGTATGATTCTAACCATCATACAGAAGCCATCCTCTTTCGTCAATTGTGCCCATTGCCTCGGGTGCATATTTTAAAAGTGCAGGAAGCGACAAAAAAATAAATAGAAATATCCACTGCGGGGTTCTCCCGCAACCTAATGGTGAATGGAGATGGATATTATGTGGGCTCGTAACAGTC
>WRHI01000021.1 GCA_009783315.1 Peptococcaceae bacterium
AACCTCAAAAGGCGAAAAGAGTTCGCGGGCTTTTGGAGTCTCCCGCTCACCAAACCCTACCTTGGGACTGTTACGAGCCCACATAATATCCATCTCCATTCACCATTCGGTTGCGGGAGAACCCCGCAGTAGATATTTCTATTTATTTTTTGTCGCTTCCTGCACTTTTAAAATATGCACCCATGGGCGTATTTTCCAATTGACAAGATTGGTCTACTGGTGATAGAATTGCGATGATCCACATTTTGTAGTTGATGATCTACACTATGTATGTATCGCTTATATGAGAAGAAAAGGAGATGTTTTCAGAATGAAGACTAAAGAACGATGTTTGGTATTCATGGTTGGGTTAGCTTTCTCTTGGTTCCTTTTCACACAATTCTTTTCTCTCCCTGTTATGGCAGCGGACAGCGAGAAAACGGTAACAGCAACTTTCATCAGTTATAACGGGGCCAATCAAGTCATTGACACCAAAACTCAGCAGATCGGTTATGGAGATACCGCGCTAATCGAGATCCCGGCATTGAGCGAATATCCCGGATGGAAAATCGTAGGATGGGTCTTCTCTCCGGATGACTCATCCGGAAGCTTCGGCCCAGATCAGATAGAATTCCTCTCTTTATCTGAGGATAGAACATTCTACGGGCTCTATGAGCGGCAAGTTACACTTGATTTCTTGGTTAACGGCGACGTGTCGGCTCCGGAGAAAGTCTCTTGTCAACAGTTTACCAACAGCTTCGATCCCGGCAGAACTTACGGCGGTCAAATCTTCAAGCTCCCGCCATGGGTTAGTCAATCAGGTATGGAATTTGCCGGATGGACACTCAACGGCGTTGATGGCACAATGTACCCATCGGGTTGGGCCGTTATTGATTTGCAGGGTACCGACAGCGCCACGATGTATGAGAAAGGGAAGCCGATTCAATACACCATCCGCTACAACTATGGTACAAACGGAGGTTATAACCCGGATACAGGAGAAACAATGACCCTGGTCATGGTCAACAGCGGTACTCTGGTGAATCAAAACCCCCTTGAACCTTTGGCCGCGAAAGCAGGAGATGGTTGGGTGTTTGTTGGCTGGAACAAGGATCCAAACGAACATGAACCTGGTGAACCCTTTGAGGCCACACAAGACGAGGACCTTTATGCCATCTATATGAGAGAAGTGACGGCGACCTTCATCGACTACAGCGGAATGAATAAAATGGAAAACCCGCAACCGGTGAAAATTTACAACAACGAGAGCCTTGGCGATGTCCCCTTTCCACAACAGAATACCTACGGGACAAGCGGAAGCTGGCTCCCCGCAGGGTGGACCACTGCAAAAGGCGCCACCGCGGAACCCATACCCGAATCCTGGCGTATAGGCGATGATGCGGTATTCTACGGTTTATATCGGATGCCTGTCGTCATAAAGTACAACACTGACGGCGGCACGCCTGTACCGCCTGATGACATTGGGACAGCATGCTACAACAGTTACAATATGTTCTTGGGAGGTCTGCCCATAACTTTGCCCAGCGGAGTCAAAAAAGATGGCTATAAGTTTGATGGCTGGCTCGTCAGCGGTGGGACAAACAAGTATGCTGCAGGCGCGGTTGTGAACGCCGGTATGTATACAACTTTTATCGCGCAATGGAGGGAAGCGGGGCCAACTGATGAAGAAACCATACAATATGTGGCTGTGCATAGAGTTGACCCAGTAACGTCTACGCCGGAAAACGGCTGGTCTGCCAACAATCCTCCTTCTTTCTTAAATGAAGCGAGCTGGCGCGACATCACCGATACCCTTGATGCCGGCAGCTCGAATCGGCTTTTGGCGGTTGCCTACACTTTCAATTACAATACGAGTCCCGCAGGTCAGGACAGAGTCGTACAATCCCTCGAAAACATGTTGGAGGGAGCCAAACTGTATAATGTCCCTGTTCTCATCCATCTTGACGGGGCTAATTCGTGGTATAACAGCAATGCCGGTTGGAACTGGTGGAACGACAGTGAAAACTTTAGCATACCATGGAACCCTATGGTTACGAATCATTCGGGAGCAACGTATAGTGAGGATAATATCTATAATGTGGAGCATTTTGACTGGGGTATGACTAAGGATACAGCTGTCAAGCTGGCATGGCGAAATTGGGGGGCTCAAGATCGCCTCAATTGTCCTCCGCCCAACTTGGCTTCTGAAGCTTTTCGCGATACAAACAGAGCAGCCTTTCAGAGGATCATGCCTATTATTGTAAATTGGTACAACGATCTGGCCGATGACAAGAAATATTTGTTTGCCGGTGTGGTATTAGGCCAGGAAACATCACCCTGGGCAGGTTCATACTATTACCAATATCCTGATGACGCAGGCAATCTAGTTAACGGTAATGATTTGTATGATATGCCTAAATCAGATGATCCGCCCGGAAGTCCATGGAGCAACAAAGTCAGACCCCTCGGATACGCTGCCGCCCAGACACTTTGGGAACGAAATCTTCGTGACGGTATTCATGATGATCGTCTTCAGGCTCCCCATACGGGAGACATAACACCGGCAACGGTTGGTTATATCATAAACGATTATTTTGAATTCCTGATTGCAGAATCGATCCAATATGGCATTCCTGCCAACAAGCTAATTACTCACGGCCTTGCGGGTTATGGTCATCCTATGGAGGCGGCTATTTCCAAGGTCGATGGAGTCATTCCCGGGTGGACAGTGTTCATAGGACAACAATACGAAAAAGGAAAAGTGGATCTTGATGTATTGGGAAACCGGCCCTGGGCAGTGAGCGAATTTCCGTCTGATCAATATGTTACTCTTGCAGATCTTGAGAGCAAGCTTAACCATGGAAATTGCTACTGTATTAGTATTAAGAGTTGGGAAAGCAGAGTCAAAGGCAGAACAGAAGTTATCAATGCGCTCAATACGGTGCTTGGCGGTCAATGATCGATGATAACATGATGGGAAGCAACAAAAAGACGGCGACCAGGCCGTCTTTTTGTTATGCAAGGAACAAGATCTTGATGACATTCAGACCGAAAGTTACAGCAGCCGAAAAGACGGTGAAAAGCATTTTGTTGTGCTCGGAGCCATCTTTTGTTTACAGCAATGACATCGATGTCTGCTAAGACCTCGAAGGAATCCGAAGAAAATTGTTACCGATCAGACTGATCAGACCCCAGCCGGAGGGGCGGGAGGGGTCTGTGGGGTACAGGGCGGAGCCTTTTCGTGAGTGGCGGCAGCGGGTCTTAGGCCTTGGAGCGGAAAAAAGCGCAGGCTGCCTTATTTGCGCTTTTCGCGTAAAGGCCTTAGACCCCGCGCCGCCACGTAGAACGGCTCCGCCCTGTGCCCCACAGCCCCCTCCCGCCCCTCCGGCTGGGGTCTGATCGGTAACAGAAAGATCGAATAGGGGTACAATTTACAGTACCATCGTGGTTGACGAAAGGAATAAACCTATGTAGTATTGAGGCAACCAGATCTGTTCAAAGGAGCAAATGAGGTATGTCACCAATAAAAATATCTAACGCGGAACTTGAGGTCATGTGCATTCTTTGGCGGGAAAGACGCCCACTGAGCTTTTTGGAGATACGCAAAGAACTCGAAACCAAAACAACATGGAGCAAATCAACCATTCAGACTCTTCTTGTTCGACTACGCGATAAGGGGGTTATCAGCGCTCAATTCCAGCATGCGATGATGTACAGTCCTTCCATCACTGAAGACGAATATATGCAAGGGTTCATTGATATCCTGTTTGACGGAAGCGCTAAAAGCTATGTAACTTCTCTTTGCCGGAATGGAAAACTCAGTGATAAGGACATTGATGAACTCAAAGCCTTTTTGGAAACGGGAGGTGATTCGGAATGACCACAGTGTTGATCATGACGCTTTCCGGCAGTGTGCTGACAGTCTTGCTTCTTCTTATCAGACCGTTTATGCAAAGCCACCTTCCCCAGGTTGTGCAGTATGGTCTGTGGCTTATCGTTCTTGTGGTTCTGCTGATTCCCGTGCACAAGGCTATTCATTTGCCTGAACAAGCGTCAGGATTGTCTCTTGTATCTGTCCGCTCCGCCATCGAACAGAAACTTGCCGTCACGGCTTCTAACAAGAAATCGACACCGGCAAGCCAGACAATAATGGATTCGATAACGGATGGGGTTGCCAATGACGCGGCGATGGAACAGCTGGCTCTGGCTGAACACGCGTCTGAAATCCCGACATGGGTAGCCACGAATCTCCAGATTGAGAATACGCGCCTGTTAACTGTCCTGCGTGGAGGAATCGTAGTCATTTACCTCTCTATAGCAGGCCTAATAATGTTTTATCATTTCCTCTGTTTCGCTTATTTCCTCGGAAAGCTCCGTTACCGAAGAATTGCGCCCTTGCCCTATCGCTCGGTGCTAAAGGATTTGTGTTGCGGCAGACGCCCCCCTCAGCTCTATTTATCCCCATTGGTATCGACGCCAATGCTAGCCGGCCTTTTCCGACTTATGATTGTTCTGCCTGACCGAAAGTATACAGATGCACAGCTTAAGCACATTCTGCTTCATGAGCTGACCCATCTGCGCCGGCTTGATATCATTGTCAAATGGTTGACTATCATAGCTTGCGCTCTGCATTGGTTCAACCCTCTTATCCGGTTAACACGACGCGAAATTGATCGCACTTGTGAACTTTCATGCGATGCAGCTGTTGTACATGCTATGAACGCCAATGATAAAAAAGACTATGGACGCACCCTAATTACTTTGGCTGCGGAAGCAAGACTGCCGCAAGCCGTTTTGGCTGTAACGATGTATGAAAAAAAGAAAAATTTGAAAGAGCGTTTGGCTACAATCAAGACCGTCAGACGGTATAGACGCGTCACACCCGTGATTTTTGTGTCGATTTTTGTAATAGCAACCATTGGCGTGCTGGGGGTTGCCGGGAGTTTAGCCGCCGGAGAGCCATCGGCGATGTATAGCCAATTCTCTGACACCAGCAAAGACCCTTTACCGATGATGGCTCCGCTTGAACAAACGGCGGAACAAGAACTCTATACTGTTTCATATAACTACGGAGAAAACGGCGGTTCGTCCGCCACAAAGACAACAGAAACGATAGAAAACGGAAGACTGGCGAATCTGACTCCTGTGGCTACGAAAGAAGGCTGGCAGTTTGTCGGTTGGAACAGGAACCAGCACGCACATGTCCCTGAAGAACCCTTCGAGGTCTCGCAAGACGCGTTGCTATATGCCATCTATGTGCGAGAAGTAACCGCAACTTTTATCGATTACAGCGGGATGAGTAGAATGGAAAAGACACAGACGGTAAGGATCTATAACCAGGATACCGTTGGTGAGGTCATATTTCCACAACAGAATACCTACGGGACGAGTGGCAATTGGCTCGCCGTTGGGTGGACCACCGAGAAGGGTGCCACGGCACATCCGATATCCGAATCCTGGAGTATAGGTGTTGATACAACATTCTATGGTTTGTATCGGATGCCGGTCATCATAAAGTATAATACTGACGGCGGTATGCCGAAACCGCCAGAGGATGTCGGAACAGCCTGTTATAACAGCTATAATATGTTCTTGGGAGGTCTGCCAATGACCCTGCCCAGTGGGGTCAAAAAAGATGGCTATGAGTTTGACGGCTGGATCGTTAGCGGCGGGAAAAATAAGCACGCTGAAGGCGCGACAGTGACGCCTGGTATGTATGCGACGTTTATCGCGCAGTGGAAACCAGTCTAGTACTCCGTCAAGTCCAAATCACTTAAATGGATTGCGGGGTTTGGCAGTATTCTTTTTCATCCCATCCTTTGGGGGAACCTCTGGAACAATTCCTGGACTTGGCCGCCCAAGGTCTCCTCTACAGCGAACCTCATATCCTGACAGTGGGGCAGATTTTTGACCTGCCCTGATTTCCCGGACCACGCGCCAGTTTTTATGGTCACAAATGGCTTGCACCCGAATAGAGTAGTAGAAGAACTACCTTCGAGGAGCGCGATTGCTTATGGTATATTTTCTTCAGCGGGAATGCAATTCAGCAACGGAGATCGCCGTAAATTCCATTGTCAGATTTGAGACGGCTATCGCGTTAAGCGAAACCGGCTCGTCATCCCCTTCAGAGGATTTTGTCTACCACGCCGATGGATCGATTGACATTCTGAGGCCGGGAATCTATATCACTTTTTGGCATGTTGTCGCCATGACCGGTCTGTCTACAAACGGACAATCCTATCAACTGAAAAAATTTGACTACGACGCTGTTACGCCGGATTGGATTGTTCTCGCCGAATCCACTAATCACATCAAAGTCTCTTCAACACCGGGATTCAACACTCTCATTGTTTCCAAAGCCGAGATCACCGAGCATGGAAAAGCAACGGTTGCGTTATTCAACACGGCTGACTCTGATGTCCGGCTAACTGTTTTTCGGCCCAAAGCCGGCATTCTCGTCTTTGGCCTCGATCTTTCTCTGTTGGAAAGCAGAATCAAAACAATCGAGACGGAGATCGTTGATATCGAGAGAAAAATCAAGATCATTGAAGACTTTATCTATCTATCCGACATCTCCAGGATATGGACGCCCACTGTTTCGCTTTCCGGTATTGGCGCTGCGGTTATTCATTCCGGACACACCTATAACTTCTGGGGAATAGGTGCGCTCGACCATACACAGACATTATCCAACGGAACCACATACTATATTATGAGAAGCAACCAATACGAAGAATTGTTGCTGTACCAAGGTGATACAACGATAGGAACTCTCTGGATAGAGACGCCTTCCGGCAATGTCTATTCGTTTCCTATCCGTTTTGATGAAACCGGCATCTATTTCATACCGAATTCACAACTTACGAATCTTCCTGTCGGAACAACCTTTAAATTCACCCAGGCACTCATCCTTGCTGAAATGGACGAGGATCCGTAATCCAAGTATTTCTTCATGCCGAGGAGAGAAACACATGTCAAACGAAAAGGATTGCAATCTCTACCCTAAAGGCGATCCTGGCGCTCCCGGACCGGCAGGGCCTCAGGGTCCCGCAGGCCCGCAGGGGCCACGAGGCCCCGCAGGACCGAAGGGAGAAAAAGGCGACAAAGGTAGCCCGGGCAGCCCCGGTCCCTACGGCCCCAGAGGTCCGGCCGGACCCCAAGGTGCCCGGGGTGCACAGGGGGTTCGTGGGGATATAGGGCCCCAAGGAGACTCGGGGTGTCAAGGACCTCAAGGGACGAAAGGCAACCCCGGCCCCCAGGGACCCGCAGGCCCAATGGGACCCATCGGGCCCAAAGGCGACCCAGGTTCCGTGGGTCCCCAAGGATCTGCCGGCCCGGAAGGGGTTACAGGCCCAAAGGGGTCAGTCGGACCCCAAGGAGCAATAGGGCCGGGAGGCCCGGCCGGAGCGGAAGGCCCTATGGGACCGGAAGGCCCTATGGGATGTCCGGGACCCCCAGGGGAGCAAGGCTCTCAAGGTGAACAGGGACCCCAAGGGGATCAGGGCATTGTCGGTCCCACAGGTCCCACCGGTTCCGGAGACACCGGTCCCACCGGACCCACCGGGCCCACGGGAGCCGCCGGCCTCACAGGTCCCACCGGTTCCGGAGACACCGGTCCCACCGGACCCACCGGGCCCACGGGAGCCACCGGCCTCACAGGACCCACCGGCCCCACCGGTTCTGACGGGGCAACCGGGCCCACAGGGCCACCCGGGCCTACCGGACCTGCCAGCGGCCCCACCGGGCCCACTGGGGCTACCGGACCTGCCGGGCCCGAACAGGCTTTTCTGTTCCTATGGACTTCTTTAGCACAATCCCTCAGCCCGGCGCCGACATCAGGCGCACAGGGAACAGCTGTCACGTTTACCAACTCACTTGCCAAAGGCACCGCAATAACATTTACCTCGCCAACCAAAATCAATATCCTGGAAACCGGCTACTATTGTATCAGCTGGGAAGTGCATAAAACAGGATACGATACAGCGTTTGCTCTCTTTTGTGATCAAGGCATACCGGGGCCAACCATGATCCCCGGCAGCAACTATGGTGCCATGTCACATGATGAAATCATTCAAGGCCAGGTGATCGCGCATTTGACAGAAGATGATATCTTAACGATGAATCGCATTGATGATCTTGATCTTGTCCAGGAAACCATCAGCCACATCGGCGGGGGAACATCCGTAACCAGCGCTTCCATCATTATCACAAAAATCGGCTAAACCCGGGTCGGAGTCCTGGGTTCCTTGCTCGCCCCTCATCAGATTATCGGAAAAAACAGAGCACCGAACCCAGAACCCACTGCCCTCGTTGCCCGCGAAAGGACGAATGTATGAATCACAAGGGTTAGGGGCAAAAATCAAAGCCCACGCTAAAATTTTAAAAAATTTTTAGCGTGGACTTGACATACGGCTGGTCGGAGCGACACGATTTGAACGTGCGGCCTCTACCACCCCAAGGTAGCGCTCTACCAAACTGAGCTACGCCCCGAAAAGATCCTCAATTAATCTATCACACCCACACAAAAAAATCAAGCGCCCAGCATAAACTACGAGCGCTTGACCAAACCTTGACCAAACAAAGGATGCCAATCTCAGAGAACAACGATCCCTCAAATAATGATACAGATCAACCCCCCGTTCCCGTCATTGACAATACGCTGCAGCGTATCCTGAAGCTTGGACTGCACATTATCCGGCATCTTATAGAGTTTGGTCTGGATCCCTTCCCGCACCAGATCATGCAGAGATTTGCCAAAGATATTAGACTCCCAAACCTTCTTCGGATCAGACTCAAACCCGTCAAGAATATACTTAACCAGTTCCTCCGCCTGTTTCTCCGTACCAATCAGCGGTGTGATCTCCGTGGTTACATCAGCGCGCAGAATATGCAGAGACGGCGCGCTGGCTTTGAGTTTAATACCATAATGACCGCCGGACCTAACCAGTTCAGGCTCTTCCAGAAGCATTTCATCGATCTGTGGCGTCACCACGCCGTAGCCGTTCTCTTTGACTTCTTCAAACGCCTGCGCCAATTTGTCCCATTCCTTCTTTGCCTTGCTGTAATCGAGAATCAGCCGCAACAGCGTGTGATCCCCTTCAATCTCCATACCTGTCATTTCTTCCATAACTTTTTTGAACAACTCTTTTTGGGCCGTAACACGAATTTCCGAGCACCCTGTCCCGAGATCCGTTTCCACCAGATACACCTCATCAGCGTAAGGACATTCCGCTAGGGTTTCCAAAGAATAATCAATATCGCGAATGCGTTTGATCTGGCTCACAGCGTTGTTGATGGACTCGTCAAACCCGCAGCGGACAGGATGACTTGAATCAAGTTCCTCAACCCACTTCGGCAACTCTATGTTCACTTCCGTCACAGGGAACTCATAGAGCAGCTCTTCCAGGAATTGAGAAATATCATTGCTTGTCATTTCCATGCAATCCATCGGAATAACCGGAACACTATACTCCATAGCAAGGGATCGGCAAAGCTCCAAAGTGGTTTCCGCAAAAGGACGACTTGTGTTCATCAGCACAATAAACGGTTTGCCCAGATCCTTCAGTTCGGCAATCACACGGGACTCAGCGTCAACATAGCTTTCCCGCGGTATTTCAGAAAGCGATCCGTCAGTGGTAACCACAATCCCCAACGTGGAATGATCAATGATAACCTTGCGTGTGCCCATTTCGGCCGCTTCCTGGAACGGCATGGCTTCATCGCTCCACGGCGTATGAATCATTCTCATTTCATCGCTGTCCTCGCCCTCAAACCCCAACGCGCCTTCTACCGCATATCCCACACAATCGACCAAGCGAACATTCATGTGGAGAGTATCCTTCAAAAGAATCTCCACAGCTTCAGAAGGAATGAATTTGGGCTCCGTCGTGGTGATGCGCTTGCCGCCTCCGCTCTGGGGCAACTCATCCCGAGCTCTCTCTTTCTCGAAAACATTCTCGATGTTCGGCAAAACAAGTAACTCCATGAAACGCTTGATGAACGTTGATTTCCCGGATCTCACCGGGCCAACCACGCCAAAATAAATGTCCCCCCCCGTCCTTTCAGCTATGTCGCTGAAGATGTCATAACTTTGCATTCCCTTCCCTCCCCAAAATTTCTCCGAGTCGATTTGTCTTCGTCAAATCAAATATTGGACTAGCATCTCAAGCATTATATCTATACGGGCTTAATTAGCAATTTATGTCTATTGGGGTGAATTTCTTTACGCGATCTCTTCGGCAGGGCACGAGGGATCCCAAAGGTGCAGGATCCCAAACTTGCATATTGACTTATATCGGTACGAAACGTATACTCAAAACACGCCCGCATTCAGCAAACTTAAGAGGAGGCGCTGCCTTGGCCCAGCATAACCATAACAAAGTCAATGAGGCTTTAGCCTGTTTCCACAGCGGTTTCAACTGTTCCCAAGCCATATTCTCCACCTACTGCGAAGAGTTTGGCTTAGACAAAAAGACCGCGCTGCAAATCGCTTGCGGTCTGGGCGCAGGAATGGGAAGGCTCCAAGAAACATGCGGCGCCGTATCGGGCGCCTATTTGCTCATAGGCCTGAAACATGGTCAATTTCTCAAAGAAGACACTTCTTCCAAAGAAAGAACATACACTTTGATCCGGGAATTCTCCCGCAGGTTTGAAGAAAGAAACAAAACCACCAATTGCCGTGAACTCCTGGGGATTGATCTGATCAACAGCAACAACCAAACAACGGCAGAACAGGTAAAAAAGATCTGCCCCAAGCTGGTTCAAGACGCCGCGGAAATCATTGAAGAACTCTTCTCAACCTAATCCCCCGGAGAGGGCTAACCGCTGATTAAAGGATAAACCCACCCCAAAACATAATAATTATAAAGGATGATCACAGCCGTGATAATGACCAATATCGGCACACTGTAAATGACAACCTCTTTTGTCCTCAACCAATCCTTATTGGCGTGCATAACCATGCCCGCCGGCGACGAGCCAGCCGTTATCCAGCCAAAGGAACATAACACAATAAGAAGGAAAGCGATCTGCTCCTGAGTAGCACTCGTGCCCTCCATCAGTTTGAACGCAATAGGCATCATCATCAAACACACGGGAATACTTGCCGTGAAATTCGTCAGCAGAACCGTCGCAAAACCGATTATCATCAGAGTAATAAGCCCCGGCAAACCCTGGAACAAAGGTGCCACAGAATTGCCGATAAAATCAACGATTCCCGTCACCGGGCTGACCAGAGAATTCGCAAGCGGGATCGCCACCATATAAACACCGACAACACCCCAAACAACGCCACGGGCGGCCAATTGGTTAAAATTAAAAACCGGCTGTCTCTTCACTCTTATCAGAGAAAGGATTACAAAAATAATTAAGAGTTTACCGATTTTGGTCATATAGCCTAGAGACTGAATGACGCCAGGCGCTGAGAAAATATTAGGCCAAAACTCAGGCACCAGCATCAGAAGGATGAAGGCCAACAAAGATAACAACCCAACCGCTTTTCCCGACGTCATCGTACAATCATCAAGATTAATAAAATCAGGCCCCAGCTTTCTCAGTCTTCTCACGTCAAGACGGAAAAGGATCTTGTAAGTTAGCAGCATCAATATAATCACGATAATTCCCAGCGGAATTGTCATCAGGAAAAAGCGTCCAAGATCCGGAGGTTCGTTGAAAAAACTGCTGCCCGACAAAAGCGACAATATCACCATCGAATTGGAACTCCAAGGCATCGTACTCAAACTTAACGCGCCCATAATGCTCACACCCAACGCCAGCAGGGTCGGAAACCTGTCATAAGGTTTAAACCCAAGGTTCCTTGAGATACTCGTCCCAATGCCCCACATCAGATAAATGCCCACGAAAATATTAATCAGGGAAGACACCAAAAAAGCCGTCAGGAAGAAAATAAACAAAAAGAACCAAGGCCTACCGCGCAAAAACTTTTTCTTCAGCATCCAGGCAGCCAAATACTGCCCCACTTCCCTTTCCTCCAAAAACTTGAGAAACACAAAAAGCATAACCAGAAAAAGAGTCACCTCAATAATTAAAAAATCCGTCAGCATATCCTCAACGAAGAGAGCGCCGGAAAACATCAACAAGAAGAAACAGAGCAAACTCGGCCAGATATCGTTCGTCCTGCTCCACGCATAAGACACTCCGAAGAAAATCGCCAAAACCCTGTAGCCAATTTCCGAAATGCCTCCCACGGAAGAACCTGCCAAGGTCGGTAACGTCCACCCCAAAGCCACAATCCCAAAAAACACAAAAAAGATCTGTATGTTCCGATTCTTAATCACTTCCGGCATCTCGTATCCTCCAAATATAATATAGTAAGCCAAGACAACCGTACCATCTATGTTCCATCACTCTGTACTGATTTTAGTCGAAAAAGCGTCTATTGTAAAGTTTTTCTTTGGGCGTCAAGGCCTCCCTTATAGCGTCATATCCCAATAAGCATTCGCCATAACAGTCAAATCTATGTATAGCAGCCTATCTGTAGAGCAAAAGAATATTTGCCGGAGCGACACCCATCTCCCCGGGAAACAGCTCCTTTCTTTTCTCTTTAGGTATATTCCACCATACATCCGGCGATTCCTGAGACTGACCGGCATAACGAAATTGAAACGAATACTCAAAAGGGCTCTCGATCTCATCCGCAAACAAAACAGGGAACCTGTTCTGCTCAGCCTCAGGGTCAAAATAATGGGCTCGGACGCCGACGGCGCAAAGATCATCCCCCACCGGCTGCGCCGTAGTGAACCACACACCCCAAGCCGGGATCCGCACTTCATACGCCCCTGTTTTTTCGGCATCCACAACATTCTTGCAACCGGTCAACAAAGCCGCCGTCCGGCTTCCCGGATCGCTGAAAAGACCCTTGGTCTCCTTACAAACAATCAGTTCCCCCGCCTCAAGCAAAGCAATCCTCCGGCAAAGTTGATAGGCCTCATCCCGACTGTGGGTCACCAAAACAGCATCCTTGCCAAACCTTTTGAGCAGCCTCTGGGTTTCAGCCTGCAATTGACCCCGCAGATGGCTATCCAGCGCGCTAAAAGGCTCATCCAAAATCAGCAGATCCGGATCCCCCACCAGAATCCGCGCTAAAGCCACACGTTGCTGCTGCCCGCCGGAAAGTTGGCCGGGACGGCGGTTCTCCAAGCCCTCCAGCCGCATAATCTTCATAATATTCCGCACAGAACGCTCCTTGGCCGCCCGATCCCCCGCCTTCTCTCCCCCACTCCTCAACCCGCACAAAATATTCTGGCGCACCGTCATATTGGGAAACAAAGCGTAATGCTGAAACAAATACCCCACACGCCTCTGCTGCGGCGTCAAATCCACATGGCCCTCCGCGTCAAACAAAGTCCGCCCGTTCAGAACAATTTTGCCCCGGCTCGGCTTAACAACCCCGGCAATACACATCAGTGTCATACTCTTGCCGCTCCCCGAAGCCCCAAGCAGCCCCGTCACGCCACCTTCGGTCTCAAAAGAAACATCCAGGCAAAAATCCCCAAGGTTTTTTTGGATATCAACCACCAGACTCATAGCATCGCCGCCTTCTTATCACGTCTCTCCAACAGGTTCACCACGGTCAGAACCAGAGCGCTAATAGCAATATTAATCAGCACCCACCGCAAGGCCAACCCGTTGTTGTTGGTACGCCAAAGCTGATAAACCGTCGTCGAAATCGTCGCGGTTTTGCCTGGCGTATAGCCAATCAACATACTCGTCGCCCCGTACTCCCCCAGCGCCCGCGCGAAAGCCAGCACAAAACCCGCCAGAATCCCCTGCCGGCAAGCCGGCATACAGATACGCCAAAAAATATACGTATTGCTAAGCCCCAGCGTCTGACCCGAATAAGCCAACGTCTTGTCAAAACTCTCGAAAGCGCCCCGCGCCGTGCGATACATCAGCGGAAACGCCACCAACGCAGCCGCCAGAATACCCCCATACCAAGTCATAACAAACTTAATGCCAAACTGCGCCAAAAAAGCCCCCAAAGGCCGCTGAACCCCAAACACCATAATCAAAAAATAACCGCACACCGTCGGCGGCAAAACCAATGGCAGCGTCAAAACCACATCCAGAAAACCCTTCACAGCGCGCGGAAGCCGAACAGCGTAATAGGCGGCAAAGATCCCGGCAAAAAACACAATAACGCTGCTCACCGCCGCGATCCTAACGGAATTCAGCAGAGGGAACCAATCCACTAAGAATCATCCCTTCCCGCACAAGCATCACATGGGCAGTTGCCGTTAACATCATGCTTCTTCGGTAGCTTAGTCTTATGCCCCTCTTCATCCACGAAATAAGTCTGCTCCAACATAGCCTCCAGGTTATTACGGAAAGCCGCCGCATACTCCCGGCGCAACCTTTTCTGTTCCTCTATCTCCTCATCCGACAACCCTGGCCCCCGGGACTTCCGGGCCAAAGCATTAATACGATCGATCTTGGTCTGATCCATGGGAAACCCCCTTATTCAATGGACAATGGACAATGGACAATGGACAATTGGAGAAATCTCTTATTTCCCATCTATTGTAACGCAATGCCAATTGTCATGTAAACAGCCATTGTTAGCCACCCCAGTCCGTCTTCCCCATTGTCCATTGTCCATTGTCCATTGTCCATTGCCATTGTCCATTGTCCATTGTCCATTGTCCATTGTCAATTGTCCATTGCAATTGTCCATTGTCCATTGTCAATTGCCATTGTCCATTGTCGAAATCTTCTCCCCATCCTCTACCTCAGTCTTAGTCTTAGTCTTAATCTCAGTCTCAGTCTTAGCCTCAGCCTCAGGGTTCGGCTTCTTTTTATTCCACGGCAGGAAATCGGTCAGCCCCCCCAGAAGAGGAAACTGTCTCAACATAATCCGAACAATAACAACACTGTTTAAAAGAAGCAACAAGACAGCCACCCACCACATCTCATAGCTAAAACAAATGGCCATCATGCCGAACCCCAAGCTGATCAGATACATTGTCCAGACAGCCTGAGCGTGGGTCAGTCCACTGTCCATAAGACGATGATGTAGGTGGCCGCGGTCAGCCTTCATAATGGGGTGCCCTTGCCATTTACGGCGCACCACCGCGAATATAATATCGACAAAAGGCACCCCCAAGACAAGCAGAGGAAAAACAAGCCCTAGCATAATCGGCGTTTTCAAGGTTCCCCAGATTGACATCGTCGCCAGAATATAGCCCAGGAACATGCTGCCGCTATCCCCCATAAAAACCTTAGCCGGATGATAATTAAAAAACAAAAATCCCAACGCCGCCGCCGCCAGAATAATCAGCGCCTGGGCCGCATCACTCTGCCCGATGGTAAACGCCGACCACGCCAAAATTATAGACGCGATAATACAAATACCCGAAGCCAATCCATCCAGACCGTCGGTAATATTAACCGTATTCACAATAACCACAATCCAGGCGACAGCCAGAACCGCGCCCCAATCGCCAAGCACGATCCCCCCCAGCACGGGCAAATTCACAAAAGACAACTCCAAGCCAAAAAACAGCGGAATACAAGCAGCCACGATTTGCAGAATAAGCTTAGGCATAGGATGGATATCCCAAATATCATCAACCAGCCCCACCAAAAAGATCAAGGCGCTGCCCCAGAACAAACCCCAGATCATCGTCGATGTCCAATCCGACGTTGCCGGCAGCAAATCCGCCTGCCATACCAAGAACATCACCGACCAAAACGAAGCAAAGATCGCGACGCCGCCCAGTCGCGGTACGGCTTTTTTATGAACACGCCTATCTCCGGGTTGGTCCAGCACACCCCATTTTCTGGCCATCCAGATTGTCACAGGTGTAATCAGACACGACCCCAACAGCGCGATAACAAACGGCACTATGTAAACTAAGTACACCATGGGTCCTCCTAGCACAGATTCGGGTATCCCCATTGCCGCATAACCTCATAAGCCGTAACCGCCACCGAGTTAGAAAGATTGAGACACCGGCAACCGGCCCGCATCGGTAAGCGGAGCTGAGTATCCGGATACCTCCGTAAGACATCCTCAGAAAGGCCTTTGGTTTCCGAACCAAAAAGCAAACAGCACGCCTCGGCAAAACGCACCTCATCGAAGCGGCAATTCCCTTTTGTTGTCGCCAAATACTTTGGCATAACAACGCTGTCCTCAAAAGCGGCGAAATCCTCATGAATAATAAGTTCAACCAAAGGCCAATAATCAAGCCCCGCCCGCTTCAGGTACTTATCCTCCAGCAGAAACCCCAAAGGTTTGACAAGGTGGAGTACCGCGCCCAAAGCACTGCATAAACGGACAACGTTCCCGGTATTCTGCGGAATTTCCGGCTCAACCAAAACAACATGCAACACACGCGCCATGGAACTGCCCTTTCTCCGAATATGTCCTATTATAACCTAAAAAATGTCACTTGTATATTTTTTTGTGATGTTTCAGCCATTCTGTTCCTACCACGAATTGGAAACAGCAAATGGTAATGAGCTCATACAGGCATTTCTATGGCTATTGACCGGTTATTGTGCCTGCAGCCCCGGATCAATCTTCAATTGTCAATTGATCCCTATCATGATATTATTTCGGTATATTCAGATTTGGCAGTTCGCAAAAACGAACCCAAACTCCCGAATTCCGAACACTGACAAAAGGAGAACGCCATGCTGCTAACAGAAGACGACCGCCGGCTGCTGCGGCTCTTATCTGAAGACACCCGCCTCACACCGGAAGAGCTCTCCGCTCAAACCAGTCTCTCCGTGGACTACATCATCAAAAAAATCAAAAAATGGGAACAAGAGAAAATCATCGCCAAATACAGCGTCCTCATCAATTGGGAGCTGCTTGGCGAAGACCGCGTCACCGCTTTCATCGACGTCAAAATCAACCCCCAGCGGGGCCACGGCTACGACAACATCGCCAAGCGCTTGCAACGCTTCCCCGAGATCCGCTCTGTCTACCTGCTCTCAGGCAACTCCGACCTATGTCTGATCATCGAAGGCCGCACCATGCACGAAATCGCCCAATTCGTCTCCGATAAGCTGGCGCCCATCGACTTGGTTGAAAGCACCAGCACCCGTTTCATCCTGCGCCGTTATAAACAAGACGGCGTCGAATTCTTTGGAGAGGAGAAGGGACCTGAACGTCTCATGTTCACACCATGAAAAAATATCTGTCGCAAACCGTGCAAACTTTGCCGCCCTCCGGCATCCGCAAATTCTTTGACCTGGTCTCCACCATGGACAACGTCATCTCCCTGGGCGTTGGTGAGCCCGACTTCCCCACCCCCTGGGTCATGCGCGAAAGCGCCATCTATTCCCTGGAACAAGGGCAAACCATGTACACAAGCAACTCCGGACTTTTCGAACTGCGCCAGGAACTCTCCCGCTACTTGGCCAAAAACATGTCCCTCAACTACTCCCCCACCACCGAAATCCTCATCACCGTCGGCGCCAGCGAAGCTATTGACCTAGCCATGCGCGCCCTCATCGAACCCGGCGACGCTGTCCTCATCACCGATCCCTGCTACGTCTCCTACGCCGCCTGCGCTCAACTCGCCGGCGCCGAAGTCCGCTATGTCCCCCTCCGGGCCGAAAACGATTTCCGCCTCCAAGAAGAAGACCTGCTGGCGGCTTACACCCCCAACTGCAAGCTGCTCCTTCTCTCCTACCCCAACAACCCCACCGGCGCCGTCATGGAACGAGACGACCTGCTGCCCATTGCCCGGTTCGTCTCTGAAAACGACCTGCTCGTGCTCTCCGACGAAATCTATTCCGACCTGACATATGAAGGAACCCACCAACCCTTTGCGTCGCTGCCCTATATGCGCAACCGCACCTTGCACATCAGCGGCTTCTCCAAAGCCTACGCCATGACCGGCTGGCGCGTCGGTTACGCCTGCGGTCCGGAAGACCTCATCGACGCCATGACGCGCATCCATCAATACTCCGTCATGTGCGCACCCATCATGGGCCAGGTCGCCGCTCTGGAAGGCCTGCGCACCGGCAGCGCCGCCAAACAAGAAATGATTATGGAATACGACCGCCGCCGCCGTATCATGGTCAGCGGCTTCCGCGAAATGGGTCTGACCTGCTTTGATCCCCAAGGCGCCTTCTACGTCTTCCCCGACATCTCGGCTACAGGTCTCTCCTCCGAACAATTCGCCGAAGAACTGCTCCGACAGCAGAACGTCGCCGTCGTCCCCGGCGCCGCCTTCGGCCCTTGCGGTGAAGGCCACATCCGCTGCTCCTACGCTTATGCGCCGGAAATCCTTAAAGAAGCTCTGGATCGAATGGCGCAATTCGTTGGGCAGTTTGTCATGACGGACACGCAGATCATTTGACCTGTGACCTTTGGCCATCATCTGATTCAGCGGGGATCTTATTTAATGCGAGGGTGTACACTCCGGCGATATCGGTCAGTTCCACTCCGTTTGTCGGGTCATACATGGTGAATCTGTGGTGATAGTTGGTGCTGTTGGAGATGAATTCATTTTCGGTTATTACTATGCTGATAACTTGCTTGATGTCTCTGTACTTTTCGCTCTTGCCAATTTGTTCTGTGATCAGCTTGGAATCATAATAGACGATTCTTTCCCGCATATGTAGTACTCTACCACACCCAAATTACCTAATGTCTTGCTTCATCTTTCGGCACGATACTTCGTCAGTCCCTCCTAGCAGACGCCCGGTATGCGTCGTCGGTTCTTCCTTGCCTCGTGCCGAAATATTTGCAATCTATTAGGCGATTTGGGAGTGGTAGAGTACTAGTGGGGCGACTTGGATTTCAATATGAATCGTTTTGCCGGACTTGGTTTTGACCTTTACGTCTATGATGCCCAGTTTGTCTGTGGGGTGTTCCCTTATCAAATGGGGATCAACTATTGCGACTTCTTCGTATTCCTCAGCAGGGATCGATAAGGCTGATTTCAAAAAGTCCGTCAAGAACTCAATATTGCGTTCGTCCGCGAAGAATATCCTGAAAATAATGTCACTTTTGACCGGGAGAATTGCCCGATTCATAGGGGTTCACCTTCCTTAAGAACAGTATACACTATCTGGGATTTAGTCGCTATGTTTTTGTCAACTTTATTTTCTGACCCTTAATTTTCTGCCGAACTAACTTTCTGCCGAACCATTGACAGATAAGCCATTTACGCCTATGATAACTATACAATCGTCTTGAACGAGTGGACACAAGAAAACTTGAGGTGTTTTTCTCATGACAACATACAAACATCAGGACATGAGCGACGCGGTCTGGGATTTGCTCTCGCCGTTTTTACCGGGACAGCCCGGACAATGGGGCGGCGTGGCTGAAGATAACAGGCAATTTCTGAACGGCGTGTTCTGGATATTGAAAACCGGTTCTCCCTGGCGGGATCTGCCGTCGTATTACGGAAACTGGAACAGTGTGGCCAGACGTTTCCGGCGTTGGTGCTCCAATGGCATATGGGACAAGGTTCTTGAGGTTCTCAAGGATGAGCCTGACTATGTATGGCTCAGAGCCGAGGATAGCTATCGCCGGGTTCATCCATCCGCGCCGGAGATCACCAGCCAGAACCGGGAACACCCCAAAGAAGATACACCAGATAACAACAGAAAAAAACCCTCCCTCAGCAAGTCGGAGTGGGGAATTATGACCATCATCTGGGAAGCGGAGCGCCCCCTGACAGCTTCTTTTATTATGGATAATCTTGTTGGACGCGCCTGGGGGCTTTCCACCGTAATGACCGTGCTGGCTCGGTTGTGTAAGAAAGGATTCGTTCATTGTGACCGTTCCACCGGTTCCAACTATTATTCCGCTCTTATTTCGGGAGAGGACTACCGGAAACAAGAAGGCCGCGAGTTTCTGGATCGGGCTTTCGGCAACTCTATTGCCAACATGGTGGCTGCTCTGACAAGCAGCGGCGCCGTCAGTGAGGACGACATCAGCGAACTGCGTAAGATTCTGGAGCAGGGTCAGGGTCAGGATCAGGATCAGGATTAGGAACAGGCTCGGGGTCAGGATCCGGACATTGAATGGGAGGGAATTGCGGATGCCTGAATTTATCAAAATCATTTTCCTGAAAATGTTTACTGTTTCCCTGATCGTCGGCCTGTTGATCGCTGTTATCATGGTGGCGGCCCCATGGCTGGCCAAGCGGTATTCGCCTCGGTGGCGCTATCGGGTCTGGCTGTTTCTGGCCCTCTGGCTGATGGTTCCGATTACCCTGCCCGCGCCTTGGGCACCGATTTCCCTCACTGTACCGGACACCGTTATTACCCCGCCTCATTCGGCACTTCCACAAGACATCCTTGGTTCGGCGGGAAATAATCAGACGCAGAATCCTGGAACAGCCTGGCCGGAGGAACAGAATCAGGGGCAAGGGCTGACAGGATCGACCAACCCGGCAACATCCGTTTCCGGCCAGACCGGTTCCGAATCCGGTCTGTTGGCACCAGCTTCCGACCTGTCGGGATCAGCTTCCGGATTGGCTGGCTCGACATCTTCGGCAAGGATCTCCGGCATCCTGGCCGGGATAACTCTGTTTGATATTCTGATCACAATCTGGCTTCTGGGCGCTGCTGCCTTTCTTTGCACGCGCGGAATCGCGGTTCTGCGCTTCCGCGTCTGGCTGCACCGGTCTTGGCGGTATTGCGACAGCATGGATGTAACCCGTTTCGTCCGCCAGACAATGACGGAAACAGGTTTTCAGAGGGATATGGATATCATGACCCAAACTTTTGAAAGAGGGTCACTGTTTGTGCCGGTGAGAATACCTCCGTTCGCGTCAGAGAGGATTTTGATATCATATTCAAAGTCATACCAGCAGTCGCGTTCAATTCCGGCTTGATAGCCGGCATGAGCACCGGAATTGTTTTGTTTTATCCTCAAGGCGTATTTCCCGTCTTTAACGTTTGTGGGATTGGTTTCGAGGGTAAATGCGCTGGTTCCGTTGTTGCAGTTCATGAGCGGGATGGCGTCTTCGCAATCGCCGTTGGGTACCAGATTTTCGGTCTGCCCTCTCTTAACCAGTTTTACGTTATCTACAACAAACATGACTGATTGGGGAACATGCGGATAGATCGCGAACCAGGCTTCCTCAGGTTTCGCGTTGGGATCTGCGGGAGAGGTTTTCCAACTGCCTGCTATGTGGGTCCATTCGCCCACACCGCATTCGACCCCAAGGACGACATGGTGTCTCCCCGCGCTTGCGTTTGTGTCGGGAAACATGAAGTTCGTACCCACCCAAACTTTTGAAAGAGGATCACTGTTTGTGCCGGTGAGAATACCTCCGTTTGCGTCAGAAAGGATTTTGATATCATATTCAAAGTCATACCAGCTGTCGCGTTCAATTCCGGCTTGATAGCCGGCATGGGCGCCGGAATTGTTTTGTTTTATCCCCAAGGCGTATTTCCCGTCTTTAACATTTGCGGGATTGGTTTCGAGGGTGAATGTGCTGGTTCCATTGTTACAGTTCATGAGCGGGATGGAATCTTCACAATCGCCGTTGAGGATCAGATTGCTGGTGGTTTGCGCCGACGGTGTTTGCCATACGGCATACATCGTTCTATTCTCGCTGATCGTAAGGGGATCACTTGTGTTGTATCTTCGCCCGTCAACACTGTCTAATGCCCAGTAGGCAAAATTCAGCTCCGGATGGGAGAGATTATCCGCCACGACAAATGCTGTGCTGGTAAATTCTCCTGGTGTACCACTGTTGGCATTTTGCGGCATTTGTTCCTGTTTTACTATATTGTCCCCGTCAACATAACTCAGTGTAATCTGACGTTCATACAAGCCGTAATACGTGGGGGCAGGCGCGCTGACGCTTACCGGAAAAGAATCAAGCGGCTCGGCGCCGGGAGTTGTCAGGGAACTCCAGCCTATGGGTGTCCAGCCGGGGTATTCCCTTTGTTCCGGTGGCACGGCCTCTCCGCCGGTGTTATTGCCAGGTACAGGCGTCAAAACTGTCCGGGGCCCATCAATATCATGAAAAACCGCCGGCAAATTCGTGACACTCTGCCCTCTCTCAACCAGTTTCACGTTATCTACGACATACATGACTGATTGGGGGACATGCGGATAGATCGCGAACCAGGCTTCCTCAGGTTTCGCATTAGGATCTGCGGGAGAGGTTTTCCAACTGCCTGCTATATGAGTCCACTCGCCCACGCCGCATTCGACTCCGAGGACGACATGGTGTCGCCCCGCGCTTGCGTTTGCGTCGGGAAACATGAAATTCGTACCCACCCAAACTTTTGAAAGAGGGTCACTGTTTGTGCCGGTGAGAATACCTCCGTTCGCGTCAGAGAGGATTTTGATATCATATTCAAAGTCATACCAGCAGTCGCGTTCAATTCCGGCTTGATAGCCGGCATGAGCACCGGAATTGTTTTGTTTTATCCTCAAGGCGTATTTCCCGTCTTTAACGTTTGTGGGATTGGTTTCGAGGGTAAATGCGCTGGTTCCGTTGTTGCAGTTCATGAGCGGGATGGCGTCTTCGCAATCGCCGTTGGGTACCAGATTTTCGGTCTGCCCTCTCTTAACCAGTTTTACGTTATCTACAACAAACATGACTGATTGGGGAACATGCGGATAGATCGCGAACCAGGCTTCCTCAGGTTTCGCGTTGGGATCTGCGGGAGAGGTTTTCCAACTGCCTGCTATGTGGGTCCATTCGCCCACACCGCATTCGACCCCAAGGACGACATGGTGTCTCCCCGCGCTTGCGTTTGTGTCGGGAAACATGAAGTTCGTACCCACCCAAACTTTTGAAAGAGGATCACTGTTTGTGCCGGTGAGAATACCTCCGTTTGCGTCAGAAAGGATTTTGATATCATATTCAAAGTCATACCAGCTGTCGCGTTCAATTCCGGCTTGATAGCCGGCATGGGCGCCGGAATTGTTTTGTTTTATCCCCAAGGCGTATTTCCCGTCTTTAACATTTGCGGGATTGGTTTCGAGGGTGAATGTGCTGGTTCCATTGTTACAGTTCATGAGCGGGATGGAATCTTCACAATCGCCGTTGAGGATCAGATTGCTGGTGGCTTCCGCAAATGCATTTGTGACGAAACATTGCGCACCCAGGAGCAATCCCAGAGCAAAAGGGAACAAGGAAGCTAACCATCGTGATTTTGGTTTCATAACCGAACATCTCCTTTTAAAATTGTCTACTGAACCCCTGGTAGCAGTGGTAGCAATTGTAAAACTCTGCGCTTTCGTGTCCACATATTAATATATTTGTATAACAAATCATATAGGTTCGAGCGCTCCTTGTCAACGCTATATCAGTAGATCTAACTATGTAAATTATTCCAAAACATATACGCGTTTTTTTAATCGAAAATCAGGATAAGGTATTGCTATAAAGCTTTCGCATAAAATTTTAAGAGATTGTCGAATTCAAGAAGGATTTTGGCTTC
Organism: Peptococcaceae bacterium; assembly: GCA_009783315.1. GTDB lineage: Bacteria > Bacillota > Desulfitobacteriia > Desulfitobacteriales > Syntrophobotulaceae > WRJI01. The sequence continues at coordinate 23,377 of WRHI01000021.1, forward strand.
ATTTCTCGAAGAAGATTATTTGAATTTCATCTGCTCTCCACTTAATAACTTCCAATAATTAATGAGTTTTAAATTGCCTAACTGAAGAAAATGTCTTTCATCTGAGGAGAAAACCATGCTTGTCGCCCTGCTCACACAGAAAACACTCACTTCCGTCACCCTGCCTGACAAAGTCACGGGGCAATACTGGCTCAACGAACCGCCCACCGATCCGTCCGCTAAGCTCATCGGCATAGAAGGGCAAGACGGGGAATGGGTTGTCAAATCCAACAAAAAAGCCGTGGTATTGGACGATCAAAACCAAAACATACGCAGCGCAATCCTCAAACCTTTAAACATCCACAACGTCAGAATAACCAAAACCAAAGAAAAAACCATCCTCTACACAGAGCCCATCACCGAAGACCGCCAGATATACACCAAATACCGGGTCGAAACAGACCTCAAACTCACCATCGGACGCCAAGACAACAACGACATCATTATCATCAACCCCTACGTATCCTCCACCCACGTCAACATCGCCTACACCCAGGGGCGTTGGAGTGTGGCCGATTCCAGCACCAACGGAACCTTTGTCAACGGCAAACGCGTTAAAAAACAACAAACCCTCAAACCCGGCGATGTCATCGCCATCATTATGGGATTCAAAATCATCATCGGTGCCGACACCATCGCTTTCAACAACCCCGACGGCAAAGTCCGTGTCGCCACCCAAGCCCTTAAACCCCTCGTCCGACCGCCAATCCGTCCGCCCGACCCCGACGACGACGAAGACCACACCGGCGAATACGACGACATCGCTTTCCACGCCTTCTCCCGTTCCCCCCGCTTCAAAATCGACATCGAAAAACCCGTCTACAGAATCGACTCCCCGCCCCAAAACACCACCGGCGAAGAAACACCCCTCATGCTCGTCCTCGGCCCCTCCCTCACCATGGGCATGGCCTCCCTCTCCATGATGTTCTTCTCCCTCAACAACGCCATGCAGAGCGACAACATTGCCGGCGCCGCCCCCACCATGGTCATGTCCGGCAGCATGCTCCTGGGCGTCATCCTCTGGCCTCTCCTCTCCAAAAGCTACAACAAAAAAAGCCGCGCCAAAAAAGAAGCCCAACGCCAAGAAAAATACAAAGAATATCTCCAGCGCCTCGCCCAAAAATTCCAAGACGAAAGCGCCAAACAAGAAAAAATCATGCGCGAAACCTACGTTCCCCTCACCGACTGCGTCGCCCGCATTCAAAACGTCAGCAGAAACCTTTGGGAACGCGGCCCCGGCCAAAACGACTTCCTCAAACTCCGCCTAGGCCTGGGCAGCGGCAAACTCCAAGCCGATGTGTCCTACGCCGAACGCCGTTTCACCACAGACGAAGACAACCTCCAAGAGGATCTCTACACCCTCTGCGAAACCCCCAAAGAACTCCACGACATTCCCATTACCCTCCCCCTCTACGAAGAACACATCGCCGGCATCATCGGCAACCCCCGCCAAACCAGAGAAATCGCCAAAGGGCTCATCTTCCAGATCGCCGCCCTCTACAGCCCCGACGAAGTCAAACTCGTCTTTATATACGACGCCGCGGACGAAAACGAATTCTACTTCACCAAATGGCTGCCCCATGTCTGGAACAACGAACACACTTTCCGCTTCATCGCCTCCGCCACCGGCGAAGTCAAAGAAATCTCCGCCTACCTGGAAAAAGAAATCGAGCACCGCACCCCCATCCACAACACAGACATGAACAAAATCGCGCCCTACTACATTATCTTCTCCCTCAGTCAAACCTTGGCCCAAAAAGCCGACATGCTCAAACAAATCTATGCCCAGCCCAAAAACCTCCATATCAGCGTCCTCACCTTCTATGGCAAACTCAAAAACCTGCCCAAAGAATGCGGCATCATCGCCGAACTGGGCACCCCAGCCAAAACATACAGCAAAGACGACATCACCGGCCAGATCACCACCTTTACCCCCGACATCACCCTGGACGCCAACCCCACAGCCCTCAGCGTCAAAATCTCCCAAATACGTCTTGACACCCTAGCCAACACCTACAAACTCCCCCGTATGGTCACCTTCCTGGAACTTTTCGGCGTGGGCAAAATCGAACACCTCAACGCCCTCACCCGCTGGCACGACAACAACCCTGTGCAATCCCTCGAAGCCGCCGTCGGCGTCGACACCATCGGCAGCACCTTCAAACTTGACCTACACGAAAACTTCCACGGCCCCCACGGCCTCGTCGCCGGCATGACCGGCTCCGGCAAAAGCGAATTCATCATGACATACATCCTATCTCTAGCCGTTAACTACCACCCTCACGAAGTCGCCTTCATCCTCATCGACTACAAAGGCGGCGGCATGGCTAAATCCTTCGAAAATCTCCCCCACACCGCCGGCATCATCACCAACCTGGACGGCGCCGCCATCAAACGCTCCCTCATCTCCATCGAAAGCGAACTCAAACGCCGCCAGACCCTCTTTGCTCAAGCCGGCAAACAACAAGGTGTCAGCAACATAGACATCTATAAATATCAGAAACTCTACCGCGAACAAGCCGTCCGCGAACCCCTGCCTCACCTATTCATCATCTCCGACGAATTCGCCGAACTCAAAACCCAACAACCCGAATTCATGACTCAACTGGTCAGCGCCGCCCGCATCGGCCGCTCCCTGGGCGTCCACCTCATCCTTGCCACCCAAAAACCCTCCGGCGTCGTGGACGACCAAATCTGGTCCAACTCCCGCTTTCGCGTCTGCCTCAAAGTCCAAGACAAAAGCGACAGTCAGGACATGCTCAAACGCCCCGACGCCGCCGAGCTCACCGAAACAGGCCGCTTCTACCTCCAGGTCGGCTACAACGAACTCTTCGACATGGGCCAATCCGCTTGGGCTGGAGCGCCCTATTACCCCGCCGACAGAGTCGTCGCCGCCAAAGACGACAGCGTCATCGTCATCGACCGCAACGGTCGTCCTCTCCGCGAGGCCAAATCCGACAAAAAGAAACAAACCAAAAACCCCCGCAAACAACTGGACGCCATCACAGAATACCTCAAAACCATCGCCGCCGAAGAAAACATCCGTGCCCGCCCCCTCTGGCTCGACCCTATAGCTCCCAACATCCTGCTCAGCACTATCAAGAAAAAATACCCCGCCCCTCCCCAAGCCTACATTCTCAACCCTATCATCGGCGAATACGACGACCCCGCCCGCCAGCGCCAGTGCGTCCTCACCCTGCCCCTCTCCGCCGAAGGCAACGCCGTCGTCTACGGTGCCGCCGGCAACGGCAAAACGACTTTCCTCAACACCCTCATCTACTCCCTCATGCAAGACCACAGCCCGGACGAAGTCAACATCTATCTCCTCGATTTCTCCGCCGAAACCCTGCGCGCCTTCGCCAAAGCCCCTCACATCGGCGACGTCGTCCTCTCCTTCGAAACAGAAAAAATCAGCAACCTTTTCAAAATGCTCAGAGACGACCTCATCAAACGCAAGAAAACCTTCGCGGACTACGGCGGCACATACCACTCCTACATCGAAGCCACCGGCCAACACCTCCCCAACATCGTCGTCGCCATCAACAACTTCTCAGCCTTTGCCGAACTCTACGAAGAAAAAGTCGAAGCCCTCTCCTACCTGGCCCGAGAAGGCGTCAAATACGGTATCACCTTCATCCTCACCGCCCTCGGCGTCAACGCCGTCCGCTTCAACATGTTACAATACTTCAAACAACTCTTCACCCTCCAGCTCAACGACCCCAACGATTACAGCAACGTTGTCGGCAGAACGGAAGGCCTCGTCCCCTCCAAACACAAAGGAAGAGGGCTTGTCAGACTGGAAGACCTCCACGAATTCCAAATCGCTCATATCACCGAAGAAGCCGTACCCTTCACCTTTTTACAGCACCAAAGCCGGCACTTCAGAGAACTGTGGCGCGGCAAGCCCGCCGCCCGCATTCCCCTTCTGCCCGACCAGGTCGACGCCGAATTCCTGGCCGATTATCTGCCGGAAAGCATCAGAGCATACGCCAACGCCCGGCAGTCAGAAAGCAGGCAGCTCAAGAATCTGCTCAACGATCTTACCACAGATCTGACGACCCCCCCGAAACCGTCAGGCAGCCCTGTCGCAGCATCCGGCGTTTCCCCGGATCTCTCCCGCCCCCACGGCTTCCAACCACCCTCCACCGGGTCGACGGACTTCGCTTCAACGAACCGCCAACCAGCCGATTATGAACCGGTCGGCTCCAAACCGACCGGGCCCCAACCGACCGGGCCCAAATCGACCGGCTCCAACCCGACCGGACCCAACCCGACCGACTCCGAACAGACCCGCCCTGAACCGGCCAAATTCGATCTCACGACCCTTTCGCTCCCCATCGGCGTGGCCGGCGAAACCCTTAAAATCTACAACTATCCATTCGGCCGCGCCTATATCACTATGGTCTTCTCCAACGACAACAGCGACCGACTCTTCTACTATGATTTAGCCGACTTTATGGCCTGCCGGTGCGCTTTTGACATCACCGTCCTGGATACCGATAAACGCTTAGCCGACAAATTCTTCCACATCCGGAACACCACCTCCTTGACCTGCACGTGCAGCCCGAAAGAATGCGAAACCGCCGTTCTGGAACTGTTTAGCCAAATCCTTCACCGAAACAACTCCTATAAAGAAGCCTTAGACCAGGGACTCACGCCGGATCCCTTTGACGCCAAAATATTTATCATCCCATCCTACACCGCCCTGAAAAAATCCGTCCCCGACGACACCAAAAAGAAGCTCGACCTCCTTCTGGAAAAAGGCGCCATCCAATACAATATCCTCATCATCATAGGCGAAGACGCCCAAAATTTGCCGACTTTCAACTTAAGCAGCTGGTTCAAACAGCATGTAGGAGCTGACAGGGCTACTCACGGCATCTGGCGCGGCAACGGCTTCTCCGAGCAATACTGTATGGACACCGGTAAAAAATCCGCGGACGCCAACGACATACCATACGGATTTGGCTTTTGCCTCCAGAAAAACAAAGCCGTGCAAACGAAGCTGCTCTGCTCGAAACCGGAAGACCCTGATGAAGACTAAAGGAGGAATCCATCCATGAGTAAAGTTCTGGTAGAAGTTACCTTGCCCGCCGCCGGCAGAGCCTATGACGTCTATATCCCGTTAGAAAGCAAAATAGGCGAAGTCCTCCGACTTCTGTCAGGTATACTAACAGATCTGGCCAACGACAAATACAAAGCTACCGACTGCGATCTCCTCTGCGATGCCGACACCGGCGCAATATTGGATGTTGACAAGATCGTCGCCGAACTTGGAATCAAGAACGGCAGCCGGCTCTTGCTCATATAGATCAACAAAAAAGAAAGGAGCATCATAATGAGTCAATTTACCGTAACCCCGGAACAACTGGCCAAAGCCTCAAAAGAGATCTCCCAACTGTCCGAAACTTACACCACCATTTACAAACAACTCCTTCAGGCAGCGACAACAATGGGCGCCGCTTGGGAAGGCGCCGACAATTTAGCCTTCGTAGGCCAGATCAACGGCTGCTGCACCGACCTTCAGAAAATGGCCGACAAAATGCGTTTGGCCAGCCAAGCTTTGGACAAACAACAGAAGAACTATTTCAATCGCCAGCAGGATAATCTGAACCGCATCAAAAATATGTAAACCGATGACAACCCAACCAACAAGAGAAACAAAGGAGTGAACAACGTGTCAGATCAAATCAAAGTTGATACTGAGCAAGTTGGCCAAATCGCCGCAAACATTGAAAGATATAACGGCCAACTGGACGAAGCCTTAAAAAAAGGACAAGCCGCTCTCCAAAGCCTATCAACCGTATGGAGCGGCAAAGCCGCGGAAGACACCCGCGATTCCTTCAACAGCTTCGTCAACAAATATTCTGCGCTATACCACGACATGATGGACAACTACGTAAAATTCCTGCGGATAAATATCCAGTCAGGCTATTTTGAGACAGAACAAGCGAATATTGGATTGGCGGATTTGTTTAAGTAGTAGAGTAACAATGGACAATGGACAGTGGACAATGGACAATGGACAGTGGACAATGGACAATGGACAGTGGACAATGGACAATGGACAAGGCTGATATCCTTCAGCCTGTGGACCAATGGACAAGGCTGATATCCTTCAGCCTGTGGACCAATGGACAAGGCTGATATCCTTCAGCCTGTGGACCAGCAGTATCAGGTAAACAGTATTAACGAGGTGATGCTTGATACCTTGACAGCTGACAATTGTCATTCAATAGGCAAGCGCAGACAGATGCGTTTCTTCACCATCTGTCTGTTTTCGTTTATTTTTACTAAAGCGGGTTCCGCCCGCAAGTGGCTAATCCTGATCCTCGATTAAAATCGTGTAAAGATTTCTGGTCTGTTTTGCATCGGGCTGATATCCTTCAGCCAATCAAGGGCAGACGACGAAGGCGGGCTGGTTGCCCGACAAGGAGGATAACGCAGACAGACGGAAAATAGACCGTAAAGATGGCTCTGTTTTTAGTTGAGATTAGGATTACTTTGCGGTGCGGAAGTGAGCTAAAAGAACAGCACGCAGAACCACTATGTTTTCAACTGTCAACAGTCGGCCTGCCGGCTTTGCTGTCCACTTTCAATAGTGCTGTCCACTGTCAATACAACCTCCGCCCCCTGACTGGCATATGGATAAATCTCAAAGCGAGCGTTGAACTCACCGGCAATCTTTCTGCACACACCGGCCATTTGATCCATGCCTTCAGGACAAAAATCTTGTTCTTTGCTGTCTGGCCGGCAGCCGCGCGCCGCGCTGGTTACCGAACAAATCACCGCGCCTCCGTCATACGTATTTGTGCTAATGACAATGTCTCCACTGACACTCATATATCGGAAAGCGATGAAACACATATTGTAGAGCAAGTGAATCAGCTTGCTCGGGCTGATCAACAAAGGCGGCGTCTTTCCGCCCAATTCAAAACTAATCACATGACCGTGGCGAACCGCCTCAGCTTCCAAAAGTCTCTTAACAGACAGAATGACAGCGTTGATATCCGTTTTCGCCGGCGCGTTCAGCTGTGGTTTCAGTGTCTGCAAGAACTCGGTCAGCAGTTCCATGGCGCTGTCCAGTTTTTCCATCATCACGTTAAAACCGGGATGCTGAGATACAAGGTCTTCTTTCCACAAGAGAATCTGCAGATTCCCACGTACAACCGCCAAAGGGTTGCGCACCTCATGGGCGACACTCCCCATTAGTTCTTCCAGCATATTCATCCTGTCAGAGCTTAGGATTGAATTGCTGGGAAGGTTCTGTTGAACACTCAATTGCCCCATAATATCTACCTTTCTCGAATGTAACCCTGCCTTCTCCAACTAAATAATTTGTGCTGAATTGACACACAATTTATTTTTTATGACCTGTCAGATTTAATTATACCTGATAATTCGGGAAATTGTTTTAAAATCCTAATATTTTTGTTTGATTGTTTATGTTTCTCATTTCGAGCCGTTCTATCTTTTAACGTCAAAAACTTTTATCTCTTCAGTCATATCAAGCGTGTGTTTTTGGCCCAAATAAGTGATTTCCACACGAATCTCCGGCCCCAAACCGCGCGCGTCCAGCAGGACACGACCGGGACTTACCGAGAAAGATTTTCCCGCCGCGGGAACATCACCCAGGCAAATATCGTTCTGCCATACGCGCACACCGGCCTCCGCAGGCGTGGTTTTAATAAACAACTGGCGGCTGTCTCCAGAAAAAGTCATAGCCGGTGAAGCTGCGTCACCCACGACCCTTAGATACATCTCCACAGGATCTCCAGCCGTCTGCATTTGAAAAAACGCGAAAGCCACCACCAACAGAACGGTGAAACGCAGGAGGTTTTTCTTGACGCCGTTGGTTCTGCCGTTGGTTCTTTTGCCTCTATTGCCAACACGCCGGAGCCTGATATTCTGCGGCCTATAGGAACGCGGAGAAGACATAGGATCACCTCACACCATTCATCATATGCACCACAATGAGACCCTATTCGCCTCCTGGGCGAATAGGGTCTCATTGTGGTGTAGGGGTTAGGGGTTAGGGGTCAGGGGCAAGGGTTAGGGGCAAGGGGCAGGGGGCAGGAGGTAGGGGTAGAGTGCTAGGGGGATACGGCTTGGGCGGCCGCTTGTCCCGCCGCGTATCCCATTGAAAAGGCCGCCTGCAGATTGTAGCCGCCGGTTATTCCGTCCACATCGACAACCTCGCCGGCCCAATAGAGACCATCGATATGTTTTGAAGCCATCGTTTTGGGGTCCAATGAGCGAATGTCGATGCCTCCGGCTGTGACGATTCCTGCTTGTAGGCCTAAAGTCCCTGTTACCCTCATGGATACGGCCTGCAGCATCTCGGCCAGGCGCCGGGTTTCTGCGGCGGTAATCTGCCGGGCCTTTTTTGCGCTGTCAAGACCCGATAGCTCCACAATTATCGGAATAAGGTTTTTCGGCAGCAGATCGCCTAAGGCGTTTTTAAATTGACGCGCCCCCATTTTCCCCCAGTCTCGCTTGAGCCGTTCAATCAATACATCCTGACTCAAAGCGGGTTTCAAGTTTAGGGTGAGACCCACGGTGGATCCTTTTCCCAGTGCTTGTGCCGCCATTCGGCTTAAGGTTAGGACGATCGGCCCCGATACACCGTAATGCGTAAAAAGCATTTCTCCAAATTGGTCTTGCTTTTTCACTCCTTCAATCCATAGGGACAGTCTGACGTTGCGTAATGACAGCCCCTGTACTTTTGCGGGCCATGATTCCGCCGTTTTCAGCGGCACCAAAGCGGCCCTAGCCGGTACAACTCCATGCCCTACGGCGCGGGCCATGACATAGCCATCCCCCGTTGACCCTGTGCCGGGGTATGACGCGCCGCCAACCGCTATGATAACGGCATCCGCCGGCCAAAACCTGTCCCGTGCGGCGACACCGGCCACAGCCGCTCTCGTTGCTGCGGAGCTTGCGCCCTCCCCCGTCCCTTCCGGTAAACAACCGGACTTGTGCAAGCGGATAGCGTCGATGTGTTGGTTGAGATGAATTCCAACGCCTTGATCCCGGACAAAACCAATGAGAGCCTGCGCCACCGACTCAGCCCGGTCATTGATCGGAAAAACGCGGCCGCCGCGCTCAACTTTTGTCGGCACTCCCTGTTCCCGGAAGAATTCCCGCAGGGTTTCGTTATCAAAAAGCCGCAGCGCTGAATGCAAGAATTTGCCGTTACCGGGATATGCTTCAATGAAATCGCTGATTTCTCCGTCATGGGTAATATTGCAGCGCCCCTTGCCCGAAAGCAGCAACTTGCGGGCAAGTTTGTCCCCCTTTTCCAGCAGAAGAACCTCCGCCTGAGGGGCCGCGCGCGCAGCCGTGCCGGCCGCCATCAGACCGGCCGCTCCGCCGCCTACAACAACAATTCTTTTTCTGGCCATATTTCTCCCAGCGCGTATGCTATACAACGAACACAATATACAACTAATACAATATGCCTTTGAGTTCAGGATCTTCGCGGGCGCACCCAATGCACAGCCCCGGCTCCAAATTATGAAAGATCTGACGCCCGCAGGACACGCATAACCGCGGAATAATCTTCCGCAGCAGAATCTTGCCCTTAATATAGCGCTCGTCCAAGGCCATGTCTTCCATCGCAACCGCCTTAGGACCGCATACTTTCAGGCATCTCTGGCAATGGACGCAGAGGGACGGCTGATAAACAATACGCTCCACGCCGTTGTCCTTGTTATGGGTCAGAGCGCCTTGGGGACAAACATGCGCGCAAATGCCGCATGATGTACACTGTTCATTAATTTTTAACGCCTGAAAAGGGATCTTATGCCCGGGCGCCAAGGCAAGAGCGTCCAGGAGCCACCGGCGCGAACGCGGAATATTATAAGTTTCTTCGGCCAACACGGGCAGCATGGCCTTGAGCTTGTCCCGCAGTTTATTCTGTTCGCGCAACTCTCCAATTGTGGGCGGGTCTGCCGGTATATTTGAAGATGGGGTCGGTGGGTCTGCTGCTGCTGTGTCTAACGAAGCCGGCTCGTCAGGCCGGATGGTGGTTTGGCCATCCCAGGGGGCGATTTTGATTTTTATATTATTAGGCGACGTCCAGTGTTCCAACAATGCCTTGAGCGTGCCCACACTATGAGAACATGCTTTCACATCCTCACAAACGGCACAATCTCCCGTAAGAATATTCACTTCTTTTCGATCCGATAAAAGCATCAACGCGCTCCAGGCATCGCGATCAAACATACCGATGCAACTGATCTCGCAGCCACCGGGCCGGGCCGCCGGACAACTAAGCACAACAGGATCCGCGTCAAACATATGCCTCTTGATTTCGTCCATAGCGCGGTCAACGAACCCGTCACTGGGGCAAACAGCCATACAGACGCCACAATCCGTACATTTATTCGGATCAATTTTCTTAATCTCATTGATCGCGCCGTGAGGACATTTCTGGAAACATTCCCAGCATGTTGTTGCAAAAGGTTTTTTGATGTTTAGACAATTTCCCGGTTGAAAAAACACTTGACTGGCTACCGGCATGATTGAACCCCCCCTTTTTGTCAATGGACAATTGACAATGGACAATGGACAATGAGGAACCGGAAGCCGATACAATTAGAATAGATAGCCCTTCCCTCTGCCTTTCATTGTCCATTGTCAATTGTCCATTGTCAATTGTCCATTGTCAATTGTTTTAGTTCGGCGATTTCCCGGGGCGTTAGCCTGCGATAGGCACCCGAGACCAGGTTTTGCATGTTTAGTGAAGCGTATGATGTTCGTTCCAGCGCCAGCACCTCATAGCCGAAGTGTTCGAACATGCGACGCACTTGCCGGTTGCGTCCTTCGCTAAGAGTCATTTCTGCCCAATGTTCCGGGGAGGATGTTGTGTTGGATACCGGGCTGACAACGACTTTTGCCGGACGCGTCATCCCGTCCTCAAGGGGTACGCCCCGCCGAAGGGTTAGCAGATCTTCTTTGTTCAGGGCTTTGTTCAGGCGGATTCGGTAGGTTTTTGGTACGCCATAGCGCGGGTGGGTGAGTTTTAGGGTCAAATCGCCGTCGTTGGTTAGAAGCAATAGCCCCGATGTCTCATAATCGAGACGCCCCACCGGATATACGCGGCCCATCTCTTTTGGCAATAGATCCCGGACATTCTTGCGGCCATGTTCGTCTTTGACGGTGCTCAATACGCGAATCGGTTTGTGCAGCATGATATAGATGTGGGGATTTGCTCTTAGTTCCACTTTTTTGCCGTCGATTTCGACGCGGTCGCGGGACGTTATCAGGCGTCCCTGTTCTGTCACCACTTGGCCGTTGATCTTGATGCGGCCCTGCTCTACCATTTTTTCAATCTGACGCCGCGATGCCACACCCGCGCCCGCCAGAACTTTTTGCAGGCGGGACATTTCGTCTGTTTGCGGGGTGTTCGCCGTTCCCGTGTTCGCCGTTCCCTTGTTTACCCTGCGCCTGTTCGATGTCCGTGAGTCCGTTGGGGAATCCGGCGTTGGCACCGAGGCTTTTTGCGGACGCGCGGGGTTGGTGTCTTTATGAGTTTTCATTCTGATCCTCGTTTGCGGGGTCTGCCTCTGACTCCATAAGCACCCGGTACCCTTCACGCTCCAGATCCGAGACGACCTGGCGTCCGTGTTCAAATCCGCCGACTTCACAGACCACATGCAAGATTGCTTCATCAATATCAAGATCGGCTTTGAGGCGGTCGTGCTGGACCATGGTGATGTTGGCATTGTTGTCCGCCACAATGGCGGCGAATTTTTCCAGGCTGCCCGGCACGTCGCGCATCACCGTCTGGAATTTCATACTGCGGCCGCGGGTGAGCAGCCCTTTTTCCACGATACGGTGAATGAAACTCACGTCAATGTTGCCTCCCGAGAGCAGGCAGACGATTTTTTTGCCTTCGATATTGAGTTTGCGGTTGTGCAAAGCCGCTGCCAGGGAAACCGCTCCGGCCGGTTCCACCACCTGTTTGGAACGTTCCAGCAGCATGAGAATGGTGGCGGCGATATCGCTGTCGGAGACGGTGAGCATATCGTCCACATAGGTGTTGATGATTTCCATCGTCCGGGCGCCCGGTTTTTTGACGGCGATACCGTCGGCGATGGTATGCAGTTTTTCGTCAATGACCATAGTTTGGCTCCGAAAAGACCGCGCGATGTTCTGGGCGCCGGCGGCTTGGACGCCGACAATCCGCACCCGGGGGTTGACTTGTTTCACACAGGAAGCAATCCCCGCCAGCAGACCGCCGCCGCCCGCGGGTACAAAAATGATGTCCACGCCAGGCAAATCCCGCAGAATCTCCAGTCCGATGGTTCCTTGGCCGGCGATAATGTCGTCGTCATCAAACGGATGGATAAAAACAGCGCCGGTTTCTTCCTGGATCGCCATGGCTCTGTCATATGCGTCGTCATAGATAACGCCGTGAAGTTCCACCTTGCAGCCGTACCCTTGGGTCGCCTGGACTTTGGCGATAGGCGCGCTGCGGGGCATAACGATGGTAGCCCCTACGCCCGCGGCGTTGGCCGCGAAAGCCACCCCTTGCGCGTGGTTACCCGCGCTGGATGCCACAACGGCGCTGAGACTGCCTTGTTCGCAGAGTTTCATGATCTTGTTGTAGGCGCCGCGCACTTTGAAACTGCCGGTTTTTTGTAGGTTCTCGAATTTTAAATAGAGTTCGGCCCCGGTTGATTGAGAAAATGTTTTTGAGGAACTCAGCGGGATGTCATGAATAATAGTCTTCAGACGAGCCGCCGCTGCCTCGATATCTTTGAGCGCGATTATTGTCGCCACCTCTTCCTTGCTGTCTGAGTACCGATCTCTGATCTGTTCCTCAGGGATACTGTATCATAATAGCAGAATTCGTTTATTGCTACAACACGGTTGCGATGGAGGGGGTGCATATTTAAAAAGTGCATGAACTGACGATAAGGATAAGCAGAGCTTTCTGCCGCGGTGTTTTCCCGCAACTCAATGGTGAGTTGGAGGCAGATACCGCGCTGGCCAGTAACAGTGCCACGTCAGGGGTTGGGGAGCGGCAGACTCCAAAAGCCCGCGTATTTTTTTCGCCTTTCGGGGGCTGCGTCGGGCGGTGAGGC
>WRHI01000022.1 GCA_009783315.1 Peptococcaceae bacterium
AGTGGCGGCAGCGGGTCTTAGGCCTTGGAGCGGAAAAAAGCGCAGGCTGCCTTATTTGCGCTTTTCGCGTAAAGGCCTTAGACCCCGCGCCGCCACGAAGAACGGCTCCGCCCTGTGCCCCACCGCCCCCTCCTGCTCCTCCCGCTGGGGTCTGATCGGTAACGCCGGCTCATTTGTCATCCCTCTGCGAAGGTGATATGATAGGATAGGATTGCCGCAAAGGGGCAACCCGTACGTTGATTTGCCGGTCTATAGTGTTTTGCTGATTAAATAGGGAGGTTAACTATGACGGAAAAACTGAGGACAAGAGCCGAGATACCCGCTGAGCACAAATGGCGGCTGGAGGAGATTTTTCCCGACGATCAAGCTTGGGAGACCCTTTTTGCCGATACGCGGCGGCTTATGGATGATGTGTCTTTGTACGAAGGCAAATTGGCTGACGGCGCGGATGTGTTGCTCAAATGTCTCGCTTGGGCGGAGATCCTGGACGGCAATCTGGAGGAGCTCTATACATACGCGCGTATGCGGCGCGATGAGGATAACCGTGTTGGGCTCTACCAAGCTATGACGGATCGGGCGGGATCTCTCGGGGTTGATCTGGGCAGTTGTATGGCGTTTTTCGTGCCGGAGCTGATGGCGATGCCGGAGGAACGGCTTGATGAACTGCGCCGGGACGACCGATTGAGGCTTTACGATCATTATTTTGACAACATCTTGCGGCGCAAGGAACACATTTTGTCTTTGCCGGAAGAGAAGCTGCTGGCGGAGGCTTCGGAGTTGAGCGAGGGGCCGGAGACGATTTTTGCCATGGCGAACAACGCCGACCTTAAGTTTGGGGAAATTATTGACGACCAAGGGCACAGTGTTGAGGTGACGAAGGGGAATTATACCCGTTTCATGGAGAGGCCCGATCGCCGGGTGCGCCGGGACGCTTACAATATGCTTTATGATACCTACCAGAAACAGATTAATTCCTGGGCCGCCATGCTGACAGCAAGCGTCAAGAGCGATTGTTTCTTCGCCCGGGCGCGCCAATACCCGTCGGCTTTGGCGGCGTCTCTGGATTCGGACAATGTGCCGGAGACAGTGTATGACGCGCTTATTGAGACGGTGCATGAGTTTTTGCCGCAGCTTCACCGTTATTTGGATCTGCGCAAACGGGTCCTTAAATTGGATAAGTTGAGTTTTTATGATCTTTATGTGCCTATTGTGCCGGAACAGGAGGCTAGAATATCTTATCAGGAGGCTGTCGATATCGTCCGGGAGGCGCTGCAGCCTTTGGGGGTCGGCTATCTTGATGTGCTGGATATGGCTTTTTCCCGGCAGTGGATCGATATTTACGAGAACGAAGGCAAGACCAGCGGCGCTTATTCTTGGGGGACGTTCAAGTCGCATCCCTATGTGCTGCTGAACCATCAGGATACGCTGGATTCTTTGTTTACGCTGGCTCACGAGCTGGGGCACGCTTTGCACAGCTATTATTCGGATAAGACCCAACCCCATATTTACGCGGGGTACAAAATTTTTGTGGCGGAAGTGGCGTCAACGCTGAACGAGTCTTTGCTTATTCGTCATCTGATTCAGAAGAGCAGCGATCCGGCGGCGAAGGCGTATCTGTTAAATCACTACCTGGATCAGTTCCGGGGTACGGTGTTCCGGCAGACGATGTTTGCGGAGTTTGAACGGGATATCCACGGGGCGGTGGAAAAGAAGGAAGCACTGACCCATGAGGGGCTGTCGGCACGGTATGCGGAACTTAACACTCGGTATTACGGGCCCGGGGTGGAGGTTGACGACAAGATTCGCTTTGAGTGGGTACGCATCCCGCATTTTTATAACGCTTTCTATGTCTACAAATACGCCACAGGGTTTTCCGCGGCGACAGCCCTGGCCCAGCAGATCCTTGAGGAAGGGCAGCCGGCGGTGGATCGTTACCTGAAGTTTCTGTCCGGCGGGGGTTCGGATTATCCGATCAATCTCCTGCGAGGCGCCGGTGTGGATATGGAACGGCCGGAGCCGGTGCGGCAGGCGTTATCGCTGTTCGCGGCGATGTTGGAGGAGTTAGAACAATTGACAATGGACAATTGACAATGGACAATTGGAGAGGGTATGTTTGGACGTCGAGTCTTATTGTTGCGAACTACCGAATTGCGGATTTCTGAATTGGTTTATGGTGAATGGGGCCTATGTGCTGCGAATTTCGAATGGAGTGGAGGCGTTCTTGAGTTATGAGTGATAATTGTCAGGGTTGTCCGTCTGCCGGCGACTGCGGTGGCAGCTGCGGCGAGACGGCGGCGGGGCCGACCCCGGCTCAGTTGGCCAGCAAGATTGGGGCTGTGGTGGCGGTTGCCAGCGGCAAAGGCGGTGTTGGCAAGTCGACAGTTTCGGCTATGCTGGCTGTTCTGCTGCGGCGTCAGGGGAAGAGAGTCGGCATTCTCGACGCGGATGTGACGGGACCGAGTATTCCTAAGATGTTTGGGTTGACGGATAAAGTGAAAGGGACGGAAGAGGGTCTTTATCCGCTGGAAAGTTCGACGGGCATTAAGGTGATGTCGTTGAATCTTGTTATTCCCAATGAGGATGATCCTGTGATTTGGCGGGGTCCCATTGTGGGGCAGCTGGTTACCCAGTTCTGGACCGAAGTGTTTTGGGGAGATCTGGATTATTTGATTCTGGATCTGCCGCCTGGGACAGGGGATGTGCCGATCTCGATTTTTCAGACGATCCCCGTTAACGGTGTGGTTATGGTTTCCAATCCTCAGCAGCTGGCGTCTATGGTGGTGCGGAAAGCGGTTAAGATGATGAAGATGTATGGCGCCGGGTTTTATGGACTGGTGGAGAATATGTCTTATGTGAAGTGCGCCGATTGCGGCGCGGTGCAGGAGGTTTTTGGGCCCTCTCGGGGCGAAGTGGAAGCCAGGGAACAGGAAATGCCTTTTCTGGGGCGTCTGCCGCTGGAGAGGGATCTGACAGCCTGCGCGGATAAGGGCCGGATTGAGGATTATCAGGGCGATGCCTTTACTGCTGTGTATCAGGCTTTCTTGGGTGAAGAGTCTCGTGTGCGGGAGCTGGGGGCGACGAAGCCGGTTCGGGGTTCGTCATTGTAAAAGTGAGGTGCGAAGGGAATGAAGGCAGAGTTAGAAGCGAGTTTGGACAGGCAAAATGAGGACGCGCAGAGTCAGTCAACGATCCGAGATATTGCCCTGGCGCCGGCCGGTCAGAAGAAAATCGACTGGGCGCGGCGCTTTATGCCTGTCTTGGGCGCCGTTCGCGATGATTTTATCAGCCGGAAGCCTTTCGCGGGCAAAAGACTCACCCTTTGTTTGCACTTAGAGGCGAAAACGGCTTGGCTGGCTCTGGTTTGTCAAGAGGGTGGGGCGCAGGTGACGGTGGCGGCCAGCAATCCGCTGTCGACCCAGGACGATGTGGTGGCGGCGTTGGTGGCCAACGGTGTGCGTGCTCACGCCTGGTACGGGGTTTCTGATGATGAGTATGAGCGGCATTTGCATCTGGCGCTGGATACACGTCCGGATCTGATTATTGATGATGGCGGTGATCTGGTGTCGTTGCTGCATACAACGCGGCGGGAGCTTTTGCCGGGGGTTCTCGGTGGGGCGGAGGAGACTACAACAGGGGTGCTGCGCCTGAAAGCGATGGATCGGGAAGGGTCGCTGGTTTTCCCCATGATTGCCGTTAATGACGCCCGCTCAAAATTCTTGTTTGACAATCGTTATGGTACGGGTCAGTCGGTTTGGGATGCTCTTCTGCGAACGACGAATCTCATGGTTGCCGGTAAAAAAGTCTGTGTGGTTGGTTATGGCTGGTGTGGCAAAGGTGTTGCTTTGCGCGCGCGGGGGTTAGGCGCGCAGGTGGTGGTCTGCGAGGTTGACGCTGTTAAGGCCAACGAGGCGCTGATGGATGGGCATGAAGTTATGCCCATGTTGCGGGCGGCGGCTGAGGCGGATTTCTTTATTACGGTAACAGGCAACAAGAACGTCATCGGCGGGGAGCATTTTGCGGTTATGCGGGATGGCGCCGTGTTGGCCAACGCCGGCCATTTTGATGTGGAAATAGATAAGCGGGCTCTCGGCGAAAGGGCTGTGACGCGGTCGGTGGTTCGTCCCAATGTGGAGCAGTTTGTGCTTCCTAACGGTCACAGGATTAATCTGCTGGCGGAAGGGCGTCTGGTTAATCTGGCTGCCGGAGACGGGCACCCCATAGAGGTTATGGACATGTCTTTTGCGTTGCAGGCCTTGGCTGTGGACTATGTCTGCGGGCATAAGCTGGATAACCGTTTGTACGCTGTTCCCGAGGAAATCGACGACAGGGTGGCGCGTATGCGTCTGGAGTCCCTGAATTGTCCGATTGATACGTTGTCGGAGGCTCAAAAGGCTTACCTTGAGAGCTGGCAATAAGGATTAGGGATTAGGGGTTAGGGGTTAGGGTTGGCGTCAGAAGCAAGATCAGAAGTTCGAGATTCGCTGCTTTCCTCGAACACCGAGCACTGAACACCGAGTGGGGGGCGGATGTGAAAAGTTGGCATAATTCTACGCGTACCGTCCAAACGGAGGCTGGCGTAATCAAGATTGTGAGTGTGACGTCTCCGGAGGTTTTGGAGGCGCTGAGCATTGATATTATGATGAAGGCGTTCCGGCCGGCGAAAAGACAGAAGGAAGCACTGGTTGAGATCAGCAGGCTGGAGGACGGGAAAGTGACGACAGCCCAGTTGGACGGAGAAATTATTGGCTATGTGACGTTCCATCCCCCGGATAGCTTTCAGAGATGGTCCCAAGGGCCGGACAACGTGCTGGAGCTGGGGGCGATTGAAGTGGCCCCCCGGTTCCGCAACACCAAAATCGGGGTTCAGATGCTGGAGGTTTCTTTTGAGGATGAGCGCATGAATGACTTTATTGTGCTGACCACCGAGTATTATTGGCACTGGGATCTGGAAGGCACGGGGATGCATGTGTGGGAGTACCGGGATGTTATGCGCCGCATCATGGAACATATTGGTATGGAGGTTAAGGATACCGATGAGGAGGAGATCTGTTCTCATCCGGCTAATATTCTCATGGCTCGTTATGGCGAGAATGTGCCGGAGAAGATGATCCGGTCGTTTGATGACCTTCTGTTTATGGATGGGTTTGGGATTCTTTAGAGCATTGAAGGGCGAGCGGGAGAGGGGCGAGCGGGAGAGGGGTGACCATGTGAAGAACCCCGCTTATTCCGGGCAGTTTAATGGTATTCTCGACGCTGTCGGCCAAGCCGTTCTGAAGCCAAACGGGTTTAAGAAAAGAGGCCGGCTTTTTAACCGCGTGACCATTGATAATCTGATTCAGGTCGTGGAGTTTGCGGATAAATTAGGTATTGTTTTGGACGTTTGAGGCGCAAGCGCGGTAACCCGCGCGTGTTCTGAGAACTTTTGGCGTTTCGCGTCGAACCGACCCGATCCCACGAATGTCTCAATCACATCACCACTATATTTGAATAAACAGATAGTGGGGAAAACCTGAAAAGGTAAGTGTATGGGACAAGGATGGAGGATGGGCGTGGGAGAGCGCGATGATTTATGAATTGACGTGTGTTTTCGAGAAATATGACATCGATGGATACGCAGGTTCCCAGCTTTTGACGGAAATGGACTATACGATGATTGGGTTGATTGAACAATATGGGGAGCTTGACAGTGATCTCAAACAGATTTTCCGGGAGCAAATGTCCCCGGAGCTGGTTGAGTTGTTTCTGGTTTTTTCTGAACGGATCGCCAGTTATCTGATTGCTGAGGATGATCCTGAGCTCTTTCGGTTGGGTCTTCACGCTTTAGACGCTTGTATGGAGAAAACGGGAACACGTGATATTTTCATGATGCTGGCCCTGTATTATAATGTCTATAAGCGGCATATGTATATGTTCGCCGAGTTTCTTGGTTCGGGTGAACCTATTGGCAAGGCGCTGCAGATGTTCCTGCTTAAGGATGATAAGGCCAAAGCCATTGGCGCGATGGATTATATCATTGAGCATAACACGCTGGGGCAAGCGATTTTTAAGCACCGGGAGGTTCACACCACTTGACAACCTCCACCAAAAAAAGGATACTATTAGATAAAGGGGGTTATAGCAATGGGAAAATTTCTGGCTTTTGTTTCCGGCGCCGCGGCCGGGGTCTTAGGGTATATGTTCGTTAAAAGCGATCTGGGCAAAGAATGTATCACGACTGTGGCGGATAAATGCCGCCCGCTTACAGAAGAAGGCAAAGAGTGGGTGGATTCAACAATTAAGAAGGTGACGGATAAATTTCCGTCCGGCGGGGATGAGACCACCTTTTCTTACACGTACACTTCGGGAGCGGCTGAAGAAGCTGATGAGTAAGAGTTCGTTTAAGGTGTAAAGACTGTTTATAACAAGAGAGCGGCTTGACTTGTGCGTCAAACCGCTTTTTTTGTAACTATTTTTGATTGTGGTCAACCCATTCTTTGGCCTCAATGACATCGCTGAGGGGCGGGACGCTGACCGCGCTGCCCTCGCGTTGGCTTTCAATATCGCTCAGTGGATAGGTCATGTAGGGCTCCGTTTGGAGGGCCGGCGGCGACGGAATGATTTGTCTCATGTCTTTGGGTTTTTTCATTGGATTCGATCCTCCTCATAAGGTTTTGCTTGATCTGATCCTGTCTGCTCATTCGTAGTATGCGGCATACGGTGTGAGAATATTTATCCTGATCCTTGTGGATCTGGATTATGTGAGCGTTCCTTGGGTTATGTACGTCCTTGGCAGGCTTGTCTTGTTTCCCTTGATAAAATTTCTCCCGCAACATTTTGGGTGACCGGCCCATGTTGTTTTCGGGAGATTGAGAATATCATCCGCAGCGAAAATCTCGATTTTTTGTTTGCTGTTAGACGACGTTGCTTTCTTTGTATTTGCGCCTGGTTGCTTCGCCACCGCGGATATGCCTTTCAGCCTTGTTGCTGTCCAGTACGGTTTTGACCTTTGACGATAAGTTCTCGTTGATTTGCGGAAGCCGTTCAGTGACATCCTTGTGGACGGTGCTTTTGCTTACGCCAAAGATTTCTGCTGTCTGGCGGACGGTGGAGCTTGATTCTATGATATAGGCGCCGATCTCCAAAGCCCTTTTTTTGATATGCTCTTGCACGGTCTTCTCCCCTTTGTCGCCAAATCTTAGTTCATATATATTCCGATCAAGTGGAAAAAGACATCCGTAAAGGGATATCTGGAGCTGGTAAATATTTCTGCAAATCTGAAGAAGCCCTCATGCCCTGATCCCTAACCCCTTCCCCTAACAGGTGCTGGCGGAATTTGTGTTTTTCGAGTATACTGAGCATGGCGTTTCGTCAAGGTGCAGGATCGGCTTGCTTTGATGGAGCGTCGGACGAGATCATACCAGGAGGTCATACTTATGGAAAGAATTAAAATGACGACGCCCCTTGTGGAGATGGACGGGGACGAGATGACCCGGATTCTGTGGCAGATGATCAAAGATAAATTGATTCTGCCTCATGTTGATTTGCAGACAGCATATTATGATTTGGGGCTGATCAGCCGCAATGATACGGACGACCAAATTACTGTGGACGCGGCCAACGCGACAAAAAAATACGGTGTGGCGGTCAAGTGCGCGACTATTACCCCCAACGCTCAGCGTATGGTGGAATATCCTCAGCTTAAAAAGATGTGGCTCAGTCCTAACGGGACGATTCGTTCTATTCTTGATGGGACTGTTTTTCGCGTGCCGATTACGATTGATATCATCAAGCCGGTTGTGAAGACGTGGGAAGCGCCTATCACCATCGCCCGCCACGCCTACGGCGACGTGTACAAGGGCGTGGAATTGAAACTGGAGGGGGCGGGCACGGCGTATCTTGCTTTTGAGGGCAGAGACGGCGTGGCGCAGCGGCAGGTGATCTTTGAGACGCCTGAAGGCGCGGGGTCTGGCGATGGGGGCGCTTCTGAGGTGTCGGGCGCCGCTGAGGCCTTTGGAGCGGTTATTTTGCAAGGGGTTCACAATACGGAGCGGTCTATCCGCGCTTTTGCTCGGTCTTGCTTCCGGTACGCCATCGCGACGAAACAGGATCTTTGGTTCAGCACAAAGGATACCATTTCTAAGACCTATGACGGATACTTCAAAGAGGTTTTTGAACAGGAGTCCGTCAATTACAAGGAACAGATGGACGCTTTGGGGCTGGAGTATTTCTATACATTGATTGACGATGCGGTGGCCAGGGTGATCCGGTCCAAGGGGGGATTCGTCTGGGCCTGCAAAAACTATGACGGCGACGTTATGAGCGACATGATCTCCACGGCTTTTGGCTCACTGGCCATGATGACGTCCGTGCTGGTTTCTCCCGACGGCCCTGTGGAGTATGAGGCGGCCCACGGTACCGTGACGAGGCATTATTACCGCCATCTTAAAGGGGAACAGACATCGACGAACCCCATTGCCACCATTTTCGCCTGGAGCGGCGCTCTGCGCGAGCGGGGGGAGCGGGATGGCAACCGGGATCTGATGGACTTTGGGGACGCTTTAGAAGCGGTTTCCCTGGAGACTTTGAACGCCGGCATGATGACCCAGGATTTGGTTGGGCTGGTTGAGGGGGCTGATGTTGTGCCTCAGTCGATGACTTCGGCGGCGTTTTTGGATGAGATTGCCCGGCGTTTGGCGACTAAGCTGGCGTAGAGGGAATATCGATATATTAAGGGGATTAATATGCGGGGCGATATCGTTTATAGGGTGTATGGAAGGCAGGAAGGACGCGCTGAGGATACTTTCTTTGGCGCATACCGCCAGCGTGGTGAGGCTGAGGCCAAGATTGAGGCCCTGCGCGCCCGCGTAATGCATGAAAAAAACTGGGCGGAACAATATCATAACCGAGGATTTGTGCTGAAACCTTTTGAGGTTAGTACCGATTTCGAGATTCCCGCAACACCCAAGCCGCGGGATCGTTATTTCGTCGAATCCGGAAGTATAAGCGCCGCGAACACATGGACCTGGGGGGGCCTCAACGTGTCCGTTTTTCGCAGGGGAGAACCCAAGCCGATCTGCTCCTACCGTCGTAATTATTCGAATATGTATGGAACCTTCGAACCCTTCCGTCAAAATGGGCACGACCTTGCGTTGATATCTACGGACTACACGATGACAACCGTCCTCGACCTTGTTTCGGGGGAGGTCGTTGCTGAGGAACCTCACGAGGGTTTCTGTCCTGCGGGCTTCTATGTTCCGGACTGGTGGGACGTGCATGACGGAACCATCATTCCAGGAAGTCAATACTGGGGACCCGACGAAGAGTGGCCCAACGGCGACATTGGTTTTGTCTGGGGCTGCCTGTGGGGTGACGACGACTCTTGGAAGGTGCAGCTTCTTGACCTGAGCCGGCTCAGCGAAGGCGTCGTTGCCCGCGAAGAGCGGTTCGGCTACCTGCCTCTTGCCGCCGCCGGCTACGATCCTTCCTGTCTGCACGCCGATCCGCCGGAGGGCATGTCAGCGCCGCCTCCGTTCATTCGTGTTCACCGCTATAGTGGACAAACTTATGTTACTTTCAATGTTCCCAGCCGCTTTGACCTTGAATCGGGCGCCGGCATTGATCCTCTTGACTGGTAGGCTGCTTTGTCATAAGAATAATGGTCCTCAAACACGACCGCCTAGCGCGTCACCGTGTTACATATACCTAGAGCCCAGTCACGATCCGCCGGATCCTTATAGTACAGAACAAGAAATAAGAGCTCGTCGCCGTGGGCCGCGGTCAGGGCGGTTTGGTGCAGCGGCTCGCCATCTTCTTTTTTCGTCAGCTTGTGCTGAACGCAGGCGGCGATAGCACTGTTGCGCAAAGAAAAAGGCTCGCAGTCTTTATCACCGAGGGCAGATCGCAATAGCGAAGTGCTGCTTTTGGGCGTTCCCTCTTGCCATTCCACCGAGAGAGAGTGGGCCCGTATGGTTCTGCTGTCGTCCCACCAGACCAGACCGCCTTCCTCGCAGTCAAAATGCATTTTACCGCTGAAGGTTGCTCTCCAGCCGCAGATGTAATGGCTTATTTGGCCGTGGTTATACCCTACGGCGGGTTGGTTGGTTTCCACTGTGTCGCCATAGCGACTGTGTAACTCCCGAACCAGCGCGGCGTCTCCCGCCAGCCGGGCGAGCTCAAGCCAAGAAGCGGCGGGCAATTCCCCGTCGGGCTGAAGGGCGTAGGCCTGAGCCAGACAAGCAAGGGCGGCCGCGACGGTTTCCTTTTCCTGATCGGTTTCCGGAGGCAGCCAGTTGACTTCGCACCAGAGCAGGTTCAGCGCGGTGTTTTTGTAGAAAGAGGCGTCCCGTTCTTTGTTCCACCAAATAAAGAAGTCCGTTCCGCGGGGGTCGCCGGCGTGGGCTCCGGCAAAAAAAGCCGTTTCATAATATCCGAGGGGGCAGCAAGTGAGATGCCCGGGGGTATCGGGGACATTGTTTGAGGTAAGGGATATGGCAATATTGCTGTATTGACCCGAAGCGCTCAATTGCACAACCTGCCCGCTGACATGGCGCAGCCATTGGGTCATGGCGTTCTGAAGCAAGCCAAAATCAAGGTTCGTGTAATAGCCCGTCTCATCTTCGATCTTTGTGGGGGAGACGCCAAGTCTGTCCAGAATGTCAACCAGATAGGCGTGGTACCCCGGGCCGGCGCTGTTGGTTTTGGCGTAGATACGGAGCTGATCGGACTCCCAGGTTCCGCAGACTTCTTCTTCAAAGGGAACAAGTCTGAGGCGAAATCCGTCGTCGTTAAAATAACAGCTGGTCTGCCAATTGGGGATGACGGAAGAAATCTTGGCAAAATATTCTTGATAATATTCCTTGCCGGTTCCGTCGCTGTGATTGACAGGAAACCAGATGCTCAAACCAAGTCCCATATGGATGCCCCCCTTCCAAGATCCTTTGGGCGGAATGATCCCAAACAGACCAGAAATCTTCACTTATTTGGTTAGTTGAATCAGGATAACGCGGAACACCTCACAGCGTCATTATAGAATAAAGTTCTTCTTATAATTGTTATATAGCATTGTGAATAAAATGTCTACTCAATTTATGTTTGTCCCCGGCAATTTATAACATAATCCTGGTCCTCAAATAATAACACGCAAAGATTAGGATAAGGATGAGAAGGAATTAATTGCCGGTTTGGCGAACGTTTTACTAGAAGATAAATACATAAAAAAGAGGAACCTCTTATGTTATTTCGGCTTTTCTGGGATGAAAAAACAGGCAAAACTTTTTCGATGCCAAGCATAGTGTTTGATGTTAACGATAACAAAAGCGGCCAGGGATCCCGGCTTGCTTGTTCGGGGGGGCAAAAGACACAAAATGAAGGATCTCTTTGGTGTTTAGCGCCGGCGTTGCCCTATATTTTTCTGGAGGGAATTCACAAACAAGGTGGTTATGCGTCGCCCAAGAGAATTGATGCCCGACTGAGGCGCTTATTAGGAGGCGGTCTGGGAGGCGGTCTGGGAGACGGGCTGGGAGACGGGCTGGAGGGCGGGAGATTGGAGGCAGGAGGCAGGAGGGGATGGAGATGGGAGAGGGCGTCGCGGTTCGAGATTCATGACGGAAGGGTTCGGGAGCGGTATGGCTCTGAGGAGTTCCCTTCCTCCCTCCCGCTTCCCGCTTCTCATCTACCCATCTGCCGCTCCATCCGCGGCTCCATCCGCGGCCGGCAAATAGCCGACGCCGAGGTGCTGAGACTGGCGCGGGAGTGCGGCTGCCCGGAAATTGAGGTTTGGCGGTTTTTGCAGTGTGAGACTGAGGCGGGCAGGGGGGTTTGGCTGGCGGCTGTGGGGGGCGGATGGGGTGGATGGGGTGGATGGGGTATGGTTTGCCGCCGCTGCGGTTGCCGCGGCAGCGGTCTAGAAGAATGGCCGGGTTATTACGGACGGGGTTACACCTGCAAAGAGTGCGCGGCTTTAGGGGCGGTGAGCTCCCTCAGTGTCCTTTGGCGTAGTCGAGAGGGCGTTTCGCCGGAGGATGCGCCGCCGGCCGGCGGGGCAGAGGGAGAGAACGGTGAGGATGTTCTTGCCATGCCTTTCGCCTTATCGCAGGCTCAGGAGAGGGCGTCACGTGAGGTGGATGGCTTTATAGGAGAGCGTGTGCTGGTTTGGGCGGCTTGCGGCGCCGGGAAAACGGAGGTTTGTTTCTCCCGCATCGCGCGGGCGCTGCGGGAGGGGAAGCGGGTGCTGTTTGCCGCGCCGCGTCGAGATGTCATCAATGATATTGTGCCCAGGCTGGAAGCGGCGTTTCCGCGTATCGAAAAAGCGGTGTTGTCAGGGGCGTCGGCAGAGCGTTTTGGGAGCGGCCGGCTCGTGGCGGCTACGACGCATCAAGTCGCGCGATTTTATCGGGCTTTTGATTTGATTGTGCTGGATGAGCTGGACGCGTTTCCCTTTACCGCCGAGGATTTTTTGCGCCGGGCGCTGGATCAAGCGCTGCGACCGGGCGGGCGGATGGTTTGCCTCACGGCGACGCCCCATCCGGAAATCCTTCGCGTTATTCGGGCCGGCCGATGCGGTCTTGTGCACCTGCCGGCTCGGTTTCATAGGAAGCCCCTGCCTGTACCCGTTTGGCAAAAATGTCCCTTGCCGGCATGGGAGGAGACGAATGCGCTGGTTCGAAGTCCCCTGGCACAGAATCCCAGGGGCCGAAGTTCGCCGGCGGCAGTGACGCCCTTGCCCTCTTTGTCTGCGTTCCTTAATCCGGTGTTGGAACGGCTCGCTGAAAAAGGGTTAGTCTTGTTTTTTGTGCCGCGGGTGGCCGACGTGATGTTGTGGATGGGTTGGCTGGAGCCGCTTTTGCCGGGCCGTCGCATTGGTGGCAGCTGGAGCAGTGATCCGGAACGTATGGCGAAGGTTGAGGCGCTCAGAGCCGGGGCTTTTGATGTTTTTGTCACAACGACCATTCTTGAGCGCGGTATCACATTGGACAAGGTTCAGGTGATTGTCGTTTGGGCCGACCATCCGTTGTTTGATGAGCGCGCCTTGGTCCAAATGGCCGGAAGGGCCGGCCGCAGGCGTGAGAATCCTGATGGTGAGGTTGTTTTTCTGGCCGGGCGGTGCTCCAAGGCTATGGGTGGGGCGAAGGGCTGGATTGAGGAACAGAACGCCCTGGCCCGGCAGCTTAACTTGATTGATGGATAACGCAAAGGAAGAATTGTCTAAAATTTTGAGAAAACTTAAAATATTTTTGGGCAGTAAAGGAAGTTTTTGTGGAGGGATTGGCGTATTGTGGCGAAATTCGTGGATACAATTGGCGATGTTATGGCAACACTATGGTATGAAGACCAGCCCGTATGCGTAATCTGTCATGAGGGGGAAGGCCCGGTATGCCAGGTCTGCCGTGAGGTTTATTTTTTGCCTGCGGCGGCGCGCTGCCGCTGCTGCGGCAAAATTATGCTTCAAGCCAAGCTTGATCGCGCGGAAGAGGCGTGCCGGACGGAAGACATCTGTCATGACTGCCGGGAGGGCCGGGGTCCGCAAAGTTTGGCGCGGGTAACGGTTTTGGGGCGATTTCAGGGAGGATGGCGTGATTTTATCCATACGGTAAAGTACCGCCGCAACCCACAACTGCTGACGCTGGTGGCTGAAGAAGCCTGCCGCTGGGCGAGCCGGCATTTGCCGGTTCCCGACATCATTACCGCCGCGCCGATGCATTTGGAAAAAATACGTGAGCGGGGCTTTAATCAAGCGGAAGTGCTTGCCTCGCTGCTGGCGTGGCGTCTCACGGTATCCTACCTTCCGCTGCTGCGGCGCGAAGCGCAAAACGTCTCCCAAATGGGTCTGGATCGGCGAGCCCGGTTGCAGAACCTGGCTAAGGCAATCAGTCTCAATCCGGAATACAGGAACGGCGAGAAGCTGCGGGGGCGTGTGTGCTGGCTTATTGATGATGTAACCACCACAGGGGCGACGCTGGAACAGGGGGCGCGAACACTAAGGGCCGGGGGCGCGCGGGAGGTGTATGGATTTTGCTTAGGCGGAGCGGCAATTGGCAATGGACAATGGACAATGGACAATGGACAATAGCCAATGGACAATGGACAATGGACAATTGTGAGATCAAGCGGTTAATGTTTGGCGCGTCGCCTATTATTGTCCCATCATGTCTTGCTGTCTCGTGCTCTGAAACGCAATGAAACACGCAGATCCTGGGTACAATCAACAGTAAGGGTTCCTCATTGTCCATTGTCCATTGTCCATTGTCCATTGCCTATTGTCCATTGATCGCGCGGGACTAAAGTCGCAAGAAAAATAGAAAGAAAAAGAATCCGCGATAACTTACGGCAAATAGGTCGAATTCCCACAGACTTATGCACAGCCTATTATGACGAATGAAGCCAAAATGAAAAAGTTATTCACATTATCCACAGGTGCCTGTGCATAAGTCGAGTATTTTTGATTTGGTTGGACAGCTTTTATGAATAAGGAGTGTATGTGCTGATGAGATGCTTTTGACTCAAATAATTTGGTGTGCAGTGGCAAAAAAGAAGGGTTTTTCTACTAGAAGAGGAAATGAATGATGGCGGGTGTATAACTGAGAACCGACCGTGGAAGGGTTTTCTCAATTATACCGCTTGGAATTTATATCTGTTGAGAGGGGTAAGGCCGATGAATATTGTTGTACGAAGCAGACAGTTCAAAATGACCGACGCGCTGAAAGATTATGTCACAAAACGGGTAAAAAAATTGGAAAAGTATCCCTATGACTTTTCCGATGTGCAGGTTACTCTGACGGTGGAAAAAGGGCGCCAAAGAGTCGAGATTACGACTTTGCTGAACGGCTATCTGCTGAGAGGGGAAGAGGAGACCCTTGATATGTATTCGTCGGTGGATCTTGTGGTGGAGAAGCTGGAGAAGCAGATCAAAAAGTACCGCAAGAGATTCGAAAAAAGACGAGAGAGTCTGCGTGATATGGAAATCCTGCCCGAAGGCAGTGTGCCCAGCACCGCCAATGGTGCCGATACAGCTGCGGCGGCCGCGATGAGCGCTGACGCGGCTGGGGATGAGGCGGTGGAGCGCGACAATGTCGTGCGGGTGAAGAAAATTCTCGCCAAACCGATGACGGTTGATGAGGCTGTGATGCAGATGAATATGATTGGACATAGTTTCTATATGTTCGTTAACGCCGAGTCCGGTCAGATGAATGTTGTTTACGGCCGTAACGACGGCAATTACGGGCTTTTGGAACCTGAGGGGTAACCCGGGAACGCTGACTTCATTAACTTAATTGCTGGAAATTTGACGGCCTGTTTCCCTTTTTCAAGGAAACAGGCCGTTTCTATTGAACATTTAGGATATAAATGGTATTATAGTACAATCAGAGAAAAGGGGGGAGCGCACCTCATATTTGGGGCGGGATGCCTGGGGCGCTCCACAGTTGGGAAAACAGGAAAGGCGGCAAATACATGGGTTTGCTCAAAACAATTATTGACGGAAATGTCCGGGAGGTCAAAAAATATAGCAAACGCGTTGACCAGATCAACGCCCTTGAACCCGCGATGCAAAAGTTGACAGACGAGGAGTTGCGGGGAAAAACGGTGGAGTTCCGCCAACGGCTGGATCAGGGTAGTACCTTGGACGAGCTTCTGCCGGAGGCTTTTGCCGTGGTTAGGGAAACGGCTTGGCGCGTGCTGGGCCAGCGTCATTATGACGTGCAGATGATTGGCGGCATGGTGCTTCATGACGGGCGCATCGCCGAGATGAAAACAGGGGAAGGCAAAACCTTGGTGGCGACGCTGCCCTGCTATCTCAACGCGCTAACATCCCTGGGCGTTCATGTTATTACGGTTAACGACTATCTGGCCAGGCGTGACTCGGAGTGGATGGGGCAGATCTATAAGGCTCTGGGGATGACGGTGGGCCTGATTGTCCATGGTCTTGATCACGATGAACGAAAAGAAAGCTATGGGGCTGACATAACATATGGCACCAACAATGAATTCGGGTTCGACTATCTGCGCGATAACATGTCCTCTTCTATGGAACTCTTGGTGCAGAGACCCCTTAATTACGCTATTGTTGACGAGGTTGATTCCATCTTGGTTGACGAGGCGCGCACGCCTCTCATTATTTCCGGTCAGGCCGACAAACCCACCGATCTCTATGTGCGCGTGGCCAAAATCATGCCGCGCTTAAAACCGGAGGCCGACTATACCGTCAACGAAAAGGATCGGGTGGTGGTGCTGACAGAGCAAGGTGCGGCCAATGTGGAGCGCTGGATGGGGCTCGACAATCTTTATGACGATCTCCACAACGAAGTGGCCCATCATGTCAATCAGGCCCTTAAGGCCCATACCCTTTTCCGCAAAGACCGGGACTATGTTGTCAAAGATGGCGAAATTATTATTGTCGATGAGTTTACCGGGCGCCTTATGTTCGGCAGACGTTACAGCGAGGGGCTGCATCAGGCTATTGAAGCCAAGGAAAACGTCAAAATCGAACGGGAGAGCCAGACCCTGGCCACTATTACCTTTCAGAACTACTTCCGCATGTATACCAAATTGGCCGGTATGACCGGTACGGCGATGACAGAAGAACCGGAATTTATTAATATTTACCGTCTTGATGTGGTGGACATCCCTACGAACAAACCTATGGTCAGAGATGATATGCCCGACGCCGTGTTCCGCACGGAAGCCGGCAAGTTCGCCGCCGTTGTTGAGGCCATTAAAGAGCGTCACGCCACAGGCCAACCGGTGCTTGTAGGCACAATATCCATTGAAAAATCCGAGTATTTAAGCAAATTGCTTAAAAAAACCGGCGTGCCTCATCAGGTTTTGAACGCCAAATTCCATGAGAAGGAAGCCGAGATTGTGACCCAAGCCGGTCAGCCCAACATGGTGACCATCGCCACCAACATGGCCGGACGCGGCACCGATATTGTTTTGGGCCCAGGGATCCAGGAGCTGGGGGGACTGCATATTATCGGCACGGAGCGCCATGAATCCAGGCGCATTGACAACCAGCTGCGCGGGCGCGCCGGCCGCCAGGGTGACCCGGGCTCGTCCCAGTTCTATATCTCTATGGAAGATGATCTTATGCGCCTTTTCGGCGAAAACCTCGGCGGCATTATGGACAGGTTCGGTATGGACGAAGATATGAGTATTGAGTCCAAAATGCTCAGCCGCAGTATTGAGACCGCCCAGAAGCGTGTTGAGAATCGCAACTATGAAATCCGCAAAAACGTTCTCAACTACGATGACGTTATGAACAAACAGCGGGAGGTTATTTATGGCCAACGCCGGGAAGTGCTGCATCAGGACAACCTTAAGGACCATATATTGGGAATGATCGAAACACTTATTGAAGAAGCGGTGGAGAGGCAGGCCGCCGAGAGCCCCTATCCTGAGGCATGGGACTTGGACAGTTTTTTGGGGTTCGCGGAAAAATTGTTTTTACCCGGTCATAGCCTAACCCGGGAGGATCTGGTTAACCTCCCTAAGGACGATATCGTTGATTTCCTGCTTGACCGAGCCACGGAACTTTACAACGCCCGGGAAGAGGCCTTTGGCGCCGAACTCATGCGCGGCATCGAACGGGCTGTCATGCTCCAGATTGTTGATAACCATTGGAAAGACCACCTGGACGCCATGGATATGCTGCGGGAAGGAATCGGGCTTAGAGCTTACGGACAGCGCGATCCTCTTGTGGAATACCGCAACGAGGCCTACGATATGTTTCAGAATATGATCGCCTCGATTCAGGAGGAAGTCGTTACCTATATTATGCGGGTAACGCCCCGGGCAGCCGAGGCGGTGCCGGAGAAACCAACCAATGTTACCGAGAACCTTTACAACGAAGGCGCGTCGGCCAGACAACCCCGCCGCGTCGGCGAACAGATTGGGCGCAACGATCCCTGCCCCTGTGGCAGCGGAAAGAAGTATAAGAAGTGTTGCGGAGACAGTTGACAAGACAATGGACAATGGACAATGGACAATGGACAATGGGGAACAGGAAATGGGAAATGGGAAACGGGAAACGGGGAACAGGAAACGGGAAACGGGAAATGGGAAATGGAAACGGGAAACGATTGATAGCTGTCTGACGGGTTCTTATTTTTTAGAAGGAAGTGATGAAAGTGCTTGCCGAATGGAAACGTGAGATCGAAGTCCTTAAGAACAGCCTTGCAGATTTGAGGGTTTCCCTTTGACGTCCCTGGACGTGAGAAACTTAGGGAAAGCCTTGAAGAACGTTTGAATGATCCCGGTTTTTGGGACGACCCCCAGGCGGCTCAGGGTGTTATGCAGGAACTCTCGGGGCATAAAGACAAGATTGAGCTCTTTGAGCGCTTGTCCGAAGCCGTTGAGGATGTGGGCGTGATGTGGGAAATCGGCATGGAAGCTGAAGGATCTCAGCCCGAAGAGGCCGCGGGCATTGAGGAAGAAGTGGCGCAGGCTGTGAAAAGTTTGCAGGAGGAATTTGCCCGGCTGGAACTGGATCTTCTTTTGAACGGGCCTTATGACGACAACAATGCCATTCTGACGCTGCATTCCGGCGCGGGGGGCACAGAGGCTCAAGATTGGGTGCAGATGTTGTTTCGAATGTATCAGCGTTGGGGCGAGGAAAGGGGTTTCAAGGTGGAGGTGCTCGATCTTCTGGCTGGGGATGAAGCCGGCGTCAAGAGCGTTACCATCTCGCTGCAGGGGCCCAACGCTTACGGTTACGCTAAAGCGGAAAAAGGGGTTCACCGCCTGGTGCGTATTTCGCCTTTTGATGCGTCGAGCCGGCGCCATACTTCCTTCGCTTCGGTGGATGTTATTCCTGAAGTCGAAAGCGACGCGGAGATTCCTGTCGACAGCGAGGATCTTAAGATCGATACCTACCGTTCGGGCGGCGCCGGCGGTCAGCATGTTAACAAAACCGATTCCGCCGTGCGCATCACGCATCTGCCTTCGGGAATCGTCGTCCAGTGTCAGAACGAACGATCTCAGATTCAGAACAAAGCCGCCGCTATGCGCATTCTGATGGCCCGCTTGCTTGAATTGAAACGCAAGCAGCAGGAAGAGGAGCTTTTCGAGATCCGTGGCGCCCAGAGCGACATCGCTTGGGGTAGCCAGATTCGCTCCTATGTTTTTCAGCCTTACAGCCTGGTTAAGGATCATCGTACCAATGTGGAGACAGGCAACGTGGGCGCGGTTATGGATGGGAAGATTGATTTGTTTATCAGCGCCTACCTGCAGTGGCAATTGACAGTGGACAGTTAATGCAATGGACAAGGGCAATGGACGATGGCAATGGACAATGGACAATGGACAATGGACAATGGGGAGAGGGACACCGGGAGCCGAATACCGAACACCGGGAGCCGAATGCCGAATGCCGCGTACCGAATACTGAATACTGAATACTGAATACTGAATACTGAATACTGAATACCACGTACCGAATACCGAATACCGAGTAGGGGAGATCATGGCTGGAAAAGAGACATTGAAAGATTTGGAA
This sequence comes from Peptococcaceae bacterium, assembly GCA_009783315.1. GTDB lineage: Bacteria > Bacillota > Desulfitobacteriia > Desulfitobacteriales > Syntrophobotulaceae > WRJI01. The sequence continues at coordinate 19,466 of WRHI01000022.1, forward strand.
AAAGTCGCCCGGAACCTCCGGCGAGATGTTATTGAAATGCTGACGGCGGCTCAGTCAGGTCACCCAGGCGGGAGTCTGTCCGCGGCGGATATTCTTGTCGCGCTGTACTTCCACGAGATGCGTCTTGATCCTTTGAATCCCGACTGGCCCGACCGCGACCGCTTTGTGTTGAGCAAAGGGCACGCGGCGCCGGCGCTGTACGCGGCTTTGGCCCATCGAGGGTTCTTTTCTGTTGATGACCTGACAACGTTGCGCCGGCTAGGGTCCAATTTGCAAGGCCATCCGGATATGATCAGGCTTTCGGGGGTTGATATGACGACCGGATCGTTGGGGCAGGGTTTGTCTGTGGCGGTGGGTATGGCCCTGGCCGGCAAAACCGACGGCAAAACCTTCCGCGTCTATACGTTGCTCGGCGACGGCGAGATTAATGAGGGCATGGTCTGGGAAGCGGCGATGGCCGCGGCTCATTATAAGTTGGATAATCTGGTGGCTGTTGTTGACAGCAACGGTTTGCAGATCGACGGACCCACCGCGACCGTGATGAATTCCGCGCCTCTTTCGGACAAATGGAGCGCTTTTGGCTGGCATGTGGAACTGGCGGACGGGCATGATTTTGCGTCTCTGACCCAGGCTTTGAGCGGTTTGCGTCAGCAGCGGGGCCGGCCCGGTGTCGTGATCGCGCGTACCGTGAAAGGCAAAGGGGTGTCGTTTATGGAGAATAAAGCGGAATGGCACGGTGTGGCGCCCAACCGGGAGTTGGCTGACAAAGCCCTGAAAGAACTGGCGGATCCGAAAGGAGATTTGTCCTATGACTAATCTGACCGAACGTATGCCGCCAAAAGGCAAAAAAATAGCTTTGCGGGAGATTTACGGCTTGACGCTGGTTGAATTGGGTAAGGACAATGCCGACGTGGTGGCGCTGGACGCCGATTTGTCCGGGTCTACCAAATCATCCAAGTTTGCCCGGGCTTTTCCGGAAAGATTCTTCAACGCCGGGGTGGCCGAACAGAATATGATTGGGATGGCGGCGGGGTTGGCCGCCTGCGGCAAGATTCCTTTTGCCAGCACTTTCGCTGTTTTTGCCACGGGACGCGCTTTTGAACAGATTCGCAATTCTGTGGCGTGCCCCCAGCTCAATGTTAAGATCGCTGCCTCCCATGCCGGCATTGATGTGGGCGAAGACGGCGCCTCCCATCAAGCCATTGAGGATGTTGCCCTGATGCGCGCTTTGCCCAACATGTGCGTCCTTGTGCCGGCGGACGCCCTGGAGGTCAGCCAGATGGTTTACGCGGCCGCGGCCTGGGACGGGCCTGTTTATATCCGGATGGGGCGCAGTCCTGTGCCGACGATTTTTGACGACGGGTACACGTTTGTCATCGGCCGGGCCAAGATTGTCCGCCGCCCTCCCGAAGGGCCGGCCGGGGTGACGTTGATCGCCGCGGGATCCATGGTGGTTCAATGTCTGGAGGCGGCGAAACAACTCAAAGGTGAAGGCCTGGAAGCTATGGTGATCAACTGCTCTTCGGTGAAACCGCTGGATAAAGAAACCATCATTATGGCGGCCAGAGAGAGCGGTTGCGTTGTCACCGCAGAGGAACACAGCGTCGTCGGCGGGTTGGGCAGCGCTGTAGCGGAGGTTTTGTGCGAGAACTATCCTGTGCCGATGGCTTTTGTGGGCATCAAGGATTGTTTTGGACAATCGGGGAACCCCGCGGAATTAATGGAGCATTACGCTTTAACCGCCGGGGAGATTGTACGGGCCGCTGTCCAAGTGGCCGCTGTAAGGAGAACGTCATGATTCAATTGCGCAATGTGTCGAAAGTGTATCCCAACGGCTCAAAGGCGCTGACGCGCATCAACCTTGAGGTGCCTAAGAACGATTTTGTTTTTCTCGTGGGATCCAGCGGGGCTGGCAAGTCAACGCTGATCAAGCTGCTCTTTCGGGAGGAGCTGGCGACCCGGGGCAAGGTGCTCATCAACGGTGTTGATGTTGTTCGGCTGAAAAACCGCCAGGTCCCTTATATGCGCCGCAAGATGGGGGTCATTTTTCAGGATTTCAAATTGCTGCCCAATCAAACGGTTTTTGAGAACGTTGCTTTTGCCCAGCGTGTTTTGGGACAGCCGACGAAAAAGATTCGCACCAGAACCATGCAAATGCTCGATCTTGTGGGGCTCGCATCCAAGCACAAGGCTTTTCCGGACGAACTTTCCGGAGGGGAACAGCAGCGGGTCTGTGTGGCCCGGGCGATGATCAACAGCCCGGAACTGCTTTTGGCGGACGAGCCCACCGGCAACCTTGATGTGGATACCGCTTGGGGTATTGCCGACCTGTTGTGCAAATTCAATGAGTTGGGGACAACCATTGTTATGTCGACCCACGCCATGCATATTGTGGAGAACCTGAACAAGAGGGTCGTCCGTGTCGAAGGCGGGGAAATCGTTGAGGATACCGGGCGGCACACGCTTTTGGCTAAGTGGGGGATTTGACAATGGACAATGGACAATTGACAATGGACAATGAGGGAAGCAGAGGATTGTCTGACTTTGTACTTTGAATCTCGAACCACGACCACGATCCACGAACCTCGAACCTCGAACCTCGAATGGGGGATGTTTCATGATTTATGTTATTAAGCAAGCGTTAAGATCTTTGGCGCGAAATTTTTGGCTTAGCGTAGCCTCAATTATGACGATGATGATTTCGCTGGCTATTTTGGGATTTGCGCTGATTGTGCTGGATCTTACCGGTAACGTGGCTGCGAGTATTGAGTCTCAGGTACAGATTTCGGCTTATGTTGGGGAAGAAGGGGTTCAGATAGACGACAGCGTGATTGCGGAGGTTGAACGGAAGATTCGCGCGATGGCGCATGTGACCGACGTAAGCGTTGTCAGTCCACAAGAAGGGTTGAAAATGGTTGCTCAGGAACGCAATAAGAGTGTTGAGGAAGTCATGAAGGATTATGACAGTAATCCGCTCCCCTACCGGCTTGTGGTTGAGGTTACGGACAAAAGCCGCGTGGTCGAAACTGCGCATGAGATTGAGGGCATCCAAGAAGTCTATAGAGCGGATTACGGGCAGGGCGTGCTAGAGAAAATCCTGGGTCTGACCAAGTTGTTGCGACGGATTGGGGTTCTTGTGGTTGCAGTTTTCGCTTTGGCCGCCTTTGTGCTGATTACGCTCAACATTCGTGCCAATGTGTTTTCCAGGGAGAAAGAGATCCAGATTATGCGGTTGGTTGGGGCCAGCAACGCTTTTATTCGTGGGCCTTTCTTCGTTGAAGGTACGTTGGTCGGCAGCGTCGGCGCCATTATTGCCGTTATTGTTGTCGGATCAGGGTATTCGGTGTTTACCCAGTTCGTTGAGAGGGAGATGAGTTTCTTGCCGATTGTGGTAGAAAGTCAGGTCTTGATGATGGTTCTGGTTATTATGTTGGCCGGAGGCGTCCTGATTGGGGCTTCCGCCAGTATGGTTTCGATGAGACGGTTTTTGAAGCTTTAGGGGTGAGGATACTGTTCTTTATAAAATTAGCAGCCTTTTTGAAGAATGTGTTGTAAGGGGTCTTAGGGATAGAAAGGAGAAGGAGAATGAACGTTCAGACTTTGCCAAGATGGCGGATACCTTGTGTTATGGTTCTGGTAATGGCGGGACTGCTGGTTGCGGGTTTGGCGCAGCCGTTACAGGCGGCTTCCGTGGATGATTTGAATAAGCAGCTGCGGGATAAACAAAGCAATATAACGGATACATCCGGGCAATTGACTGCGCTTAAGAAGCAAATTGCCGGGACGCAAGACGAAATTGACGAATTAAGGCTTGAGATTCAGGAGAGCGAGAAACAGGTCACGGCTAAAGAGAAAGCCTATGACGAGGCTGTGGCTAAAGTTTCCGAGGCTCAAATGCGTGTAGAACTAAAGCAAGCTGAAGTTGCTGAACGACAAGCCATTATGCGCACGCGCGCGCGCGCCACATATGAGGAAGGAAAGACAAGTACACTCAGTATGCTGCTGCAGGCGACGAGTTTTTCTGATTTGCTTTCCCGTGTGGAGTATTTGAAGTGTCTTGATGATAAGGACAAGGATTTGCTTGACGATCTCCAAAATCGTCAGAAGGAACTGGAAGAAGAGCAAGCGAAGCTTACCGTTCAGATGGAGGCCGCTCAGGCTATGAAAGAAGATGCTGAGCGAGCAAAAAAACAGCTTGATTTAAAAAACAGTGACTTGCAAGCTTCTCTAGCGCAGTATAAGAAGAATGAAGAACAACTGATCAAGGAATTAGACGCGCTAGAGAAGTCCGCTCAATATATTGAAGATGAAATCAACAAAATGCAGAATGCAAATCAGCAGAGCGGACAGGTAACGGGAAACGGCACACTCACAACTTGGCCAATCAAGACTGGTGGATGGGTTATTACCAGTGGTTATGGCATGAGACTTCACCCCATACAAAAGGTATATAAAATGCATACAGGAATTGATATTTCCGGTGTTCCTGGTGGGAGCCCGGTTTTGGCCGCAGGAAGTGGTAAAGTAAAAAGATATTGGGATGCTAAAGGATATGGTAATTACATTATTATCGACCATGGCAAAGGAATGGCAACGTTGTATGCACACATGCAGTCCGCGGGTCTTATTGGAGATGGCGCTTCGGTTGCTGCCGGGCAACAAATTGGGCGGGTTGGCACAACAGGAGGCAGCACCGGCAACCATCTGCATTTTGAAGTGCGTGTCAACGGCGCGCATGTTAATCCCATGAACTACAGAGGCCAAATGAAATAACATTAATCTGAGTGCCGTGAGATAAAGCCTCGGGAACAGGGTATGCTAAACAACGAAACAACACGGGAGGGATCGTGACTTGTCAGATTTGCAGTGGGGGAAAGCCATCAAGCATGCCCTTATCACAACGCTTCTGTTCTTTCTGATTCTGATAGCCGTCGGTGCTTTTTTCATCATAGTCGATTACAATCACATGGGACGTCTGGTCAAAGTGATTGGACTTATCCGCAACGAGTACCTAGAGCCGGTTTCTTGGGACACACTTGTTGACGGGGCAATAAAAGGGATGTCCGGCAACCTGGACGAATATTCCGGGTTTCAGAACGAGCAGGAAAACCAGAATCTGCATACGATGATCGAAGGTCAGTTTGGCGGTATCGGTATTTATATCGGAGATGATATTGACAGACTTATCGTCAGCAGACCTGTCAAAGGGTCTCCCGCTGACAGCGCTGGGTTAGAAACCGGGGACGAGATCGTCATGGTTGACGATGAGCCGGTAGCGAACATGACCCAAGCGGAAGCTATCGCCAAACTGAAGGGCAAAGTCGGAACACAAGTCAAAATAGGGGTGTACCGGGAAGCCGGCAAAGAACATTTTGAACGTGAACTCATCCGTGCCGCGATCAGCGTGCCTTCGGTGGAATGGGCGCCTTATCCGGGTGAGCCCGATATCGCCGTCGTTGAAATCACCACTTTCAGCAAACAAACCGCGTCGGATTTCGACCAAGTCCTCAGTGAAATTGACCCACAGCAATACAAGGGAATTGTTGTTGATTTGCGCAACAACTTGGGCGGCGAGTTTACCGCGGCGATCTCTATCGCCAGTCGTCTTACCCCCCGTGGACCTATTGTGCATACAGTCAACCGCGCCGGCAGGCTAATAAGCTATCCAGCCACAGCGGAATTCATGGACAGGCCTTTTGTTCTTCTGGTCAATCAACACTCCGCCTCTTCATCCGAAGTTGTCACAGGAGCTGTTAAAGACTATGGCAGCGCGCCAATTGTCGGGGTCACAACTTTTGGCAAAGGCCTCGTGCAGAAGCTGTTCAACCTAGACGCCAGCACAGGTTTGAAGTTGACAACAGAAAAATATCTGACCCCCAACCAAATCGATATTCATAAGAAAGGCGTCGTACCTGATTATGAAGTCCCACTGGAACAAGGGGAGAAACTGACCTTGTTGCCCAAGGAAGATGAAGAACCAGACAGACAGATGCAAAAAGCCTGCGAAGTCCTCAAAGAAAAACTGCAAACTTAATCCGTCAATTGCCCATTGGCCCACAGGCAGAAGGATATCAGCCTTGTCCCTTGTCCATTGCCCATTGCCCATTGGTCCACAGGCTGAAGGATATCAGCCTTGGCCATTGTCCATTGTCAATTGCCGTCGCCGCCGCATAAGATATCACCAGGAAAACTCAAACTGGAGGAATGGGCGATGGCTATCAACGCAAATGTACGCCATTACTTCCTGGAAGCGTATACCCCTTGCGGTCATATATCTCTAATGCCGGACTTGACGGCGGGATGCTTATGTACATATCAACTTACGGGAAACGCCGGGTTGGACAAATCAACCTTTATCAAGTTGATGGGCATTCAGCTGTCAGACAGGCGGCATGATGTGGATTATGTAAGACAGGCCCGCGATCCGGAGGCGCTGGCAGGGTTATTCCTGCCCGGCGCGAGGATTTGTCTGTTCGACTGTGACGGCTTTGGCGAAAGCGCCGAAGATTGGATCGCGGGTCAAGATGAGGCTGATTGCAGAAGAGAACGGGAAGGTCTTCGCGTGCGGATTGATCTGGGGGAATGTCTGCACAAGTCGAAATGGGAGCTGAAACGGCAGGAGATTGACAGTTTGTTAATAAAACAACGGGATCTGGAAAGCGAACGAGACAGGCTGCTTGTTCATGAGTATCTGTCAAGCCGTGACGAGGGCAGCGCCAGACTGGTCCAGACGCTTTTGCGACAGATGGCGAGGAGTGAGTTCCCGCGTTTTTTTTATAATCTGCAAGGGGCGGAAGAAGCTTACAGCGATGAAATAAGAGGTGTTCTGGACTTTATCAAACAGAATAAAGTGTCTTTTTGTTTCCTCCACGCACTGATGAACGAGGGGTGGGCCAATTACGCGCCGCGGTTCTTGCGCAATTATGACCGCATTTGCATAGAGGATGAAGGGGAAACAGACACAGTTCTGCACGAAATACTCGGCGAAATCAAATCTTTGGGGCAGAAGATCGAGATTGTGTTGCATCCGGTTTTTCCTTTCCGGGTGATTGGGATTGTTTTCCCGTGGAAGAACCTGGCGATATGGAAAGGCAATCCGGTTAAGCTGGAGGAGCAGGGTTTAAAGAGTCGTCATGGCACGGAGCTTGTTCGTGTGCTGGAAGAGATACGGCGTGTACGACAGAGTGTTAAGAGCCAGGTGCATGAGTGCGTCAGCGTTAGGCGGCTGGATGAAGCGCGCAATGATTTGATGAGCGACATTTTGGGGCAGATAAAGAGTCGTGTGGAGTGAGATCAGATTATTTAGGATAAGTTTATGAAGAGGATAAAGCCTTGTTCTGTTTGGAACGGGGCTTTTTATTAATTTCCGGTTCCTGTTTTTTAGCCGGGATTCGCCGGGATTAGGATAATTTATTATGGTTTCGACTTGACGGGGGAGAAGGTAATCCGATAATATATTAAATAGAGAATATTCGACACAAGACCGGGTCATTCAAGTGAAATTATCCTATGTCATACATAGTGCATTGTGGAAGGAGATCAAGATGGTTGATATCAAGGAGCATACCCTCTTGCGTTATGAGCCTCTATGGGGCGCGTGGCGTGTTGAATCATTTATAGGGCAAGGTTCTTTTGGCAAAGTCTACAAGGTCTATCGGAATGATTACGGCAAAACCTACTACTCAGCAGTTAAAATCATTTCCATTCCTCAAAACGATTCGGAATTACAGAGGCTAAAGAGCAAAGATCCGGATGAAGTCTCCATACGCGCGTATTTTCAAAGGCTTGTCACAGATATTGCCAATGAAATCGATCTGATGAGCGCTTTCAAAGGCAACAGCAATGTTGTCAGCTTTCTGGATCACCAAATTATTGATAAATCTGAGTTTTTCCAGGATTCTCAAATCGAGTCTCGACCCGTCCAGTTGGGTTGGGACGTTCTTATCCGTATGGAGCTTTTGACCAGCCTTGCCGGCTACATCAAAGAAAAGCCGCTTTCCATCGCTGAAGTCATTGAACTGGGCATACATATCTGCCGGGCGCTGGAACTGTGCGCACAAAAGAATGTTATTCACCGGGATATTAAACCGGATAACATCTTTATTTCCGAATTTGGTGAGTATAAGTTGGGGGATTTCGGTATCGCCCGGCGTATAGAACAGACTATGCACGGTTTATCTAGGAAGGGTACCTATGCGACGATGGCCCCGGAAGTGTTCAAGGGCGAGCGCTATGGGGCCAGTGTGGACACGTATGCGCTGGGCATGGTCATGTACAGCCTGCTCAATCACAATCGGTTTCCTTTCTTGCCTGATTATCCGCACCCGATTTTGCCCGGGGATCAGGATGGCGCGATCAAGAGGCGTATGAGCGGGGAACCGATACCCGTTCTTACAAACTTAAGTTCAGAACTTGATACACTTGTACGGAAAGCTTGCGCTTTTAACCGCGAAGAGCGGTTTGCCTGTCCGGCAGATATGCGAAAAACCTTGGAATCTTTAGAGGCCGACAAAGAAAAAGTATCTTGTATCCCTATGACGAGTGTTGAGACAGAAACTGATCTCCATGGCGAGATCTGCCGACCACAGCAACAGGAGAATAGCGAAACGTTGCGTTTATTATCCCAGGTGAAGAGCCATACGTCGGATGATCAGACAGAAGTTACAGAAAACGGTGAACCTATACATAGCAAGGAATATCTGATCCCACGAGACATAACGCCAAGCTCGCCTTCTCATAATAGAGCAGAGCTGCCTGAACCTTCTATCAAAAAGGGAAAACATGCGTTGGGTGTTGGGTTGTCTGCTGTTGCCACGGTTGTGATTTTTCTGGTAGGTATCATCACGTTTTATGCCTTCTTTCCAAAGGTATATGGTATCAGTATAGATGGGCAAATGGATATTTTCGTGGCCAACAAGAAGGAAGTCAGTGAAGTTCTGGATGCGTTGACGAAACATTATGCCAGTTTGTTGGGTGCCAATTCAGTTGTGATATCTTCTGTGAGATATGAGGAAGAGGTTGTATCCGTTAAGATATCAAGTACTAAGCCAGAAATTATGAACAAGCAAGATGCTCTGGAAGCTTTGATCAATAATTATTGCCTTACGGTGATTCTTGAAGGGGAATATGAAGTCACTGAGGAGATCGATTTCGAAACAGAAACGAAAACAGACGCCACCCTAAGTCTCGATACCACACAGGTAAGGCAAGAAGGCAGGAAGGGATTAAGAAATGTAACCTATAGTTTTGCCTCAACAAACGGAGTCTGTATTAATCAAATTATGCTGACGGAGATTATCATAGAAGAACCAGTGAAGGAAGTTATTCTTAAAGGAAGCAGAATTGTCGAACTCACTGATGCTATAGCGGCCTTGCCCAGTGAAGAGGCGATAGAAGTTCTATGGAACCTCATTCAAGGTTATTGGACGAATAATAACAGGGAGATTGGCTTTATTTATGATGATAGTGCCCGGCACATTGCCAAGCTGTCATGCAACGATAGTTTGAATGGCGGATTTGGTGAGTTGCGAGATGCCAGAGCTGCTGGAGAATACAAGGCGTTGCTGACGATTCATTTCGATAGCTTTAATGTTGAAGATAATTTTTCCGAATCAACATACATTGTAAGACTTGATCTTACTGACTTTGATAAGAACAAAATGATTGGTGTTAGTGGCAGCGGAGGCGTGATAGGTTCAAATTGGGATGGCGAATACACCTGGTTTGGCAACACAAGAAAATATTGAATAAATTTTGGGAGGCAGCAAATGGACGGCATTAAGAAATTCGAACCTCTTTGGGGAGTATGGTATGTTGAATCATTCATCGGCGAAGGGTCTTTCGGGAAAGTCTATAAAGTCCGGCGGCAAGAGTATGGCAAGACCTTTATTGCGGCTGTCAAAATCATATCGATACCCCAAGACAAGTCGGAAATACAGCAACTGGAGATACAGGGCCTTGATGAAGCATCCATTCGCAACTTTTATCAAGCCCTTATTAGGGATATTACCAACGAAATCGATTTGATCAGCACTTTCAAAGGAAACAGCAACATTGTGAGCTTCGAAGATTACCAAATCGTAGAAAACCCTGATTTTTTCTTGTCTCTCGAATCTCGAACCACAAACCAGGAAAGCTCGCTGTGGGATATCCTGATCCGCATGGAACTCCTGGAGAGCCTGGCCAGCATCGCTAAAAAAAACCCACTTCCAACCGCAGAAGTTCTCAGGCTTGGCATACACATCTGCCGGGCGTTGGAATTGTGCGCACAGAAAAATATTGTTCATCGCGATATTAAGTCGGATAACATCTTCATTTCCGAATTGAACGAGTACAAGCTTGGAGATTTTGGCATAGCCCGACAAATAGAACGAAGCATGTCGGGCTTATCCAAAAAAGGAACCAATTCGACGATGGCTCCGGAAGTCTTCAGAGGGGAGAGGTACGGTGCCGACGTAGATACCTACGCCTTGGGCATAGTCATGTACAGCCTGCTCAACGGGAACCGATTGCCGTTCTTGCCTGATTACCCGCAGCCAATCATGCCTAACGAATGGGAGGGGGCTCTGCAAAGAAGGATGAGTGGCGAGCCTTTGCCCGTCCTTAAACAGATCGGCCCGGAGCTTAATGCTCTCGTGCGAAAGGCAGCCGCTTATAACCGTCAGGAGCGGTTTGGCAGTCCCGGCGAAATGCGCTGCGCCTTGGAAGCCTTAATGATCAACGAAAACCAGTTGAGCGCGTCAGGAACTTGGCAGCTTCTGTCAAGCGTATCCACCGATGCTGGTGTTCCGCTCCAGGAAGAAACTTTGGAGAATCCCATAACGGAGGCAGAGAACAGCCGGGCTTCAATTCGAACTGAGAGTTGTCTGCAACAGAGCGATAGAGGTTCGATTCCTGCTGATGGTGCTGTGGCGGATCAAACCCAAAAAGAAAGAAGGAGGAAAGGGCCTTTGGTTATTGGCGTATCCCTCGGGGCTGTCCTGGTTCTTCTTGCCGTGGGTCTTGCCGTGTTTCTCATAAATAACCCAAAGGGATATGGCATCAGCATTAACGACCAGGTGAATATTGTAGTATCCAGCCAAAGGGAAGCGCAAGAAGTTCTTGATGAACTCGCGGAACACTATCTCAATCTCGCGGAAGTCAATTCTGTGTCAAGCTTTTTAGTCACATATGAGGAAGAGGTCGAGATTGTTCCTGTGAAAAAACCCTCAGAGAAAATACAAAAGCAGGAAGCCCTGCAAGCCTTAATAAATGAAAAACCACTCAATGTTATCATTAAGGGGGAGTGTGAACTTATTGAAGATATCGAATTTGAGACAGAAACAATAAAGGACGCCAATTTGGATCTTAACACCACCGAGATTGAACAAGAAGGCAGAAAAGGATCCAAGCGTGTAAGTTATGCCTTTGTCTTAAAAAATGGGGATTTCATTAATAAAGACATGTGCGGGGAGGTCCTCCTCATAGAACCTGTGAAGGAAATCATCCTTGAAGGAAGCAGAATTGTCAATTTAAGTGACGCCATAGCCGCCTTGCCCAATGACGAAGCTGAAAGAATTATCTGGCAGAGCATTCAGGGATACTGGTTGAAAGAGTCTGACTTTGCAGGCTTTATTTATGGAGATGCCCGTCAGCGGGAATTTCTTCCGGGGACGCTTGGCCTTGAGTACGACTATGGTAGTGGTGAGTTGAAGAGCATAAAGGCAAATGGTGCGTACAATGTTACACTAACGTTCTACTTTCCGGTTTTCAGATCCATGGGTTATTCAAACCCAGAGTTTACCTATATTATGAATATTGACCTTAGTGATAGAGAGCAAAAAGGAATCATTAGGATCAAGGGTAGCGGGGGTTTGATAGGCGTCAGTCGGAATGGCGAATACAGGTATGGCGGCAGTACTATTGAGGAAATGTACAATGAATGAAGCGAGTTAGAATTCCGGGGATCAGAACATTTATGACGACTATGGTGATGATAAGATAGAAGTACCATTGGTGCCACAAAAGGGGTGAAATCGAGCGACTGCTTGAGAAAACGATGTCTAATATAAAAAACTATGAACCCTTGTGGGGCGCGTGGAAGATCGAATCGCTTATAGGAGAAGGATCCTTTGGCAAGGTCTATAAGGTTTTCCGCCAGGATTTTGACAAGATTTATTATTCAGCGGTCAAGATCATTTCTATACCTCAAAATAAGTCAGAAAGACACCGATTAGAAGGCTTGGGAATGGATGAGACATCTGTACGCGGCTTCTTCCAAGGGCTAATTGGCGACATTGTCTATGAGATAGACCTGATGAATGTTTTCAAAGGTAACAGCAATATAGTCAGTTTTGATGACTATATGATTATGGAATCCCACGAAACGGGATGGGATATCCTGATGCGAATGGAACTCTTAAAAAGTCTCACCAGCCGGATTAAAGAGAACGCCCTTTCGATTCCTGAAGTTCTTACACTTGGTATTCATATCTGCCGGGCGCTGGAGTTGTGCGCACAGAAAAACATCATCCATCGGGACATCAAGCCGGCTAATATTTTTATTTCTGAATTTGGCGAATACAAGCTGGGTGACTTTGGCATTGCTAGAAAAATTGAAAGCACCCTGTCTGGGTTGTCCAAGAAAGGCACTTATGGATACATGGCGCCGGAAGTCTTTCGGGGTGAGGAGTACGGTGCCGGCGTTGATATCTATTCGTTGGGTATGGTCCTATATGTCCTACTCAACCGAAACCGGGCGCCGTTTTTGCCAGATTTCCCACAGCCGATTTTGCCTGTCCATCTTGATGAGGCATTGCATCGGCGTATGGGTGGAGAGGCTATTCCTGAAATCAGGCAAGCGGGGTCCAATCTGAACACGGTTATTCGAAAAGCTTGTGCTTATTCTAGGAATGATCGTTATGAAAATCCCACACAAATGCGCAAAGCTTTAGAATCTTTGGCAGAAAACAAAGGATATCCTGGGGAGGCTATGAACAATATAGGGCTCCCAAAGCATGACGCAAATGATGCCACAGTACACATTGCACCAACGGCGATGGCAGACCAGTTGAACAGCCTGCAAACAATTGATAAGGTTGCGGAAGAGAAAAAGGGTCGAGGGAAGCCCCGCTGTCTTATCAACGTCGTCGGGTCAATTAGACAGAGAGAAGGATCAAAACAGAAGAACCCAACCAAAAAAACCGGGAGAGCCCCTCTTTTCATCGTAATTGGTGGAATTGCAATAATAGGTATTATAATAGGCGGCGTTTACGTGATGAATTCGATGAGGTTTTCAAAGACTTTGGCAGAACCGGCAAGCCCTACTCTGATTTTTGTGCCTGAGACAGATGAAGTGTTGCCGTTACCTGATTCTGAGCTTGTTTCTAATCCTGATCATAACCAAAGCGAATATCAGCAATCAACGCGAGGTACAGAAGCCCTAATTCCTGTAAAAACGACAGATTATAACTATTCTCTTTGTGTGAAGCGACAAATTAAACAAACCCCAAACGACAGTATAAAAGCAGCATGAACCAGCATAAAACCGACACACAAAAATTAAGACGACACAGTAAAAAGCCAGAAACGACACCATAAAACAGATGGAAACTTGCCATACGGCAAGTTCATGAATAACATGAGGGCTTTGCCCTCAAACTCCCAGGATTTTGCGCATAGATTTTCAAGGTGAGCAGAAATGAGAAAGGATGGCGGCTTGCCGAGAGCCGACACCCTCTTCACCTTTAAACCACACTGTAACGCTCAGGTTGCTTCCCAGCAGAGGCCCTACCCTTTACAGCAGGAAAAGCATAATGTTAATGGACTCTCCCGATTCAAGGCGCTATCAGCCAGACCTAATAAACAAATTCAAGATCTCTCAGAGCGGATTCAAGGCAGGTAAGCGCATGTTCATTCGACAGATACTCACCTTCCACACTCAGATAAAGAACACTGTTCGTGGCCGCTATGGCCCCAAGCTTCTTCCAATTGCTAAGTATCTCGGCATTTTCGGCGTCGCATATTCGCTCAAGCAGCCAAACAGAGATTCTAAGCAGCCGGTTTCGGCGTTCCCGTTTCGATATCAAAAATCTCCGCAGCACTGTTTTCATCAAGACCCCTCGCAATCTTCTTAATATGAATGTGAATCAGTCAGGCGGCGGCCCTACCGCAGAGCCTGATTGTTAATTGCCGCCAAAACAATCTCAGAATCAATAACAGGCTTGTCCGCTTGGGCTCCCAAGGTTAACACATCCGTCATAAGGTTATCGATCAAACGAGGGTTCCCCTGGGCAAAGCCATGGATAGCGCCAACGGTACCCGGGCCCAGAATAGAATCGGCGCCGCCGGCCACATGCAACTTGTGAGCAATATAAAGGGGAACCTCCTCATCAGAAAGCCCCCCGAAATTGTAGTGAACGCTGATACGCTGGCGCAGAGCCTCATGAACCGGTTTTTCCAAAATAGCGTTCAAATAAGACTCACCGCACAAAACGAGGGTAAAACAATTCAGCGAATCATAACCATGATTCAGAAGGATCTTCAAATCCTTGAGAATACTGGCATTCAAATACTGAGCCTCATCAATGGCCAACACAAAAGGACGTCGTTTCTCCTTAAACAAATAATAGACCCTATCCTGAATCGTTTTGAACATGATGGTTTTGCTGGAATCGGTGTCCACACCCAAAGCCATACAAAACTGTTTGTAGAACTCTGTCACCGAAATCGTTGACAGACACAAATATTCCATCTGGAACAGATTCGGATTGAGAGACTTGGCAAAACAGCGCAGCGCAAAAGATTTCCCAAACCCGGGAGGAGCCGTAAAAACCCCGATACCGCGAACATCCTTCAGATAAGACAACCGGGAAACCATCTGATTGTGATCAGCCGAAAGAAAACAATCCTTCTCCTTAAGAGACTGCTTATCAAAAGGATTAAACGCCAGCCCATAAAACGCGTTAAACATGAGAATCCTCCTTCAGTCTGAAATAATCAATCGCCAAAGAATTCTCTCTCTTCGTCCGGGAATTGGCAACCTTATCCGTCCGCCGGAGAGGGTAGCGAGAACCCTCATAAAGGATATAGGCTTCCTCCATGGAATCCGGCAAGAACCGGATCTCAACCTTCATCCCGATAAAAGGCATAGGCGCATCATAACAAACCGAATCGATAGAAACCGTCGCGTCATTATGAACCTTACGCCAGACACGATTCATAAAACACTCATCCAGCCACTCTTGGGATCGCGGTCGGCCAATTCGCTCATTTGAAGCCAGAAAGCGATCCATCGGGGTTTGGTTAATCCCCGAATGCACAGTGGTATTGTACGAACGGACATAATCCGCTAAAGCGGTGTTAAAATCGTCAAGAGATCTGATCAGAGAGAAATCAAGCCCATAAAGCCAACGTTGCTTCAAAGTCCGGAAAGCCCGTTCACACTTGCCTTTGGCAGCTCCATCCCGCACCGGCGCATTAAGATAAAGGGTTCCGATAGAAGCGCAGATAAACTTAAGTTGGTTGTTGCTATAGGAACGGCCGTGGTCAACATAAAGTTTTGTGGGAATACCATAGGTCGCGACTGCGTTCTTAAAAACCTTCTGAAAATTGTAAGCATTATCATGGTAGAAACAGGATGCGCCAACAATCATACGGGCATGATCATCCAAAATCAATTGAAGAAAAGCGCGGCGAGACTTCCCCCCTTCAGAAATCATAGGCATATAACAGGTATCCGCCTGAAACATCGCCCCAAAGAAAGGCTCCTCAAAAGCCTTTCGGTCTTTCAAAGAAGGCGAGCGGCCAACCGTCAGCTCGGTTGCCTTAACAAACCTTTGAACACTGCGGACAGAAACGTCGGCAGGAACCAACGCATCCTCAACCAGTTTCAGATAGATTTGGGTCGCGTTAAGCCTGGGGAACTTCTCCTTAAGGCGAATCACCTCAGTTACCGCCTCATCGCTTAACGAACGTCTTCCTCCTTTATCACAGCGGTTCCTTGGCACCAAGGCATCCATCCCGCCTTGACGGTACTGGGTCTCCCAATGACCCAGCGTCCTCGGATTATATGAAAACAAAGAACCATCGGGTCGGCAAAGAGGTTTCTCAGTAACACGACGATAGTAAGCCAACTTGGAGGCATCGGGAAACGTACCCTGAATCACCGGAGCAATCAGAGCGAACCTAAAATGGGCCATATCCAGAGAACGGTTCTGATTAGAAGCGTCAGCCATAAAAAACCCTCCCACATATAGAATACCCATAGGGTAGACCTCAGCCCCTAAGAACAACCTTACAAGATTATGTGGGAAGGGCCAAAGAACGAGCGGCCTTCGGCTAACCGGACAAATAAGGTGACGGCGACGCTTTGTTTTGAAGGAAAGAAAAAGCGAACATATCAAAAAACGAACACAAAAAAAGGTCTAAATCCGCAACCAGAATCTCATCTAAAAACCGCGACGCGGCAACACAAAGATTCTGGAGTACGCCCAGCCAGAGAGCCTTATGTTTCAAGAAGAGGCTTTTCCAAGCATAGAGAGTAGACACCGAGATAGAGAATCTCTTGCACAAATCGCGCACACAAGAGAAACGACCGGTGAAATACTCGCGCAACACATGAAGGATAAAAAGAAGGCTATAAGAGCCGTAAGGGACAAGAACAGGCGGCAATACAGCATGGGTGCGGTCGCAAGACGAACAGATAAAACGTTGGACACAGATGCTATGACAATAAATCTGATCCGACTCATACACAATGAGATCGCGCCGGTACTGTGCATGGTAAGAAAGAGTATCCTTTGCCTTGCAGAAAGGGCAAATCGCTCTATGTGGGTTAAAAGAATTCATAGCCTCATGAAAAAGCCCCAGGGATGACAC
>WRHI01000023.1 GCA_009783315.1 Peptococcaceae bacterium
CCCCCCACACCCCCCTCCTTCGGGACTGTTACGAGCCCACATAATATCCATCTCCATTCACCATTAGATTGCGGGAGAACCCCGCAGTGGATATTTCTATTTATTTTTTGTCGCTTCCTGCACATTTAAAATATGCACCCCTATTTGTTTGCGTTCTCGCTCCGTAAAAGATTATAATGAAGGAGACCCGGCCTTTCAGCGTCGGGAACACATATAAGGAAAGCAAAATCATGTCATACATCCTGCTGTTCCTCGAAGGTGTCATTACCTTTATTTCTCCTTGCCTCCTGCCCCTGCTTCCCCTTTACATCTCCTATTTTGCCGCCGGCAAATCCCCAGACACACCCGCCGGCAAACGCCGCGCCCTCATTAACGCCCTCGGGTTCATCGCGGGTTTTACCCTCCTCTTTGTCAGCCTGGGGGCTTTCGCCGGTATCCTGGGGCAAGCCTTGCAGGACTACCGTTTCATCATCGACATCGTCGCCGGCCTGATTTTGATCCTATTCGGCCTCAACGTCATGGGCGTCATCACCATTCCACTGCTTAACGCCACCTACCGGAAAAGCGCCAACGTCAGAAACCTCAGCTTCTTTTCCTCCCTCGTCTTTGGCGTTATATTTGCTGTCAGCTGGACCCCCTGCGTCAGCCCCTTGCTCGGCTCTGCCCTGCTGATGGCTTCAGTACCCGCCTCGGCCTGGCGTGGCGCTTTCCTGCTCTTTATTTTCGCCATGGGTCTTGGCCTGCCGTTTCTGCTTTGCGCCCTGCTCATCGACAGATTGAAATCTGCCTTCGATTTCATTAAACGCCACTACAAAATCATTAATATAATCTCGGGGGTTCTGCTCATCGCCATTGGCGTACTGATGATGACAGGTTACTTGGGCTCCTTCATGGCCATCCTCTCCTTACCATGACACCCAAAGATCGCGAGATATCCCCCACAGAAAGGACGAATCCATTATGAAAAACAAGATCACACTTCTTATCTCCGCCGCCGGTCTGATTGTCCTCATTGCTGTGGCGGTGTTTACGTACAATCTGCTTCAAGACAGAGAGAATCCTTTGAATCAGCTGACGCCGAATTCGCAGGTGCCGAAAGAATCTGTGCCCGACTTCTCCATCATGGACGCCTCCGGCAACATGGTCAACCTCTCCGACTACTACGGCCAGCCTATTGTGCTTAACTTTTGGGCGTCCTGGTGCCCCCCTTGCAAAAATGAAATGCCCGACTTCAACAAGGTCTACGAAGAGTATCAAGACCGAGTGGCTTTTCTTATGGTGAACCTGACAGACGGCCGGCAAGAAACTGTGGAGAACGGAAAAGGGTTCATCGACAAACAGGGATTCACCTTCCCTGTGTATTTCGACACCAAAGGAGAAGGCGCGCGGGCGTATAAAATCAATTCGATCCCTCAAACATTTTTTATTGACCGAGACGGCAGCCTGATCCAAAGCTTCATGGGAGGCATCAATGAGAAAACCCTGCGCCAATATGTCGACATCATTAACAACTCTACTCTCATGGAATAACAGCAACTGATTGCATCAATATTCTTTTTTCACATTTGGAAGAAGCCGCCATGATTGTCCTTGCGCTCATGTTTGTATACGGGTTGTGCCATTTGCCGGACAAACGCATGCGTTCATCTTCATTTTGAATCCGCTCATTACCTGGCTTGTTCTTCGGAACAGCTGGAAGAACCAGCTCTCCCCGGTTTCGCCATAGAAAAAGGAACCTTTGAGCCGCCTCCTGTGATTAATCCTGATTCTCGACAAAAGGGCGGCTCAAGATCCCAGACCCAGCAATTGAAGACTATAACTCATTGCAAACAATTTATATTGTCCTACTCCTCTATAAAAGTGGAGCATGCGGTTCCCGAACTGGTATGGGTCACACCGGCAGGCGCGTCCACACTAAGATATTCGGCGTGACAGCTGTGTTTCCAATTGTATTTGCAGTTCATAACGCCGCAATCGACATGCATTGGATTATCCAATAAAATACCCCCTTAGCAATTCGTGTGCATCTATTATTCTGTTGAACAGAGCTTACTTTTATACCTTCTCATAATTTTCCGCCTCAACCTCTTCCCCACAGAATAAATCCCATAACCAGCCAAGAGGAAAACCAGTGGCATAATAGGATAAGCGTACCGGGGCTGAACATAATACGGCAAATAAACAACACACATATAGATCATGCTCAGAGGCATCAACATGTTCAGCCGGCGATCGGGGTTCCCTTTGCGGAAGAGAAACACCAACCCGCCAATCCCAGAAACCAGCACCAGCCAATGATAAACAACATTCACCTCAAAAGGCACCCGGAAAAGCGTCACCTTAATGGCACTCTCATAATATGGGTTGGGACAGTCATGGAAAGGAATCCCCCAAAGATAGAAGAACTTGCCCACCGTATACCAGGCAATTGTCGCCAGCGGCCTCTCCTGCCAGGATTCCCGCAAGCGGGCTTTGCCGATATCCATCTTAGCCTGATCGGTGGCAAAAGCATCTGTCGCCGGCGGAAAATCCTCCATATACCGGCCCATATCGCTCATATCATAGCCGATAAACGCCCCCTGCATAAAAGGATCCCCCGCGGCCACAGTCAAGGGGATAAACCTACCGAACTCAACCCCGTTGCGGATCCACCAGGGCATCAGCAACGCGACCAGAATGCAGCCCACCACCAGGGCACGCATAAGCATTTCTTTAATCGAATATTTCTTCAGAAGCCACATAATCAGAATAACAACCGGGAACAACAGGATCGTCGGCCTAATCAGCGCCGCCAACCCCAGCACAACAGCCCCCCCCACATAATACCTCATCCTTTTGCTCTCCACGGCTTCGAAGCAAAGGGTCACCAACAGAACAAAAAGGAAGGTAAACAACGCCTCCGTGAGAATCAACAACGACACAGACAGATTGGGAATATAGAGCAGATACAGAATCAGCGCCACCCGCGCCGCCCAAACATTAACATACTTCTTGCCCAAACGATAAAGCAGCGCCATAACACCCCCTTGCAGGAGCCCTTGCACCAAACGAACCGCCAGCAATCCCCCCGGCAGGCCGAAAATTTTCAAGAACGCCGCCAGAAAAATCGGGAACCCCGGCATAATAAAAACCGTTGGCACCCCCGCGTCAATATCCCCATCCTGATAATACAGCTCCCCTTCATCAAGCAGAATCAGCGCGGTTCGCACATATTTCACATCATCGTTGCTGTTCATCTGGGCCATATCGCCCATATAATAATCGTCTCCATAGATCAAGACAGCTGACATCTGAAGAACGAGATAGATTAAAATAAGGACCAGCGGAAAAACATCCACCCGCCATTTTTTCCCTTTCCCTTGTTTGATCAGTAAGTTCCCCATAACCGTTCCTTTCTGGTTTCGCAACAGAACCTCCCGGATCTCAAATTCCTCGCTCTTACTCTCAGACCGCTAGCCGCTAACCTCAAACCTCTAACCGCTAGCCGCTAACCTCGAACCTCTAACCGCTAGCCTCTAACCTCCCTGGACCTAAGCCGCCGCGCCACACCGCAGACGCCACAAGCCGCTAACAGCAAAACGATTGGCATAAGGGGATAAGCATACCGCGCACAAGTAAAATACGGCAAATAGACAATCGCCATATAAATGGCGCTCGCCGGCAACAGCAGCTTCAGCCGCCTGTTGACTTCCCCCTTAAGACAATTCACAACAGCGCCTAAGCACGCCAGCCCCAGAAGCAGCCAATGAAAGATCGTCACAACATTAAAAGACACACGAAATATCCCTTGCCCCAAAAGTCTCGTGTAAAAAGGGAACCGCCAAAGCTCCGCGAACTTGCCCCAAGTATACCAACAAACCGTCGCCAACGGTCTGGCCTGCCAGGAATCCCTCAAGCGTTTTTTGCCGGCCGCCATTTCCGCCTGATCCGTCACAAGAGAATCTGTATCCGGCGGGAAATCAACCAAATATTGGCTCATTTCGCTAAAATCATACTTGATGAAAGCTCCCTGCATGAAAGGGTTGCCGGAAGACAGCGTTAACGGAATAAAGCGGTCGAACTCAACCGCGTTACGGATCCACCAAGGCGCCAACATAGCAACCACAATACACCCCACCACAAGGGCGTATTTCAGCATATCCCGCACCGGGATCTTTTTCAGCAGCCAGATCAACAGAATAACCAGCGGAAACAGCAGAACAGTCGGTCTGATCATAACCGCCATGCCTAAAACGACCCCTGCCCCCACGTAATATCGTAACCTCTTGCTGGCAACAGCTTCCAAACTCAGCCAAAGCAGCACAACAAAGAAAAAGGTAAACACCGTCTCAGTCAAAATCAACAACGGCGTCTCCAAATTCGGGATATACAGCACATAGAAAATGATCGCCAGCCGCGCCACCCAGACAGAAAAGAATTTCATACCAATGCGGTAAAGCAACAGGATAACGCCCACCTGCAGCAACCCCTGTACAAGCCGAACCGCCAGCAGCGCTCCCGCCACAGACTCCGCCGTAAGCGGAACCGACAACCCAACAGCCCCAAACAGCTTCAAGAAAAAAGCCAGAAAAAGCGGATATCCGGGCATAACAAAAACACTGGCCATATCCCCTTCATAATCAGCGTTCCTATAATACAGCTTAAAATCCTCAACGAGTTTAAGACCGCTGCGGACATACTTAACATCATCATTATCCATCTCAGCAAAATCGCCTAAATAATAGCTGTCTCCGTACATGAAGACGACAGCGATTTGCGCGCAGATAAAAACAATCAGCACCACAATAAGGAAAGCATCCGCACGACGAATCACCTTGGACAATCGTCCTGTCATTAGCAGTCCTCCGATCTCAACGATTTCAACAATCTCTGAGCTCTGGTCACCGCCCTCCGCGGTCTGCAGAAAACCATCACCGCGGCAGATCCGTGCTCAACCATCGCGCCGCGGAACAAACACCGCAGGCAGCCAGCAAGAAAATAATCGGCATAAGAGGATACGCATACCGTGAACAAGTGAAATAAGGCAAATAAATAGCCGACATATACACAACGCTGAAGGGCAGCAGCAATTTCAAGCGCCTGTTGCGCTCACCCCGAAACCCGTTCAGGACAACCCCCAACCCTGCCAACCCCAGAAGCAGCCAATGATAACGAAACATCGTATTCCAAGACACCCCAAAAACATACTGGCCACCCGGAAAATTATAGTAGGGATACTGCCAAAGGTATTTAAGTTTCCCCACAGTATACCAGTGGATTGTCTTCAACGGATCCTCCTGCCAAGAATCCTGCAGCCGCCTTTTCCCAACATTCATTTTGGCGCTATCGGTGGCTTGAGCATCCAACTCCGGCGACAAATCCGCCGTATACAGGGGCATAGTATCGAAATCATAATCAATAAACGCCCCTTGCATAAAAGGATCTCCTGAAGCCTCCGTCATCGGAATAAACCGGCCGAACTCAACCCCATTACGGATCCACCAAGGTGCCATCATAGCCATCAGGATACATCCCACCACAAAGCCGCGAACAAGCATCTCCCGCGCCGAATACTTTCTGACTGAAGAACCGCTCTGTGGATGGCTCTTTTTCAGGAGCAGCCAAATAACCAGAATAACCAAAGGAAACAGCAGAATCGTCGGCCGGAATAAAGCCGCCAAACCCAAAACAATCCCGCCCCATACATAATACGTCATCCGCTTCGTCTCCAGGGCCACCATACACAGATACACCAGCAACACAAACAGAAAAGTGAAAACAACCTCCGTCAAAATCAACAGCGGCGCTTCCAAATTAGGAATATAGAACATGTAGAAAACTACCGCCAGACGGGCCGTCCACACGGAAAAGAATCTCTTGCCGATCCAATAAAGCAACACAAGAACCCCAAACTGCAGCAACCCCTGAGCCAAACGAACCGCCAAACTCCCCATCGCCACCGCCGCCGCCGAAACCGAAGCCGTAGAACCGGTAAACCCAAACACCTTAAAGAAAAACGCTAAAAACAACGGATACCCCGGCATAACAAAAACACTGGACACATCCGTCTCAAAATCAACATTAAGATAGTAAAGGGAAAAATCCTCAACAACCTTCATCCCACTGCGTACATACCGCACATCATCATTGTCCATGGTTGCGAAATCGCCCAACCAGGCTTTCTCCCCATACATAAAAACAACCGCCACTTGAAGAACCAGAAAAACAACCAAAACAGCAGCAAAAAACCAATCCAGGCCTTTGCTCGATCGTTTAATGTCATCTCTAGCGGGTTCGCCCCTTGAAGTGCGCAGTTCGAAAACCTCCTGCCAGCCGATCAGTTTTCAACCTTCGAAGAAGGAACATCACCCTCCCGCAACGCCTCCAACTGATTTTTAATAATACTAAGCTCCTGAGTCAGCGTAATAATCCTCTTCTTCTGTTCCGACACCTTAAGGGTCAAATTATAGGAAACAGCCAAACTAAAAAAGATCCCGCATGTAAAAAGAAATGATGTGCCATAGACAACGCCAACCCATCTGGCGATAACCTCCAGAAAGGCCGGACGCAGAGCAATTAAGAAGAGGAAAATCCCGATACCAAACCAGATCAAGCCAAACCCAAACTCAATCTTGCGTTTTTTCAGACAATACAACGTCACACAAAAAAACGAAATCGCGATCAGAAGACAATACACATAAACCACAATTAACCTCCGGGCAATAGCAATAGACAATTGGCAACTAACAATGGTGACAAGCTTCAAACGTGCCGGCAAAATAACATAAGACACCGTCAGTAATTCTTGCCTGGAATCAACAAAAGCATAATGGTCACTTTCACCATATAATACAAACCGTTAAACAGGGAAATCGAAGACTTACCGTGCTGTCGATGCTGCATATCTACTGACACCTCCTTGATCTTCAGCCCGCGGCTCGCCGCGTAAACAATGGTTTCGACCTCGGGATAATCCCCCGGATAATAACGCGAAAAAAGCTCAATCCCCTTGCGATTAATCGCCCGGAACCCCGACGTCGTATCTGTAAGTGGCATTTTAACAATCTTCGAAACAAGCTTAGAAAAGAAAAGAATCCCCATCCCCCGGGACACGCTCGGCTTATACCCGCTCTCCTCCACAAACCGGGATCCCACAACAATATCCGCTTCACCGGACATCACACCATCAACCACCTTGCACAGATCCTTGCCGTCATGCTGCCCGTCCCCATCCACTTGCACAGCAACATCATAGCCGGTGACACAAGCGTATTTATAACCGGTCTGCACAGCCCCGCCAATACCAAGATTAATCGGCAAAGTAATAACGTTAACGCCCTCCTCTGCCGCCTCGGCAGCGGTATTATCCTTAGAAGCATCATTAATAACCACAATATCCGCCCCAAGATCGGAAGCGCGGATAGACCTGATAACTTTCCTGATGCTGCCGGCCTCATTATAAGCCGGAATAATCACCAAAACCTTCAAAGAATTCTCCCCTTACCGCTAATCATGATCCCCTAACAAATCCGTGGCAGCCCCTCGCCATAAAGCACATCAACCACACGGATGCCACCCAGCCGCGTCATTAACAGCACCCCAGGCTCACCCTGATTGCGGGCTGTCACGTGACCAACCACAGCCGCCCGCGTCCCCAGCTCGTTTTGATGCAGTATCGCCAACGCCCGAGTAACATCCCTATTTTCGACAACACAAACAAATTTTCCTTCGTTCGCCATATAAAGCAGATCAAGACCCAGCAAACCACAAAAAGCCTCAACTTCCCCGTCAACAGGGATCTCCCGCTCCTCCAGCCGGATGCCCAGATCATCCCGGACAATCTCATTAAGCACAGTCGCCAGCCCGCCCCTGGTAATATCACGCATAAGCTTCACACGAACACCCTCTCGCAGCAGCGCTCTCACCATGCCCCCAAGCCCGGCGCAATCGCTGGCAATCCCGTTCTCAATGCCCAGTCGTCGCGAAAGAATACAAGCCTGATGATTGCCCAAAACCCCGCTGACCAGAACGGCGTCCCCCTCCCTCAGATGCTCCCGGCCCAGAGATTTTTCCGCAGATACACCCTGGAACACCCGCGAACCCAACCCACAGGTATTAATAAACAATCCGCCGGTGGCCGTCTGCCCAGCAGCAGCCTGCCCCCCTGAAGATCCCAAGGCCCCTACAACCTTTGTATCACCGGTCACCACAAGCACATTCTGGGCCGCAGCCTCCCGGGCCATCGATTTCACTACCGAATCCAGAATAGCGTAATCAAGACCCTCTTCAATAATGAACCCTGCCGTCAGAAACCGGGGCTCGGCTCCCATCATCCACAAATCATTGACTGTCCCGCACACCGCCAACTTCCCAATATCACCTCCGGGAAAAACCAGCGGTGTAATCACATAGGAATCCGTCGTCAGAGCCACCCCCCCCTCAGGGCGAGCCAGCAAAGCGGCATCCTCCAGCCGATCCAAAAACGGGTTGGCGAAACAAGACGCAAACAAATCCGCAATCAAATCCCGCGTCGCGCTGCCACCGCTGCCATGAGCCAAAGTAATTCTTTCATTCTTCACCAGGAAAGGCTCCTTTCGCGATAATCGGAGTTCGAGATTCGAAGTTCGCGAATGCATTCTTTGTCCGAATCTACTACCTCTACCCCTAACCCCTAGTACTCCGCCAAGCCAAAATCACTTAATGTCTTGCGGCGCCTTTCGACACGCTGCTTCGTAAGATCCTCCTAGAAGACACCCGGTATTCGTCGTCGGTTCTTCCTTGCATCGTGTCGAAATACTTGCAATCCATTTAAGTGATTTGGACTTGACGGAGTACTAGCGGCGCAAAGCGGTGCCCTGCGGCACCCTATATCGATACCAAATCCCGCAACTGCCTTCTCCGGAAACCATGCAAGGACCCTTGGGATTCAACGGCGTACATACACTGCCAAACCAAGGGCATTCATCGGGTGCTACCCGGCCGACAACAACCTGAGCGCAACGACAAGCCGGATTCTCCGGCGTCGTATCCTCAATGCCGAAAGACCCCCCGTCAAACTCCCTCAGCTCCTCCTTCAGATAGAACCCGGACTCCTCAATCGACCCCAACCCGCGCCAAGCCGCAACACCCGGTTCAAAACAGCTGTCGATGACAGCCTGTGCCTTCAAATTCCCCTCGGCCTTAACAGCCTCCGGATAAAAATTATGCACCTCGGCCCTTTTGCCCCGACACTGACGCATCAAATCAAAGATAGCCACGAGGATCTGTTCGCCATGGAACCCCGCCACAGTAAAAGGTCTGTGATACTTCTCGGCCAAAGGAATATAAACCTCCGATCCCAAAATAGCACTAACATGACCCGGTGCAAGGTACCCTGAAATATCCGTTTCATTCCGGCAAATAAAATGAAGGGCCGGTATAAGTCTTTTCAAAGCTGTCAGAAGCCGAATATTGGACAACCCCAGACGCCCGGCTTCCTGAACAAGCAACGCGTAGGAAGGAATCGTCGTCTCAAACCCCACCGCCGCCACCACAAAAGTCGTCTCGGGACTATTCCCCGCCATCGTCAGAACCTCATGAGGCGCGTAAATAATCTGCACCCGGGCCCCGTTTCCCTGAGCTTGTCCCAAAGACTCGCCCTCAGAACCGGGAACCTTCATCATATCGCCAAAAGACAACACAACACACCCCGGCCGGCGGGCCCAAGCCAGAGCCCGGTCAATATAGACAGCCGGTGTCACACACACAGGACACCCCGGCCCGGAAATCAGGTGAATACTGTTGCCCAATAAATCCCGAATCCCATGCCGGAAAATACTCGATGTATGCGTTCCGCAAATCTCCATAAATCGCAGCGGTTCACCTGAATAACCCCCCAGCTCCGCCACAATATCCCGAATCCTACTCTGATCAATCATGATGGGGCGTCACCCTGAAACAAGGGAAACAGTGACTCGCGATCACTTTCGGGGTCATCGCCGGCGGAACTCTTCTCGTCCTCGGCGTAAGCCGCCTCAAGCTCCGCAAAAAGAGACATAAGATCCTGAGCAACATCTTGCTCAACCACTTCAATAGCACACCCGGCGTGAACGAGGACATAATCACCCGGTACGGCATCAACCGCACCCAACATCACGCTGATAGTATTCCCTTGGAAATCGACTTTCCCCACCAGACCGGTCACGTCGATCTCAAGCAATTTACCCGGCAAAGCGATACACACGATTTTCCCACCTCAAAAATTGTTTATATTTTACTAAGGTTCATAATACCACAATTGACGCCTTTTGCAAAAGCCTTTTATTCAAGGATTTCGTCAAGACCCGATTGCTTTAACCCTTCAATGCTCTCGCGCATGCTCCTCAATTCCTCGCCGGTATGCCCTTTCCAATCAAGAACTTCCCCCAGGACAAGCAAAGGTTTGTTGCTTCTGTATGATCTCGTTGGGTTGCCCGGAAATTTTTTGTCCGTCAGGTTCGGATCATCCTCAATGGATCCTGTCGGCTCCACACAATATATTCTCCCCGGTTCTTCCCCCAAGGCCAATTCCGCACCCCAGACAGCCGCGTCCAGGGTCGCCGTAAAGTACACATATTTTGCTTTCTTATGCTCTCCGAAGTTGGATGGATACCCCGGCTCCAAGAAATCTCCAGCCTTCAACGACGCCTTCGTCCCATGATAGAAAGGGCCTGCCTCATCAGTCTCCTCAAGGATTGGCCAACCAACAAACTCTTCGAATTCTTTGAAAAACTGTTTTACAACCGGCGGAGGAAATTTCGAAGTCACAATAGCGATATAGTTTGTTATAGACTCGTTATAATTGTTGCTGTTCCAGCTCTCCTTATTCTGAACATTCATGAGACATAATGTCAGAAATACCTCCTTATGTCTAAAGCTTCCCGGGCCATCTTCCAGAAAGCAGCCTTGGGTTCCCAAGAAACCCGCTATCTTTTTGGTATCCATAGAGTTGGCGATACCATCCGTTTCAATATGATAATATCCATAATAAGCAGATTCCATAGGACTCCCTCACCTCAAGCATAATCTGTCTAAGACTTCAGCCTCAGATGGCCTATTCACTAGAGACAAGGGTATCATAAAAATGTGTAGAATTCCACTCTTTTGTTAAGGGAAAGGATAGTCCAGCAATTGAGCGATCTGGCGGTAAGCATCAAACATCACGGTATTGTCAACCGCCCTCAAACCAGAACCCACTCCACCTCATGAGCCTCGCCGAGATTCGGCGGAACCATCTTACCCAGCAAGTCCTCAATCACCTTCTCCGGCACCCTCTCCCGACGGCTTCGGTTGCGCAAAAGCAGTGTCTCCCACGACGTTTCCAAGAAAACAATATGAACCGCCGCGTTATACCTCATCAGCACGTCAATAATGTTGCGCCGGAGCGCAAGGGTAACATTCGTTGCGTTCCACACAAAAGGCTGCCGGCCACGTAAATACCCCTTGGCCAATTCATAAGCGGCCCTGACAACACTGCCCTGGGATTCCTCAGGAGAAACACCCATCTCTCGGCGCAACGCATCAAGGGATACCACAGGCCAATCAGAATATACCCTCTTGAGATATGAGTCCTTGCCGGTTCCCGGAAGCCCCGACAGGACAACAACCGTTCCCCAAGTATCATCATACAGCTCCTGACCAAGAACCACATGACGTCCGGACAAATAGGCATAGCGGCTAAACGCAGACGGAAACATGATCGACTGCGAGAAACATCCCGCTTCCTTGGAAATCTCCCGAAAAAAATCAAGATGATCCAGCCGCGCCGGCTCTTCTGATTGATGCTCGTCTTCCTTGGCACTCCGGCCCCTTATATCGGCCTCCACAAGAATGCCGAGAAGTTCGTTAGAAAAATCCGCCGCCAAAGCTCCGTGAGCCGCAATCCGAGCGACCACACGTTCAGGCTCCGGATTCCTGAAAAAATAAAACGGTATTGAATGATATCTAATCAAAGCACACACAGTCTCTCGAAACCGCCGGGCTTCATAGCCACCGCTCAGGCCAAAGTCCGTCCACATAATTTTTCTGGTCATTCTTTCGCCGACAGATGTATGATGGGGCGAAACAGGAATCCCATCTTCGAATCGGGTGCAAAGCGTTTTGCCAATATCATGAAGCAGCGCAGCGATAAAAACCTCCTCTTGTTTGTGCCGCTCAAGATCCTGCCATGCCTGCCCTCGTATCAGGCTTTCGCACACCATTCGCGTATGGTTCCAAACCGTGCCCTCGCCGTGCCACTGTGGATTCTGCGGGGTTTCGCTCATTTTTCGCAAATAGGGCTGCAATTCGCTCTGCAGGATCGTATCCCAGTCAACAGCCTCAGCACCGGGCAGTGGTACCAGCCGGGTTATTATGTCATTCTGGATCGGTCCGTTGCTCCCGGACAGCCCACTCTGAGTCAGCCCATTACCCCGGGCCGGATCGTTATTCTGAGCCAGTCCGTTATTGCGAGTCCTTCCATCATTCATAATAAATCGTCCCCACCCCATCCGGCAGCACCGGCGCAAAGATCTGTTCCAGCGGATAAGCAAGCTGGTTGGGAACAATCGGCCTCATAAGCCAATGAGAATCAGAAGTCACAACCGTTTGCAGAAAAGCCCGACGGACATATTTCAGCCTCTTTATCACCCGGCCGCCGCGCTCCACCTTGATATACAAACCCTCCATCAGCATCGTTGGGTCAGTTTCGCCACACCTCATTGCCACATTATCGCCCAACTTTAGACAAGACTCCCGAAGCCGCTCCAGATGCCCTTCATTGACAAAATTTGACGGCCCAATCATATCTGAAAGCTCCGCCAGACTTTTGAAGGAAGCCTTCCTCAGAACCGGTACAGATACAACGGGCAGCCCTTCCAGCATGAGATGTCTGGATCCGGTATCGAGGAAAATGCCTTTCTCCCGGTCATAAATATCAAACTCCAAAAAATAGTGAGGGAGTCGATCATAAAACACCGTATGTTTCGCATACACCCACTCACCAAACATTATGTACCGCTTGCCCAAAGCAGGGTACAAAACATTCCGGTGCACGCCCGCCCACTGCTTCAATAGGTTAAAATGTTTTTCCCGATAGCCCCCACTCAGATAGTGCCCTCGGCTTTGCAACAGCAAAGACTCGTCCTCAGCGAAAGAAACGGCGCTATTGGCTCCGTCGCACTTTTCCTCAACAATGATTTGCTCGCCGGCGATATCGGCGAAAGGAACCATACTCAAATCCTCATCGCCTTTTTGGAAGCCCGATCCCTCAAGGTGATGGGTACGGGGATATTTTAGCAGGTCATATTGGCTCATAAAGACGTCACTCATTCAACATAACCTCACTTTCGAGAGTCAATGGGTTATCACCGCAATCAGAATCAAGTGCCCGGGCACGCCGTCAAAATGCAGCCGCGTGCAGCCCGCGCGCTTAAACATATCCGTCAGGATATCTTTGGTCAGCAAATGCCTGTGTTCAGGATTGTTGTCCGGAAGGGAAGGCACCGACACGGCGATATAATGTTTGGCAATTCGTACGGCTTGAACCACCGTCGCTGACGGATTAGGGATGTGTTCAAGGACTTCCAGCATTGTCACCACATCAAAGGATTTGTCCGCGATGGGCGGTGTGCGGATATCGGCTTCGATTGCACTGAGATTGGCAATGCCTCCCGCCTTAACGGTATTCAGCATGTCCACCCTGTAAGGCAAAATATCTATGCTCAGCACATTCAAATCAGGAAACGCATTCATGCAAGGCCACAAAAAGACGCCGCGTCCGCTGCCCACATCAAGCAAACGGGTCACATCTGGCTGGCTGCCGGCGCCAATTGATTTGAGAAACCCCAAAATGCGCCTCACTCTCGGCAAATCTTCGTTGGGCTTCTTAAAACGATGGAGCCTTAATCCAGCCGCCTTGCCCGCCGAGATAATGTCATTGTATTCTTCTTCGCTCAATTCTTCAAGGCTCTTCTCAAGAAGCATTTGCGCCAAAACAGGGCCTGTTCCATGAGATCGGCCTGCTTGCTTGATTGTTCCTCGGACAAACGCAGCAGCATATTTTGCGTAGTATATGGCACACACTCCCCCACGTCCACTATGGTGTCCAACGCTTCTTCTTCATTTCCAGAATCCGTTGCTCATACTCAGGTGTCTTGATGATCAGACCATTTTCATCCAGTGTGTACATATCCTGCTTTGTCTTTTTATGTGATACCGTCACACTTGATGAATACTCTCCGAATCCATCAGGATATTCATCTGGCATTTCGTTATACTGTTTTTCTAATTGCAATTGTGCTTCAACAAAACAACCATACCCATATTTCTCCACTAAATAAGGCAATCCAAACCGAGATCTCAAAAGCCAATACTCCTTATAGTATGGTGTATTAATTGGGATTTTCATCAGAATCTCTGTGAACTTTTTCATCAGCGGAATTACTTCTTTTTCAGTAGTATAGGCGGAATAACCACGAATAGCTGTTAATCGCATATCCAAATAGCGTTCTTTTTTAAAAGCATACAGGAAAAAATCTTTTAGGTCATAATGGAGACACCGTAAGACAAAGGCATCCAGAACTTGTTTTCGGCTGAAGATGTCTTTAGTGTGTTCATACAAGTCTTTGAAAAACATCATATCCTCTTCTGAAAACTCATCAAAGCGCATATGGGTCATGGCATTTTGATATTGCGGGTAATTCTCATACCTGCGTTTGCCAATAAATTGTTTTGCTGTTTCAATGTTTGTCATTTTGGTTGTACTACCCCTTTTTCTTCGAGACAATTACTTTATCATGCATGAGCACTGATGAAATTTTTCTCTGCATAGAGAGTGTTTTCAAATGTCAGGCTAATCATCTTGTCACCTTTGAAACATGTGCCACCGCAGAAAGCAATCTTGTATGCTCTTTGTCTAATAATTCAATGGCATAATTCATAATAGTTTTATCCTTCCTCCATATGCCTCGCCATAATTATCAACATCCTCAAATTCATCTCTGTACTGTACCGTAAGGCGAATTAATCGTCGTAATGTGCTCTGCATTGGGCAATCTCAATTTGATTGTTTACAATCCGGTAAATTAAACGGTTGGCATCATCAATTCGTCTGCTCCAATATCCTTGTCGTTCATGCTTTAACGGTTCAGGTTTTCCAATACCATCAAAGGCATTATGGTCAATATCTTTCAAGAGCTGATTAATACGCCGCAAGGTTTTTCTGTCTTGTCCCTGCCAGTAAAGGTAATCCTCCCAAGCC
The DNA here is from genome assembly GCA_009783315.1 of Peptococcaceae bacterium. Taxonomy (GTDB): domain Bacteria; phylum Bacillota; class Desulfitobacteriia; order Desulfitobacteriales; family Syntrophobotulaceae; genus WRJI01. The sequence goes on from WRHI01000023.1 coordinate 15,236, forward strand.
TTATCAGACCATACCTTAACCATCATCAACCTCAATAAGCTCGCGCGCTGTTCCTTCGCCTGCCTCAAGCTGATCCATGGCCTCACGGAGCCGGGCTTGATTTTTTATACTATAAAACGGATCATCGCTTCCAGAAATCTCAAAGGGGATTCGCTTTTCGCGAAGAACAGCACGTGCAAACATGTTGACAGCTACCGTTGCATTCATGCCAACATCAGCACAGAAAGCATCAAACCGTCTTTTGATCTCTTCATCCATGCGGATACTCAATGTTGTTTGTCCCATTAATATTACCTCTGTCATGTTTTATGCATACATGGTAACACGAAAGATATATATTGTCAATCTTATAGGACAATCCGACAATCCGACAATCCGGGACAATCCGGGTGCTGACAGCAACACAGCGGTTCCGAAAAAAAATCGGAATCCGCCGCCCGCCGGAAACGTTAGTTAGTACAACCCAACTCTGTTCGTCAAAACAGTAAATTTATTTCATTGTTGCCCAACGCCGCCAACCAGCGAAAAAGAAAAACAGCGGCTCCGGAAGTCGGAACTGCCGCATTATTAGATTTTGCGCCGTTTTAATAGGCTTTCTGTCCATTCACAACGTCCCTTTTATTCACTTCACTTTCGGAATACAGATAGATAAAGATATTCGTATCTAAAAATATCCTATCGCTCATTAGCTTCCTCCCGGCTGAATTTCCAGCCGCGAGTATCGAGTGTGGGCGGCAACGCCAGATCGCTTTTGCGTCTGACAGAGGTTTTCTCTTCTATCCAGTCTTGATGCAACTCCAGCACAATAACCTTCACATCTGATGTTATCCGATTTCTATATTCTTCGGGAATAGTAATTATTCCGTTTTCCGGTTTAGCTAAAAACTCATATGCTTGCATGGTTTGAGCCCTCCTCAAGAAATCCCAATACATGGTCAATTCAATTCTTATTATTCCACGTTTCTGCCCACGCGTCAACCGATCCATAAAGACAGGGCGTATATCTTCGTCAGTCCTCTTCGTCAGTCAGTGGTCAGTTATTGATGTTTCTCAAGGATGCTCATTTCCTCACAATCATTCCTGATATGACTTACTGGAAATAGCTATCTCCTTTGGAATTATTCGAAATGCCCCGTTTCCCGCATAATCAGCACCTCAATCATGTATCTGTCTCCACCCTGGGTCATGGCAGAGGCGGTTAAGATCAAAGAAAGGTTCCTTGAAATTCAATGACACGCCCTGTGTTGTTCCATCCTCAATTCTCCTTCGCCGCCTCAGGTCCCCGCCCAATCGCAATCTTCCCTGTCCGCACGATCTCCCGTATCCCATAATCCGCCAGAAGCTCAACAATCGCGTCAATCTTCATCGGCTCTCCGGTCAGCTCCACAATCAGCGTCTCCTTATTCACATCAACCACATGAGCGCGAAAAACCTCAACAATATTGATAATATCCGACCGGTTCTGGGACGTCGCCGCAACCTTAAGCATAGCCATCTCCCGATGCACCGTCTCATCCCCGGACAAATCCACAATCTTAATCACATCAATAAGCTTGGTCAGCTGATTCACCACCTGCTCCAGCTCATAACGGTCATCCGCCTCCACAACGACGGTGATACGTGTCATATCAGGTTCTTCCGTGTACCCGGCCGCAATACTCTCAATATTGAAGGCCCGCCGGCTAATCAACCCCGCCACATGAGTCAAAACCCCGGGCCGATTCTCCACCAGAACAGCCAACGTGTATTTCATAAAACACTGCCTCCTTTACTGCCCACGCGCCAAACGGCGCACAAAAATCTTAATGAAAGCGGCTGATTACTCAAGAATCATCTCATCCAAACCCAAGCCGGCCGGCACCATAGGCACAACATCGACTTCCTCAGGAATAATCACATTAACAAGCACCGGACCCGGCGCGGCCAACGCTTCCCGCACAACGGCATCAATATCCATACCGGCCTCAAGGCGCATCGCCCGGCATCCCATCGCCTCCGCCAACAGACCGAAATCCGTCTTCGTCGCCAACCGGGTATGAGAATAATTCCTGTTGAAGAAATTCCTCTGCCACTGGGCCACCATACCCAGATACCCGTTGTTGATCAAAAAAACCTTAACAGGCAACCCCAGATCCACAAGGGTCATCAACTCCTGACACGTCATCATAAACCCGCCGTCGCCGCAGACACAAACCACCTGGGACTCCGGTTTTCCCAGCTGAGCACCCATGGCTGCCGGCAAACCATACCCCATCGTACCCAGGCCCCCCGAAGTCACAAAACTTCTGGGTTCCCGGAACCCATAATACTGAGCCGTCCACATCTGATGCTGCCCCACATCCGTAACAACAATCGCCTTCCCTTGGGTAACCTCGCTGATCTTAGCGATAACCGCCTGGGGCAGAACCACATCCCCCTCCCCATCCTTGGGAACAGGAACCCGTTGGGGATACTCAACCTGCCACATCAAAAGATGTTCCTTCCATGGAGCCACTCCCCGCTGCCACTCCGAAGAAGACCGTTCCCGAATCTTCCGATTCAGAACCGGCAACGACCAGCGCAGATCCCCCAGAACAGCCAGATCCGCCCGAACATTTTTATTTATCTCAGCGGCATCAATATCAAAATGCACAATCTTCGCTTGAGGCGCGAACTTAGACAAAGCCCCGGTTACACGATCATCAAACCGTGCCCCGAACCCCACCAACACATCCGCATGTGTCGTCGCCATATTACCCGCAAACAACCCATGCATCCCAATCATCCCAAAAAACCCGGGATCATCCGCAGGCACAACGCCCAGCCCCATCAAACTGGCCACAGTGGGGATCCCCGTGTAAGAGACCACCTCCCGCATCAGATCCGCCCCGTCGCTCATGTTGACACCGCCGCCGACAAAGAACAAAGGCCTCTTCGCTCCCGCCAACAGCGCACAAACCTCATCAACAATCCCTTCATCACCCTCGAAGACAGGCTTGTAACCCCGCAAACCCGGTTTTTCCGGATACACGAAATCAATCTCCTGCCCGAAAACATCCTTGGGCAGATCAATCAGCACCGGCCCCGGCCGGCCTGTTCTCGCGATATGGAACGCCTCCTGAAAAACCCGCGGAATATCTTTCGCGTCTTTAATCATATAATTATGTTTGGTGATCGGCGTTGTGATCCCCCGGATATCCGCCTCCTGAAAAGAATCCCGGCCGATCAGCGTCGTCACCACCTGCCCCGTAAGAACCACCAGCGGACTGGAATCCATGTGAGCCGCCGCGATACCCGTAATCAGGTTGGTGGCCCCCGGTCCCGAAGTCGCCAGACACACCCCCACCTTGCCCGTCACCCGCGCATAAGCATCAGCGGCATGAACCGCTCCCTGCTCATGTCGAGGCAAAATGTGAGGAAAATCGGCTTCGTACAGCGCGTCATACAAAGGCAACACCATGCCGCCCGGATAACCGAACATTAGATCCACTTGTTCATTTTTTAGGCATTCAATAACCGCCTGAGCCCCCGTCATACGCATCTTATCTTGTCACCCTCCCCTTGGTCATTTGACATCGATATCAGCTTACTGATATCTGACAACTGACAACTATTAATATTAGACTAGTACTCTACCACACCCAAATCACCTAATATCTTGCTTCATCTTTCGGCACGATACTTCGTCAGTCCCTCCTAACAGACGCCCGGTATGCGTCGTCGGTTCTTCCTTGCCTCGTGCCGAAATACTTGCAATCTATTAGGCGATTTGGGTGTGGTAGAGTACTAGTCGTAATATGGTCGATATTCGTTGACACACAATATGGCAATTTGAGTTGGTTCATTCTGTGCTGCAACCTCTCTTCTCTGTCTCCATTGTCCATTGGTCCACAGGCTGAAGGATATCAGCCTTGTCCATTGTCCATTGTCCATTGTCCATTGCTATACTCTTTCCGATCTCAGCCAGCAACACCGGACCATCGTAATATCCCCTGACTTCCTCTGCCATTCTCCCCCTAAGCTCTCGTGTACGCTCCGGATCGTTCTCCCACAACATGCCTTCAGCGCCATGAGGAAAATGCGTCAGCATCAGTCGCCGGACACCCGCGCGCCGGGCCAATAACCCTACATCCCGCGTCGACATATGCCCCAGCGTCTCATCGGCCTCGCTCTCCAGAAAACAGCACTCACAAACCAACAGATCAACCCCGGCGCAGAAATCGTCAATATTGCTTCTCGGCCCCATATCGCCTGTATAGACCAAAGAGGTCATCCCATATTCAAACCGCATAGCCAGATTGTATTGCTCATGAACCGTCTCCGCGAAAGACACCCGCAGACCGGCCCGCTCCACAGACGTATCCGGCCCAACGGCGTACCCGAACGTAAACGATCCGTAAGTCATATCGGCAAAACGGGGCGACCGATCATGAGCATAAATCGGCAGCGGCTCCCGCCGCATTCCGTAAATCTGAGCAAACTTGCTCCCATACTGTAAACATCCGATATCGGCGCAATGATCATGATGATAATGAGTAAGGAAAACAGCTTCAAAATCTCCCAGCGAACAAAACTTGCCGCTTTGTGCCAACACGCCACTGCCGCAGTCAAGCAAAAAAATTCTATCCTCTACATTCAAGAGCAGACCGGCAGTCGCTTCACCGGCCTGAGGGCAAGCTCCCCAATTTCCCAGCACAGTCAGCTTCATAACACGTTTCTCCCCTTAAGAAGCCTTGACAAATCTCTTCATCACCACAACAAACTGGCTGGCCAGGAAAACCGACGAAAACATACCGATCACAACGCCGATAATCATAGTTAACGAAAACGTCTTCGTGGCATCGCCGCCGAGAAAATAAATCGCGAACAACGCCAGCAAAACCGCCAGCCCTGTATTAATCGAACGTGCCATGGTCTGCCAAATAGACTGGTCAACCAGATCCTCATAAGAAGCCCGTTTCTTCTGCAGACCCTCATTCTCCCGAATGCGGTCAAACAGAACCACTTTATCATTGATAGAATACCCGAAAACCGTCAAAACCGCCGCAATAAACGGCGGATCAATCTGCCAGCGAAGCAAAGAAAACACCCCAATAGTCACCACAATATCATGCAGTAAGGCAAGAACCCCGGCAACCGCGTAATTAAACTTAAACCGAATAATCAGGTAAGTCAGCATCAGCGCGCACGCCACCGACAGAGCAATAAGAGCGCTGCGCAACAACTCACCGCCGATAGACTCACTCACCATTTCTTCCTCATAGGACTCCGGATCATAAGGCCCAACCTGTTCCCGCAACGCCGCCAGCATAGCGTCCCGCTGCTCCTCAGACAGTTCCTTCGTTTGGATAATAGCCCTGGCGTCGCCCGCCAACTGAACCTGAGGCCCTGAAATGCCTGTGGATGTAACAGCGTCGGACACAGCCTGCTGCGTAATCGGTGCGGCAAAAGTCATAGAAACCATTGTGCCGCCCTCAAAAGCCATTCCCAAGTTCAACCCCAGCCCAACCAAAGATACGACACTGACAACCACCAACAAAGCTGAAACAACAAACCAGATTTTCCGTTTGGCAACAATATTAAAATAAAACCGGTACTTCTTTTTTACGTCATCATATGTGACGACGCCACTGGCAGGAGATTGCTGGGTTTTTCCCTTACCGATGCCGGCGGCATCAGCCTGCCCCTGTGTCCCTTGGCCTCCTTGTCCGCTCAACCCGGCCTGACCGCCTGGATTTACCTGCTTAACATTGTTGCCGTATCTGCGCTGTCTTTTCTTAGCCATTACGCCGCCCTCCTTACACCGAATAAGCGCGTACTCATTTGAGGATTAACGCCAACAACCCAGCGCATAATGGTTCTGGTAAACGTCACCGCCGTAAACAGACTCGCGCAAAGCCCGATAGCCAACGTCACCGCAAACCCCTTAATGCTGGGCGATCCCAGCAGTAGCAAACTCAAGGCCACAAACATCGTTGTAATATTCGCGTCAAAAACCGTCAGGAACGCCCTGCTGAACCCAGCGTCCACAGCCGCTCGCAGAGACTTGCCGAACACGATTTCTTCCTTAACACGCTCGAAAACAATAATATTTAAATCAACAGCCATCCCTAAGGAAAGCACGAACCCGGCGATTCCTGTCAAAGTCAGCACCGCGCCAAAAGCTCTCAGCACCCATAGCACAATCAATGCGAAAACCAGCAGAGAGAACGACGCCACCAGCCCCTGCAAGCGATAGTACGCAATCATGAAGACCACAATTAAAACAATCGCCACCAAGCAGGCTGTCACACTCTTGTTAATGGAATCGGCGCCCAACTGGGCCCCCACTTGCTGTTTCTGCACAATTTCCATACTCACAGGCAGGGAACCGGAACGCAGCAACGATGCTATCCTGCCGGCCTCCTCCCGGGTATCTTGGCCGGTAATAACCGCTTTCCCCCCCAGAATAGGCCCATTAACCACAGGTGCTGTCAGCTCATCTTCATCAAGATAGATCGCGATTTGCTGCCCCACATATTTCGACGTGATTTCACCAAACAGCTTGGCGCCGTCAGAATTAAACTCAATATTAATAATATGGTCAATAGGTATTTTGGTGTTATCAACATCGGCTCTGGCACCGGTCAAATAACTGCCATCCATAAGAACCTCCCCGTTCATGTTGCGGAAAGTCAGCTTCGCCATGGTTTGAAGATGCTTCACCGCCTCATCCGGGTCGGTAACGCCGGCCAACTCGACAATGACACGTTTGCGGGCGTTAGCTAACGTTATTGTCGGCTCCGTTACCCCCAATCCGTTCACGCGTCTTTCAATGATAACCCGCACTTGCTCCATATCCGCGTTGGTTATCTCCCGGCCGTCTTCGTCCGGCTTGGCTTCCAAAACCAGATGGACGCCGCCACGCAGATCCAACCCCAGCGCCAACCCAAAATCAGGATTGGTCAAAAACCAAAAAGAAAAACCAGCCAAGACTCCGACCAAAACCACCACAGCGGCTAGTTTGAGCACATTCATTTTTGCCATACCTCTATGTCCTCCTCATTCCGGATAAGCCTAAAACCCACATTATTATAGTCCTTGAGTAATCCCTTTGTCAAACTTTGTCAATGCTTCACAGCCGCGAATCTCTTACGAATCTCCTAGGAATCGTTACTGATCAGATCCCAGCCGGAGGGGCAGGAGGGTCAATGGTGAATGGGAAAGATACCAAGTGGGCTCGTAACAGTCCCGAGGTAGGGTTTGGTGAGGGGGAGCGGTTTGGGAACAGGGGTACTCCAATTTGCATTTAGCCAGACGGTTCATAAGGAAAGCCCGCCATAATTCAGCGGGCTTTTGGAGTATCCCGGTTCCCAAACCGCTCCTTGGGACTCCTCCGACAGTAAGCGTTTCCCCTGTATAAAGAGGGGGGACGATACAAGGTACTCTGTAATCCAAGGCAAATCGATATTTTGTATTCGTGATCCGCTATGCGAAATAGAACCTGGAATCGACTGCGGGGCGGCTGCTCAGCCACAAAAAACGAGTCTGAGGTTTTTCTATCAGACCCGCTCTTGCGTTATCTTCTTCTATACTGGACCTATTCTTTGACAGCCTCAGTCCGATTCTTTATCAGAGTCTTTTTTGAGCTTCTTTTTTCTTCTCTTTTCAGCGATTTCTTCCTCAGTCATAAAATCCTCATCGTCATCTTCAAATTGCTGGGCTGATTTCCCGGCCCCGGCCCCAGACCCGGATCCAGCCGCGGAGACGGAACCTGAAGCACCCGGATTAACCAATTGGATAGCATTCTTAGAAAACTCAATCTCAGTCCGATCGGAAACTTTGACCATAACCGTATCATCATTGATGCGCGCCACTGTTCCGTGAATACCGCTGGTTGTGACCACGACATCATTCTGGCGCAGCCCCTCAAGAAGCTTTTTGTGAGCGTCTTGCTGTTTCTTATTTGGTCTTATGACCAAAAAATAAAAGATCGCCACCATCGCCACAATCATCAGCAGCATACTCCACATACTTGAATTCGCTTCCATTTAATATCCTCCTTTTTGGCAACGCCATAATGCAGAGCTGAGGAACTGCATCTGTTGCAGTTTCAGTCCAAATTCATCATGCATAATGTACAAGCTAGATTATACCATGTCTTCCCAAGATTGTCTTCTTGCTCGCCGGAGGCGCTGGGGCGCTCGTTTCACGCCCTCGTTTTACGCCGGGCCCTCTCCCCCAATAGTCCAAATGTCTCCCCGCAAAGATTTGCCATGGATAATAGCATATCGGACTTCACGCATAAAAGCAACCAAAAAATGAAGATTATGAATGCTCAGCAACCGCAGACCAAACATCTCATTGGCCTTAACCAAATGCCGGATGTAGGCTCGTGAAAAATTGCGGCACGCATAACAGGTACATCCTTCCTCAATCGGTCTCAAATCCTCAGCGAATGCGGCGTTGCGAACAACCAGCCTGCCCTCCCGGGTCATAGCCGATCCGTTGCGCGCAATCCGTGTGGGTAAAACACAATCGAACATATCCACACCGCGCCTGACAGCGGCCAGCAAATAATCCGGGGTCCCCACCCCCATCAGATAACGGGGCTTATCTGCGGGCAAGATCTCAGTCGTCACATCCAGCATTTCACACATAACTTCGAAAGGTTCCCCCACGCTGAGGCCGCCAATGGCATAACCGGGCAGATCGAAAGCCACCGTAGCCAAAGCGCTTTCCCGCCGCAAATCCTCATACATTCCTCCTTGCACAATTCCAAACAAAGACGAACCCTCCGCCTCCAATCCCAGTCGATCCTCATCGGCACGAGCAGAAACAGCTTCCTGACAGCGTCCTAACCATCTCAGTGTCCGCCCCATAGACTGCTTGACATAATCATACGAACTGGGAAACGGCGCGCACTCGTCAAAAGCCATAATAATATCCGCCCCCAAATCCAGCTGAATATCAACGGCCTTCTCCGGCGTCAAGAAATGCGCCGACCCATCCAAGTGAGACCGGAAAGCAACCCCCTCCTCGGAGATCTTGCGCAGATCCCCGAGGCTGAACACCTGAAACCCGCCGCTGTCCGTCAGAATCGGTTTGGACCAATGCATGAACTTATGAAGCCCTCCGGCTTTCCGCACAATCGCCGGACCCGGGCGCAAATACAGATGATATGTATTGCTTAAAATAATCTGAGCGCCCAGGGCGTCCAACTCCTCCGGGCTCACACCCTTCACCGTTGCCTGTGTCCCCACCGGCATAAACACAGGCGTCTCCACACACCCATGAGGTGTATGCAGCACCCCCGCGCGGGCGCCTGATGAAGGATCTTTTTTGATCAGATCCCAGCGGAAGCCGGATAAATCAACCATAATTTTCTCCTTAACCTAATCCTCTATAATAAACATTTTCCTCACACAACAAACATCGCGTCACCAAAACTATAGAACCGGTATCTCTGCGCAACCGCCTCCTCATAAGCCGCCAAAACACGTTCCCGGCCCGCCAGAGCGCTCACCAGCATCAGCAGAGTCGAGCGGGGAAAATGGAAATTCGTAATCAGCGCGTCCACCCACCGAAAGCTATAGCCCGGATAAATAAAAATATCAGTCCAGCCCTTCTCACCGTCTCTGATTCCCTTCTCACCATCTCCGCCTCCCATCTCACCGCCTCCCGTCTCTCCGCCTCCCCAACAGCCCCATGCCTCCAAAACTCGGGCCACAGTCGTACCCACAGCCACAACCCGGCGCTTCTCTGCCTTGGCCCGCCGCAGACAAGCCGCGGCCTCCGGGCTGATCTCATAATACTCTGCGTGCATTTTATGATCCAGAACATTCCCGCACTGCACCGGCCGGAACGTCCCAAGCCCCACATGCAGAAGCACCTCCGCAATCTCCACCCCCATACGGCCAATCCTATCCAGCAAGTGCGATGTAAAATGCAGCCCCGCCGTAGGTGCCGCCACCGAACCGGTTTCGCGCGCGTACACCGTTTGATACCGATCCCGGTTATCAAGCTCAGCGGTAATATAGGGCGGCAACGGCACATTCCCTATTCTTTCTAAGATCCCGGTGAAATCTCCTTCATGTTCGAAGGCCATAACGCGGTTGCCGTTAGGCAAAATATCCAACAACCGCCCGCGCATCTCAACGGCAACCCCGCCCATCCGAACCGAAGAATCATCATTATTCGAACCATCCGCACCGCCCGCAGACCTCGTCATTCCCTCTTCGACATGGGCTGAAAACAGCAGCTCCTGACCTGTCTTCAGCCGTTTAGCCGGACGCAGCAAAACCTCCCAAACCGAGGTTCGAGGTTCAAGACGCGAGATTCGAGGAAGTTGGGGCAAATCTTGAACACCGGTCTTAGTGTATGGCTGCAGCAAAAAAACTTCCATCCGTGCCCCCGTGTCCTCCTTAAAACCAAACAACCGCGCCGGCAGAACTTTAGTCCGGTTCAGCACAAGAACATCCGAAGGTTTAAGCCACTGGGTCAAATTATAAAAATAGTCATGACAAATTTTGCCCGCCTCCCGGTCAAGAACCATCAGCCGGGATGTGTCCCGCGGCTCAACGGGCGTCTGGGCGATAAGCTCGGGCGGCAACCGATAATCAAAGTCCGCCAGTCTCAATAGCCGCTCATTCCCTTCCCCAAAAGTATGGCTGCCAGAACAGGATACAAAAACCTTTGCCAGAAATAGTATCTATGAAGAGTCTCCTGTTGTCAAACTTTCCCGGACACTCATCGCAATTTAAGTCAAGAATTGAATACGGCGCCTCTGCTATAATACGATTCTGAAGGAGGTATACAGATGGAGCAGGCAGATCGAATTGACGCTGTGCAAAGAATGCAGGACTATATTGAAGAGAATCTTCATAACCCAATAACTCTGCTTGATTTATCAAGAAGGGCGGGCTATTCACCTTTTCATTGCGCAAGATTTTTTAAAGAGCTAACCGGCAAATCGCCTTTTGAGTATATTCGTGCGCGTAGGCTTACACATGCCGCGTTAGTGCTGCGAGATGAGAATGTAAAGGTTTTTGACGTAGCCCTGGATTTTGTGTTTGATTCTCACGAAGGTTTTACAAGAGCTTTTACAAAAGAGTTTGGCATCACACCGCGTCAATACCGCAAAAACCCGCCGCCAATCCGTCTGTTCATGCCCACTCCTATTCGCATAACCTATCTCTATGCTATGAAAGGGGATCATCAAATGAGCAAGCCATCAGCAACCAACACCGTTTTTGTTCAAGTTATCGAACGACCGGAAAGGAAACTCATCTTGAAAAGAGGCATTACAGCCAGAGAATATTTCAAGTATTGCGAAGAAGCCGGCTGCGATGTCTGGGGATTACTCTGTAGCGTTAAAGAGGCGCTATACGAACCCATCGGTATGTGGCTGCCGGACACCCTGCGCACACCCGGCACATCCGTTTATGCGCAAGGCGTTGAAGTCCCCGACACCTATACCGGCGTCGTCCCGGAGGGCTTTGATCTTATCTCGCTGCCACCCTGCAAAATGATGGTTTTCCAAGGACCTCCCTTTGAGGACGAGTGTTTTGAGGAAGCCATTACAGATTTAGGCGAAATCATGAAAACCTACAATCCCGAATTATTTGGGTTTCAATGGGCGGACGAAGACGCACCGAGGTTTCAATTGGAACCCCAAGGTTACCGCGGGTATATCGAAGCCCGTCCGGTTCGGCCCCTCAATAAATAAACTGCTCTAAGCGGAGGTTCTTGGGACAGACGCTTACTGTCGCAACCGGCACGAGGCGCATATTGGCGCGCGGATACCCCAAAAGCCCGCTGAATTATGGCGGGCTTTTCCTATAAATCGTCTGGCTAAAGGCGTCAATTGTCAAATGAAAACAACGCCTGCTGCTCCATCTGTTCCACCCGCGCCGGCGCCGGCACCCGCAAATGCTGACAAGCCAGCATCGTCGTCATGCGCCCCCGGGGCGTTCGCTGAATGAACCCCTCCTGCAGCAGGAAAGGCTCCACCACATCTTCCAGCGTTCCGCTCTCCTCCCCCAGCGCCGCCGCCAGGGTTTCCACACCGACAGGTCCGCCGTTGAATTTGGACACAATAGCCTGCAGGTATTTCATGTCCAAAGCGTCAAGTCCTCGCCTGTCCACCTCCAGCATCTCCAGAGCCTTATCGGCGGTTCCCAGATCAACCGGATCCCGCTGCCAAATCTGGGCGTAATCCCGTACACGCTTAAGCAGTCGGTTGGCGATACGTGGGGTGCCCCGGGATCGCCGGGCAATTTCAGCCGCGCCGGCTCTATCAACCCCAGTCTGCAGAATCCGCGCGGTTCGTTCAACAATCGCCAGCAACTCATCCTGGCTGTAAAACTCCAATCGGCTGATAATGCCAAACCGGTCGCGCAAAGGCGATGAAAGCAACCCTGCCCGGGTGGTCGCTCCAATCAAAGTAAAAGGCGGCAGCGACAACCGGATCGAACGCGCGCTCGGCCCCTTGCCGATCATAATATCCAGGCACCCATCCTCCATAGCGGCATAAAGAACTTCCTCCGAAACCTTATTCAACCGGTGAATCTCATCAACAAACAACACATCCCGCGGTTCCAACGCCGTCAGCAAAGCCGCCAGATCCCCGGCCCTCTCAATGGCCGGCCCTGACGTCACACGAATGCTAACCCCCATTTCTGCCGCGATAATATTCGCCAGCGTGGTCTTGCCCAACCCCGGAGGCCCATACAACAAAACATGATCAAGAGAATCACCCCGTTCCAGCGCCGCCCTAATAAACACACTGAGGTTTTCCTTCAGCCGCGTTTGCCCAATATATTCATCCAGCCGCTGGGGCCGCAACATATCATAATCCTGTTTATCCTCACTGCGTTCAAGTGACGCAATCAAGCGTTCCTCCATGGATTCCCCTTTCATCATAGCCGCTTAGATACGCGCTCCGCCGGATCATTTCTTCGTTATGACCTTTGTTGATGTTGATGACGGGCACTTCCAGCTCCAGGTACCCTGGCTTGCCCGGCCCCTCCTTCAGTATATCAGGAGTCTCCATAAAGGCATCGGACAGTTTATTCCCCTTCTCTTTGTTTTCCGTCCGTGGACGTAATGACCTTCTTGCCTCTATAATACCCTGAAATCCTGGTGTTTTCAAGTAACTGCATACCTGGGTGTATTTTTTAACAGTACATAATTGTCATCGGCTAAATTCTCACATTGTCCATTCTCACATTCTCACATTGTCCATTGTCCATTGTCCATTGTCCATTGTCCGCCCGCCCCCCGCCCCCTCTGCCTTGAGCCTTGCAAGACCAAAGAGTGAAGAAGACCCCCAATAACCTACAGGGATCACTTGCCCCGAGCCAGCAGCCGCAACGCGGCGCGGATCTGCTCCTCAGTCGAAGCCCCTTGGTTCGCCTCACCCACAGACTTCCAGGCTTGTTTCGCCTCCGCCAGAGAGAACCCCAGAGCCATCAGCGAATCCAGGACATCCAGCCCGCTGCCGTCGGTATAACCGCCGGCGCCTTGCCCTTCCCCGTTTTCCGCCTCAGCCCCCGCCTGGTTCTCCTCCTCCGCCAAAGATCCCCGCCAGAATCCGTCGTCAAACTTACCCTTAAGCTCAAGAACAAGACGTTGAGCGGTTTTCATGCCAATACCCGGGGCGTGAGTCAATAAAGCATGGTTACCCTGTGCAATCGCCCGCGCCAGCTGCATCCCGTCGTAAGCTGACAGCAACGCCATCGCCGCTTTCGGCCCCACTCCCGACACCCCGGTCAATTTCAGAAAAAGATCTTTGTCCCGAGGAACCCCAAACCCGTAAAGGGACATATCATCTTCACGGACCACCAGGCAAGTGTAGAGAACACACTCGGAACCTTCTGACAAAACTGTATTCAACCGCGCCGGCACAGCAACCTCATACCCGACACCCCCAACATCAACCACAACCTTATCAGAACTTTTCTCCCAAAGTAACCCCCGCAGCATGCCAATCAATACCCACAACTCCTTATCCGAGAGTATCTCAAACCCCGGCGCATTCGCCAACCGTCCCGGACCGGCAGCAATGACCATGGCAAATCGCCACCGCCAGCGCGTCCGCCGCGTCGTCGGGCTGCGGCACGACAGACAACCCCAGCAGCGCCCTCACCATAAACTGAACCTGCTTCTTATCGGCCTTACCGTACCCCACCACCGCCTGTTTAACCTGAAGGGGCGTATATTCCGCTATCCGGCATTCCTTCTGGGCGCCCGCCAGCAGAACCACGCCCCGGGCTTGTCCCACCGTCAGAGCTGTTTTAACATTGCTGTTAAAAAACAACGACTCCACCGCCAAATGGTCAGGGTGATGTATGCTCAAAAAATCACTCAATGTATTATACAACGCTAACAGCCTGTCCGCCGCGCTCAGATCCGCCCCGGTTCGCCAGCAGCCATAGTCGAGGACCGTCAACTTATTCCCGTTTTTCTCAATCAGGCCAAACCCCATAATCGCCGTACCGGGATCAATGCCCAAAATCCGCATAACCCTTTTCCTCTTTCAGAACCTTCTACAAATCCTCCGCCCCGATGCTGTCGGCCAACTCCAGATTCGACGAAACCTTCTGGACATCATTATGTTCCTCCAGCATTTCAATCAGCCTAACAACCTTGCGGGCCTGCTCCACGTCCGTAATCTCAACCAGATTCGTCGGAATCAGGCTAACCTGAGCCTGCTCAACGCGGATATCCCTCTCCGACAACGCCCCCAGCACTGTTTCCATATCATCGGCGTCTGTATAAACCTCAAAGGTCTCATCCTGAGCCTCAATATCCAACGCCCCCGCTTCCAAGGCTAGCATCAGCAAATCATCCTCCACCAGCGCCAGTCCCTCCCTGGGCACGCTAATCTGCCCCTGACGTGAAAACATCCAGCTGACGCTGCCCTCCTCACTCAGATTGCCGCCGTTCTTGGAAAAAATGTAGCGCATCTCCCCCGCCGTACGGTTGCGGTTATCCGTCATCAGATCGACCATAACAGCCACCCCCCCCGGCGCGTATCCCTCATAGCGCAGTTCCTCAAGCAACTCAGCAGCGAGAGCTCCCGTTCCCTTTTGGATAGCCCGTTGAATATTGTCATTGGGCATATTGGCTGCCCGCGCGTTCTCCACAGCCACTTTCAAACGGAAATTGTTATTAATATCACCGCCGCCGGCCCGGGCCGCCACAATGATCTCCCGGCCCAGTTTGGTAAAAATCTTGCCCTTCTGGGCGTCGGTGCGGGCTTTCTTATGTTTGATGTTCGCCCACTTAGAATGTCCGGACATATGCTCCGCTCCTTCACAACGTCTTCCGTATCACATGGCGAGGATCTGTATCCTCATCCCCGATTCAACCATAAGTCAGGGATAGTGTATCATATTTGAACTCATGAAACCAGCCCAGTCTTGTCAACGAGTGCATATTTTAAAAGTGCAGGAAGCGACAAAAAAATAAATAGAAATATCCACTGCGGGTTCTCCCGCAACCGAATGGTGAATGGAGATGGATATTATGTGGGCTCGTAACAGTCCCGAGGTAGGGTTTGGTGAGCGGCAGAATCCAAGCGCCTCACCGCCTGACGCAGCCCCCGAAAGGCGAAAAAAATACGCGGGCTTTTGGAGTCTGCCGCTCCCCAACCCCTGACGCGGCACTGTTACTGGCCAGCGCGGTATCTGCCTCCAACTCACCATTGAGTTGCGGGAAAACACCGCGGCAGAAAGCTCTGCTTATCCTTATCGTCAGTTCATGCACTTCTTAAATATGCACCCCTTGTCAACTCAACAGTAAACATTCATCCTGTCTCCCCGCGCAAATCCCACAATCCCCACACCGTAACGCTCCGCCAGCGTGAGCGCCGCGTCCGTGGGCGCGGAACGGGAAACCAGCATCGGAATCCCTGTGCGAACCGCCTTGAGCACCAAAGCGCTTGGGACTCTTCCTGTGGTATAAGCGCACACATCCCTCAGATCCCACCCCTTCATCAGCGCGCATCCCACACATTTATCAAAGGCGCTGAAACGCCCAACATCCTCCATACAGCACAGCATCTCTTCCTCCCGGCACAACATAACGGCGTGCACATTGCCCGTCTTGCGAAACAACTCCGAATGCGCCAGCAAACGATTGGCGTTGCGCAAAACACGCTCACAATCGTAGGCCAGTCTCTTCACGGGACACAATGGGCTCCGCGCCTTAACTCCCCCAGTTCTCATAGCGTCACCCCAGTCCGTGAGAGCCATTTGTTCCGGCTCCGCGTTCTGCCGCAGCCTCTCAGCCTCATCTGACCGCGCCCTCGCCGTTCCTTCTGGGTGCCCCCCTTCTGGTTCAACTTGCCCTTCTGGTTTAACTTGCCCTTCCGGTTCAACTCGCCCTTCCGATTCAATTTGCCCTTCTGGCAACCCTGCCTCTTCCACCGTTCCCACATCCCTCAGCCACACATTGGCCCTGCCCGTATCCTTTTCAATATGACAAGAGGCAATATTGCCAAAAGAGGTAATCAGTCCTTCCGCAAAAAGATATCCCACCACCAGTTCCTCAAGGTAAGACGGCAGACATCGGATCAGAATGAGCATATGGCTGTTGACATAGAGTGACAGCCCATATTCTTTCAGGATCTCCCCGGCACACTCCGTCATAAGGCCACGGCTATATTGCTGAATAGATACTGACCGAGTTAATGGATCAGAAAAGCGACTCATCCGAAAAAACCTCGCATAAAGATATATACATTCCTTTACCATAGACTTATCATCCATCCCATGTTTATAAGTATACCAGAATCATACTATACTTGAAATATGTCAGATCAAGCACTATACGTTACAGATCAGACAGATCAGACCCCAGCCGGAGGGGGCGGGTCTTAGGCCTTGGAGCGGAAAAAAGCGCAGGCTGCCTTATTTGCGCTTTTCGCGTAAAAGGCCTTAGACCCCGCGCCGCCACGAAGAACGGCTCCGCCCTGTGACCGCCCCCTCCGGCTGGGGTCTGATCTGTCTGATCTGTAACCACTATACTGCTTGAAACTATTCAACGGATTTCAAAGTGCTGACCATATCGAGGGTTTCCGTTTTCTTGGCCACAAAGGATGTTACGCTGTAAGAACATAATATCACGATCAGCAATGAAATAACCAGATTTTGCGGTTTCAGATGGGGGGTGAATTCTAGCATAGGAGTCGAGACAAGGGAGGTATAGAACCCCAGAAACCGGTAGCCAATGGGAATCCCCAGAATCAGTCCGACGAACACTTGGAGTTGGCTTCTTTTTCTGATGATGGATTTTATCTCGGCTTTTTTGTAGCCGATCACTTTTAAGGTGGCATATTCTCGGCTTCTCTCTGTAAAGCTCAGGAGACCTAAGTTGTATTGAATTATGACGCTTAACAGGATCGCTGCTGCCAACATCATGACAATAACCACGATAATGCTGCTCACGATATCGTTGGCGTCAGCCAGTTGTTGATCAAGTTTCACGGCTTCTATGACATAGGGGAGGTCTTGGGCTTGGTCGGCAATCGTGCTTTTTTGGGTCAGGAGGGTGTTTGGCATGAATGCGAAGGATAGGGTTTCCCAATATGTTCTTGTCAGATAAAGCCCTTGGGGCGCGGGCGGTGTAACTATTTCCCTGACCACCGCTGTAATCGTGGTTTTTGTGATCACGGCACCCGGGTCTGTGATGGGAGAACCTATGGCTCTGGGAGGACTGTATTTGAATTGCAGTGTGTCGTTAAGGTTAACCCCTAATTCTTCTGCGAGTTTTCTGGATATGGCGACGCCGTCGTCGGGCAAGGTGACAAGTTTCCCTTTGGTATCTTTTACATGCACATAGTCGCCTCTTTCAAGGACAACCAGAGCTCCGAGGGTTTCTCGGGCATCCTTGTTGATTTCAATTTCGCTTTCTATCATCCATTGGGCATCTTGGTCTGCCAGGGCATAGAGCTCCTCTCGTTGTTCATCTGTGGCCAAAGGATTCAACGTGATCTTGGCTCCATAATCGAATTGGCGGCCGTACATATTCGCGTTTGTCGTTGTGAGGGAGTCCCGTAACCCAAAACTTGCTATAAGGAGAACGATGCTGCCGATAACGCCGATGATCCCCAACAGGAAGCGGGTTTTGTCTCGCGAGAAGTCCCTGAGAACCCATTGCCAGCCGTAAGAGAGGGACGGCCAGAGTGGTAACCGTTCAAGGAAGATGGGTTTATGGTTTTTAGGGGGTTCGGCTCGCATCGTTGTGGCAGGCATTTCCTTGATGACTTTACGGCAGGCTTGGCGCGCGGATATTGAACAGGCTAAGGTGATGAGCGCAGCGATGATGAGAGAAACAGGTGTGTTTTTGCCGGTCCATTCCGGCAAGGAAAACAGGTTTTTATGAATTTCAAGCATGATTATTGTTATTTTAGGGGCTAAGAGGTATCCCAGGAGACATCCGGCGGCGCTGATCAGCAGCCCGAAAAGGCTGTAATGTCTTAGCAGAGTGGCGTTGGAATAGCCAAGGGCTTTAAAGGTGCCGACTTGGATTCTTTGGGTTTCGATCAGACGTTTGATGGTCGTCTGAATTGTGAGGAGAGCCAGAAGGACAAATATCATGGAGAAGAGAATAGAAAGGGCGCGGATTTGCCCATATCTTTCAAGGAAAGCCAGTGTTCCCTTGAATTCTGTGGGTGTGACAAATCCTGCGTATTTGGCTCCTAAGATTTGTTCGATGTTTTGCTTGGTTGTCGTTGGCGAATCTTTGTATTTGATTCTGATTTGATTGTAGGTTAAGTCGCCGCCCATGACGATTTCCATGTTGGCGGGAGATATTAATCCGTAGCCGTATTTATACCTATCGGGTTTTACGGACATGGATGATCCCGCGTATCTTAAGTAGTCGGGACTGAGTATGAGTCCGCGGATTTCAAATATCAATACGATGCCCCTGTTTTCTATGGTTACGGTCTTACCCACAGCCAGGTTGTGGGCTTCGGCGAATTCCCGATATAGCCAGATCCCTTCGGCGTTTGGACTGTAATCACTGCCATCGGCGGTATAAGGAAGCGATATCAAGTTTTCCGGAGATGCTGCCAACAGCAAGTAGGCGTCGGCGCCGGCCACTTTTGTTGTCAACAATGCCGAAGCTTGAGCTTCAGCGACTGAAGGCAGGGCTTTTATTTTTTCAACCTCTTCGTTGCTGATATTGAGGCCGCTGATCCAGGCATCGGCGCTGTTGCTGGCAGCGAACCATTTGTCTGCGGAATCTTGCATGCCCCTCCATACGCCTTCCAAACCGGTATAGATGAACACGCCAAGCATGGCCATCAGAAAGACCGCGAAGAATTGGTTTCTGAAAGTCCAGAAGTCTTTACGCAGTTTTTTGTTTAAATAAGGCATAAATTCATTTTAGCCAATATTGCCGGTGTATTCAACCCGGTCTTCGACATTAGGGTGCATATTTAAAAAGTGCATGAACTGACGATAAGGATAAGCAGAGCTTTCTGCCGCGGTGTTTTCCCGCAACTCAATGGTGAGTTGGAGGCAGATACCGCGCTGGCCAGTAACAGTGCCACGTCAGGGGTTGGGGAGCGGCAGACTCCAAAAGCCCGCGTATTTTTTTCGCCTTTCGGGGGCTGCGTCGGGCGGTGAGGC
>WRHI01000024.1 GCA_009783315.1 Peptococcaceae bacterium
GCTCCCCAAACCCTGACGTGGCACTGTTACTGGCCAGCGCGGTATCTGCCTCCAACTCACCATTGAGTTGCGGGAAAACACCGCGGCAGAAAGCTCTGCTTATCCTTATCGTCAGTTCATGCACTTTTTAAATATGCACCCAGAGTCCTGGGATTCTTTAGCATGGTTTTGGAGGGATTGGGTTTGGGCTATGTTTGGCCTAAAATATTTGACTGATTCTCAGATGACTCCTTGGGCTCTAGACTGTTCAATAAAATCCAAAAAAGCTTGGGTAATCATCTTTTGCCCCTCAGTGTTTGGATGGGTACCATCCTCGCATAAAAGGCGTTTGATCCTCCCATTTGCCAGAAACGCGCCGCGCAGGTCAACCAAAAGCGTATTGGTTTCAGCCGCAATTTTCTCAACGGTTCTTGAATAGTTCTCCTGCCAACGATATATCGTTTCTACACTTTCCAGCCATTTCAGAACATTGGCCTTATTCAACCCGTTGCAAAACCAATCGAAGAACCGGTGAGCGTCAAGGGGCGGCAAAGTCGTCATAATCGGGCGGATTCCTTTCTCCATTAACAGTTTGATGATTTTATGATAGGTTTCACTGAAGACATCAAGGGGTGTATTCGGAAAATGGGCGTCATCCGGACATTCTGCAATTTCTTTCCAGTTGAAATCACAATCATTTCCACCGTAATCCATGACAATCGCGTCGCAAAATACCTCGTTGGTTTGTAAGCGTTTTTCAATCAACGCGAAACCCTTGGTGATGGTACATCCAAACTTCGAAAAGTTCTTGATACTCAATGAATGGGTTTTTTCAATCCCAACGACGTCTATATTGTTATCAATATGATACCGCATATTTTGGGGATTTATTTGTACGCCCTTTAATAAGGAATCGCCAAACACTTCTATTTTCCTGGGATTATTCATAATTTCTGTACATCCTTTCCAAAAATCATTAATCGTGACGGGGGGTCCCCCAAAAGAACAGCGCCACTGTCCCAGGGCCTGTATGACTGCCTATTGTTGTACCGATATTATATATTTCAACCTCACCGGTGAGCCTCGGAAAATGTTCCTTCACCAAATCCGCCACCGCTTTGGCGTCTTCCAGGCAAGCGGAATTGGATATATAGCATTTGCCGTCATAGCACAATCCCTCATCAGCACACTCTTCCATTTTATCTACAATTTTTTTAATAACACTCTTCTTGCCCCGGATTTTCGATCTGGGAATAAGTTTTCCGTTGCAATCCATGTTCAAGAGCGGGCAAATACCAAGCAACGCACCCACGAACCCGGATGTTTTGGAAACCCGCCCGCCTTTTATATAAAAGGTCAGGTCGGTGGAGAAGAACCAGTGATGCATCCTAAGCTTGTTTTCGTTTGCCCAAGAGTGCAACTCATCAATTCCCATACCCTCATCCCGCAAATCAGCTAATTTATCCATAAGCAGCCCATACCCGGAAGACGCGCCCAAAGAATCAACAATGTACAGTCTTCTGTCCGGATATTTCTGTCTCAGTTCATCTCTTGCTATCATAGCGGATTGACACGAGCCTGAAAGACCGCTGGAAAAGGAAATATGAAGGACATCCTGGCCTGCTTCCAAAAACGGCGAAAAGTAGTTGATAAATTCATCGACATTCACCTGGGATGTTTTTGTTTCGGCGCCGTCCGCCATAGCTTTATAGAATTTGTCAAAGGGCATGGATTTCCCTAAATCGTCCGGGTAAGTCTTATCGTCGAGCATATAATGAAAACAGATGTAGCTTATGTCCCGCGTCTTAAAATGTGTTTCGGTCAAATCGGCTGTGGAGCAACAACTCAAAATGTACTTGTGCATATCATACCCCTCATTTCATTGTGATAGTCATATCACCATGATGGCAATCATCATGATGGCAATATTGTAATACAGCCATATAAAACACAAAAGCTACTGTCACAAGTTCCGGCTACACGATGAGAATTTGGGGAGTAGAATCAAAAAAAAGGGGCTCTACGCCTGGTAGAGTCCTTGCCCTGCCTACTTCTCAGGTCTTACTCTTATTCGAAAAACGAGCAGGATAATGATTTGAGCCGGAATGCCGATCACAAACAACGGCCACCAGTTATACTGTATGAACGTTAGATATATCGTGGCGATAACGCTCCACACAAGAAATGATATGTAAAAAATATTGGTCTTTTTCTTGCCCCAAACAGCCGTTAAAACGATCATTAAGGTGAGAGAAACGGGCAACGCATATACAAACACAAGCCATTGGAGCGAGCCGAAAAACCATAACATTACAAAAACAACAAGAGCAAGTGTCCATGTGCCTAAAAAAGAGATGAGTGAAATAACGCGCCGGTCAAATCTGTGAACCTTAACGGCTTTCAACTCTTTTTCATTGTGCTCATTTAGCAGGTAATCCACCGACACATGAAATAGAACGCTTAATTTTTTCAGTACATACGCGTCGGGAACCGCCTCGCCCCGTTCCCATTTTGATACGGCTTTATCGGAATAGCTTAACGCTTCACCCAACTCAAGCTGCGTCATTTTATGGTTCGTGCGAAGGTATATGATGTTCTTGGAAACAATAGCTTTCAAATCGTCCATGTTTACCTCTTGCCGCCAAACGTTTCGTCGTTGAAAGTGAACCACTCCATCGGGTTTTAAATCTCATCCGCCCGATATCCATTTAAAGCATTAATGCTTGCTGTTATGTTCATTGTAACATATTGACAGCTGTTTTGCCGCATACTCAAAAGAATCATTTTAGTAGCAACTCGTCCCGTCTTACAAAGATTCGGCTATGGGTGCATATTTTAAAAGTGCAGGAAGCGACAAAAAAATAAATAGAAATATCTACTGCGGTTCTCCCGCAACCGAATGGTGAATGGAGATGGATATTATGTGGGCTCGTAACAGTCCCAAGGTAGGGTTTGGTGAGCGGGAGACTCCAAAAGCCCGCGAACTCTTTTCGCCTTTTGAGGTTGCGTCAGGCAGAGAGGCGCTTGGATTCTCCCGCTCACCAAACCCTACCTCGTGCCTCATTGAACTGTATACATATGCCGCACGAATACCCCCGAATAGCAGATTTTTTGGAGCAATTAAAAGACTGTTCCACTCTTGAGGTTGTATGAGCAGTCTCTTTATTCATGCAATATCAGTAGAACGGTCCCCTGTTTCATTGCTCCAAAAACCGGCAATTCGGGGGTATTCATAGGGCACATGCATACGGTTCAATGAGGGACGCGTCAGGGTTTGGGGAGCGGCAGACTCCAAGCGCCTCACCGCCCGACGCAGCCCCCGAAAGGCGAAAAAAATACGCGGGCTTTTGGAGTCTGCCGCTCCCCAACCCCTGACGCGGCACTGTTACTGGCCGGCGCGGTATCTGCCTCCAACTCACCATTGAATTGCGGGAAAACACCGCGGCAGAAAGCTCTGCTTATCCTTATCATCAGTTCATGCACTTTTTAAATATGCACCCTCTCTGCATTCCTTGCCACCTACCCAGTCGTTACAGATCAGACCCAGCCGGAAGGGCAGGCGGTGCCGGCGGGGCAGGAGGGCGGCACCGCCCAAACGTTCCCTCCATCCGCCAAAAAACGCTTGCGCGCCATTACACCCGAATATAATCACGAAAAACGCACTGCAAACCGCCCTCGCCGATCATAGCCCGAATCTCCTCCACGCTGCGCGGATCCGAAATCGCGAACTGCTCATCCCCCTTAGCCCCAATCCCATGCCCTCCGACGCCCACCTTAACCCCGGCAGACATCTTCGTCGCCGCCAGCCCGACAACACGATCCCGGAACCCAGCCCGTTCCCTGGTAGAAATCGCAATCCCCGCAAAAGGCATAAACACCCGGAACGCCAAAATCGCCTGCAAAAGCTCTCTCTCCCCGACACCCCCGGCAAACGAACCGGCGCCCTCATTCCCAAAGCAATCCTCCCCATTGTCCGTTGCCAATTGTCTATTGTCTCTCGTCCCTTGTTTAAACGGTCTCAGCCGGGGAAACGAAAACGAAATCTCCCCACGAGGAAACTTCCTCTGCACCAAAAAAGCGTGCGCCCCTGCGGCAAAAGCATCCTCACGCCACTCCCCCAACCCCAGCAGCACCCCAAAAGCCACCCCACGCATCCCCCCCAACAGCGCCCGCTCCTGAGCGTAAAAACGATAGGGGAAGCACCGCTTCGCTCCCTCGGGATGCACCCGCTCATAGCACCCCACATCATAGGTCTCCTGATACACACTGACAAAATCCGCGCCGCACTCCTGAAACCAGCGATACTCATCCACATTAACCGGATACGTTTCCAGCCCAATGGTGGTAAAAAACCGCCGCGCCAACCGGACGGCGTCCCCAATATACGCCGGTCCCGAAACCTTCCGGCTCTCCCCGGTCAGGATCAGAATCTCTCTCAACCCCGTCCCGGCGATAGAACACATCTCCCGTTCCATCTCCTCGGGCGAAAGCTTCCCACGCCGAATCCGGTTTCGACAGCTAAACCCACAATATGTACAACCGTTCTCACAATAATTCGCAATATACAAAGGTGTATACAGACCCACCCCATTGCCAAAAAACCGCCCTCTCTCCCGTTGAGCCCTCACCGCCATCTGTTCCAAAAACGGCGCGGCCGCCACAGAAAGCAGCGCGCCAAAATCCATCACCGACAACCGCTCCCGCGCCAGCGCGCGCTCAACATCAGCCCCCGTAAATTCCCCAGGCCGGTAAGAATCCCGCAACGCCAGCACCCTCTCCAGCAGATCCGAAGAAATAACCTCCATGCCCTCCCGATACTCCATACTCGCTTGCAAGCTTGTTCGACGTTCGATGTTCGAGCCCCCCTTGTGGCAGCGGACAATTGGCAGATGAACACACGAGTACACCCTTTCAACCTTCTCCCAATTGTCCATTGTCCATTGTCCATTGTCCATTGTCAATTGTCCCTAGATAGAAATCCTGTCAGCGGGCTTGACGCCACTCCATGCCGCTCCATGACCCGTCCCAACCCCGCCAAATACGCGGCCCGTCCCGCTTCCACCGCCAACCGGAAAGCCCGGGCCATCAGCGCCACGTCCCCCGCTGTCGCAATCGCTGTATTCGCCATAACAGCCGCCACGCCGATCTCCATCGCCTCACATGCCTGCGACGGGCACCCGATACCAGCATCAACAATAACAGGCAGCTCAATCTCCTCAATCAACATCTCAATGAAATACTTCGTCAGCAGCCCCTTATTGCTGCCGATAGGCGACCCTAGCGGCATCACCGCCGCCGCCCCCGC
The DNA here is from genome assembly GCA_009783315.1 of Peptococcaceae bacterium. Taxonomy (GTDB): domain Bacteria; phylum Bacillota; class Desulfitobacteriia; order Desulfitobacteriales; family Syntrophobotulaceae; genus WRJI01. The sequence goes on from WRHI01000024.1 coordinate 5,285, forward strand.
CCGCGCCAGCTCCCGGGCGGCAATCAAATCCGGATAAAAATACGGCAAAACAACAAAACCCTCTCCTGCCAAAGCCTCCGTCGCCTTAACGGTTTCATGATTATCCGGCATCAAATATTTTGAATCATGGATCACTTCAACCTTAACAAAATCCCCGCAGCCCAACTCCCGGGCCAAGCGGGCAATTCGCACCGCCTCCTGCGCGTTCCTGGCCCCCGACGTATTCGGCAGCAGCGTCAGCCCCTCCGGCATAAAATCCAGAATATTCTCCTCGCCGCCCTCATTCGCCCGTCGCAAAGCCAGCGTAACCATCTCAACACCCGCGTTTTCAATAACCGCCGCGGTATCCTTCAGCGAAAACTTCCCCGACCCCAAAATAAATCTCGACCCAAACGCCTTCCCGCCCAACACAAGCGGATCGGCAATGGGCCATTGGCCAGCGATATCATGTTGACCTCCGACAGTTGACAATGAATGGCCCTCCTTCTCCATTGCTTCATTGCTCCATAACTCTTCACGCGAAGAATCACGCCTCTTCCAATCCGGCCAAAAGCCTCAACGTCATATTAGCTTGGTGCCCGGCGCAAATCTGCACCCGTGGCGCCATGAATCCCATATACTCCCCCACACTTTTTGTGTCCTTCATACCGCTCCCACCGCAACCTTCCCCATCGCCGCAAACGTACAGGTTCTTCAATCTCCGCTGGGTACGAATGCTGTTAGCGGACCCATACCCAGCCATACCGGAAGCCGCAACAACTTTAAGACCAGGCAACCCGGCAAGAGCCGTAGAAACAAGCCCCGCTTTAGCCTCCTGATCGTCCAAAGCCTCACACAACACATCACATCCGCCAAACAACTCAACAATATTATGTTCCTCCACCCGAACAGCCCGCACCGCCACCTCCACCAACGGATTGATTGCCTCAATCTGTTCCCGCAGAGCCTCAGTCTTTAGGCGCCCCACATCCCCGACGAAATAACTCTGCCGGTTCAAATTGCTTGGCTCCACCACATCAAAATCAACCAGAAACAAAAACCCCACACCAACCCGAGCCAAGGCAACAGCGATATGGGATCCAAGCCCACCCAATCCGGCCACAGCCACGCGGGCCGCCTTAAGCTTATCATAAACACCAGCCCCATATCGGGCCGCCAACACCGCCTCCAACTCCCCATGCGCCGGACCAACACCCTCATACTCCACACCCATCAACCATCCTCCTACCCGTGCTCCCTTAGCCCCTTGCGATATCAGTCTTGTCCATTGTCCATTGTCCTCTCACCCGCCGCCCACAAACCGGACAACTTCAATCACATCACTATCAGAAAGGATGGTTTGGTCATAAGCACTTTTCAACACAACCTCACCATTCATCTCAACCGCAACATAAGCCGGATTATAGCCTTGTTCAACAAGAAACATATCCAGGCGCACAACTTCTCTCAGGATAACTTCTGCCCCGTTGACTTTCAACCTATCCCCCTCTTTCCGCGAGTTCCCTGCTTCCCTGCCTCCCTGCCTCCCTGCCTCCCTGCCTCCCTGCCTCCTAACTATCAACTGTCCCCTGCCTGACTATCATCATATCACACACATTCCTTCAGGTTCAAATTTATCACGCACCCATCCAGAATTGGGAAAACCCTGCCGCTTTCGAAATCACGCCGACAGGGTTTTTCTCCATCCGTTCACATTATCAGTTGCATAAAAAAACCAGGAGACGTCAGGACACCTGACTGCTTGCCGCCTCCCGCCGGAAATTCACTTCCCGCACCGTTTCGCCCTCCACCAGGCAGTATCCGTCATGTTCCAGCAGCAAAGCTTTCCAATCCCGCTTTTGACTCACAGCGTTTGTTCCGAACGTTTCTCTAACTTTATATCCCCGCGGCATTTGATTTTTGGTCAGATGTTCCTGGCACAGCTTGTGGACTCTGACAATGACTTCCTCGTTTCTGCCTTTGAAATCGGGCTGCAAAACAATGTGAACGACAGGTTCTTTTCTTCCGTTAATCTCGAGACCAACAACTTCAGTCTCCAAGACCGCCGGGTCTTTATAGACGACTCTTTCAATATGAAAGAGATAAACCTTAGAACCGTCCGGTCCGGCAACCCAATCTTCCGCCCGGCCCAAAATATCATAATCCCCGTTATCGTCACGAATCCCCATATCTAGAGTCTTCGCGTACCCGTCATCAGTAAAAAAGGCTTTCGTCAATTCCGGTTGCTTATAGTAGCACTTCATGGTGCAATTCGTTTTAAGCTCAATGTTACCAAGGACATTGTTCCCCACCTCATGACCATGGTCATCCACAATGCGCGCTAACGCGCCGCGCATAGGAGGCCCGACCTTGTTTATTAAATCGGGGCGGCCCCGTGTCAGAAATACCACCGGCCCCACTTCGCTCATGCCATAACCAACAACCAGATAAGGATTTTGCACCCCCAGACGTTTCATCGCGGCATTGACACTGTTCGCCATTTGTTCGCTGACAGGTTCGCCGCCGCAATAGGCCCATCTCAAATGAGAAAGCGCGCCGTCAGGCAAATCGCTGAGAGGAAAAGTCGCGTAATGGCTTGGCGCCCCAACAGCGAAAGTCGCCTTTGTATGACATAAATCGTCGGCAAAAGTGTTTTTATCATAGAAAGGTTGAAAAATCATTGTTGCCCCATAGAAGCCCGGCATAATCACATTGTGAACCAGGCCTGTGGGATGATTGGGGGGCACCACAACCAAGAACCTGTCGCCGCACTCGTGATCCATATCTCCATTTTGATTGTACACGCGGGCCAAAGAAAGAAATTCCTCATTCGTTTTTTCGACGCCTTTGGGAATGCCGGTGGAACCGCCCGTGTACAACACCACCGCACTATCCCCTTTTGTATAAAGGGACGGCACTGTTTCCATGCTCTGTCTGCCGATTGTCAGGAACTCGTCCAAAGAAAGAACGCGCATCTGCGGCAGAGCCTCCTTGATCTTGGGTATTGCGTCAGCTCTTTTCAGTCTGGCGCGAATAGAAGCAGGCACATAATCAGGAATTGTCACAATCCCATCAGCGAGGGAAACAACAACCATATTTTTCAAGGCTGTTGTTTTAATGCCCTCCGACAAGGCGGAAAAGAAACCATCCAGCAGAACTAAAATCTCTGTATCGTTAACATCTAGATACTTCTTGGGATCAGAGGCCATCACCGCGGGACTGACATAATTGACTCTAACACCAATTTTGTTGAGAGCGTAGAAAACGAAGGCCGCCACAGGCATCGCCGCCAAACAGACGGTAACAGACCGCGTTTTATCCGGCAGCATTGCCATAAAGGCCCGCGCGTATAAATCAATGATCTCATCCATCCGTTTATAGGTTACTGTATTGCCAAAGTATTCAATAGCTGTTAACTCGCCGTGTTCGGCGTTACACAAACGCCATGTTTCATAAATGGAGTTTTCCTGGTTGAAGATTTTCTCAATATTCATATTATTTACGACCTTTCTGTTGTTTTGATATTTTGTTTATGGCGCGATGGTCACTTTGACAGAATCCATTTTATAGCTTCTATCCCGCGCTGTTGCCGTAATGGTGGCCTGTCCGAACCCTTTTGCGGTGATAACGCCGGAAGAAGAAACAGTCGCTACACTTGGGTCGGACGACGTCCAAATGTAGTTGCTTCTAACCATTTTGGCCTGATCCGGACCAGAAATCGTGGGTGTCGCCGTTGTATTTTTTTTCAACGTCAATGCCTTGTCCGCAAACCGCCAATTCTGTTCGTTTTTTTCCTTAGCAAGGGCTGTTTGTTTGGATCCCGTTTTTGCTGTGGGCGCCATGGATTTACTCGGATCCAGCGCAAATATTGAGCCGGTTAGCAGATTTGCGCCGGTTAGTTTATATTCATCCCGAGTCAGAATTGCGCCGGAAGGATCCAGTGTTTCCGTGTAAACCGTGATATTGCTTGCAGAGCGGATGGAGTTTCCGGTAAAGACCTCCATTGTATATCCGTTCTTCGGGATATAGCAAAGAATGTTCGTGGCGTATTCCCGGGTCTTCCAAGAAGAATAAACGAAGTTGTTCTTAATGAAGCCTACCTGATGCTCACCACCGGCATAAGCAACAACAGTCCCTTTGCTATCGTAAATCTTCACATTGATTCCTGTATTCAATAAGGTAGGCGTCAGGGGATCCGCGCTTTTGATCTCGACGCGGATCATGTCCGACATGTCGGCGTTAGCCAGGTCGGAAGAAGTGGTATGGCTGGGAAGGGGGTTGCCCAGAAGAGTGTCATTGATTGCCGACAACGCCCTGGGATCGGCAACAACATAAAGGACATGATGCGCGTAGGGCAAGTTGACAAACTGAAAACGCCCTTCGCCGTTCATGCTAAAATCAACCACAGCCGCATCTCCCGCTTTGTTGAAAAGCAGCCCGCCATAAACGATATCGTTGCCGGACTGAGAATAAACGGCGTTAAACGCGGTGATAAGGCCGGATTCACAGCTTATTATTGTGACATCCATACCGTCCCACAAGCCCAAAACATCGTTCTGATAGATCGTATCGTTCAGATATTTAAGACTTCTGTCGCCGCCGTTAACAAGCGCCGGATTCAGACCGGGGCTTCTCGCAAGAAGAGCGTAATACTCTTCCGGGTCGGTTATGACCTGTGTGCCCGAGCTGGTATTATACAAAAGAGGAACCCTGCTGATATATTCGCCTCCGGGCAAGACCTGGTAAGCGTTAGGGTTGTTTTGCATACAAGCTTTCATCCAATCTTTAGAGATTGGCTTCACAAAGGCTTCATAACCGGCGTCCACCACGCCCATGAGCGGTGTTCCGTCAAAAAGCGGTATATGTCCGGCTTCGATAATATCCAGCACGGCGTAAGAACCCATGAAGACGGGACCAAGCATAATTGTTTTTTCTACCTTGTTTTTCACCTCAGGGAATTGGGCAATCAATGAAGATGCTAATGTGGCGCCGTTGCTGTGGCCAATCAAGATGACGTTCTCATAGCCCTTTGCCTCAATATCGGCAGCCAGCTCCCGGGCTATTTCGTTAATATCCGTTAGCCAGTTGAAGGAAAAAAGCTCCACATTGTAGGTGTTGCTCAATCGGTTCGCTGCCAAGCATGTTTTGATGCTGGTAATCAAGGGCGTATAAATACCCAGAGTACCGGTGCGGTCTCTGTTCCTGTCCGCATAAGCAGCAGCGCCGGTGCCTGACGCATCGTTTTTCATTTCTGCCCGTTTTGTCAGAAGGAAGCCGCCGACTTCGGGAACAATACCCGGGCCAAACCATAGATCCACTCCCATTGAATTGTAGAGACGGGATGCGGAAAATCCCGGCAGGATATAAATGGCCTTTTTGGGGCCGGGTTCAGCCGCTGCCAGGGGAGCCGCCGCCAAGGGAACACAAGACAAAATGATTGCGGTTACCAGGAGAATCGCCAGGGCTTTTTGAGGCATCGAAGGGATACGCGCTTTTCTCATCATAAATATCTCCTCCTTAAACAATAATGTGTCTGGGTTCTAATGGGATCGAAACCCTTCCCGAAACCCTCCTTTCATCACTAATTCGTCTAAAATATGGTATTTCTGATTGATTTCGATAATAGCGCAGGGTGCGGAACGGGTCAATACAATCATCAAAACTTGCCAATTTTCACTAATATCTCCTTTTATTCGTATCCTCGGCGGTCTAGCCCAGTGGTCGGTTATCGTTCTTCAGACGTTATTCAGACGTTCTTCAGACTCGCTCTTCAGACCCCTCTTCAGTCCCTCTTCAGACCCTTCAGACCCAGTCACGTTTTTGACCCAGTCACGTTTTTGTCTTTACATGTCAGGAAGCTGGTAGTACAATGTTGATGTTGAAAAGCGTGAGTTTCATCACTTGGGCGGAAGACTCATATTATAGAAATGAGGAGGCTAATAAGCCGTAGAAAAAAAGCAGGGAGGGGCGAGGCTTTATGCTGAGGAAAGATACGATTTACATGCTTAGCCAAGATACAGATTCGAAAGTTCCCAAAACGGCAGTCATCAAGATGCAGGCTGAAAAGTTCAGGGGAAGGACATCGGGGTCTGTTCGTCTGGCGACTGGTCGGGTTTGGGGCAGCGATGCCCTCGAAATCCTTCGGAACCGAAGCAGGAAAAAAAGCAGAAGCGGAAGTGACCTTCTGTGAAACGCGCTAATATTTATTTTTTATTGGACGCCTCATTTGGCGTCCTTTGTGATGTTCATTCTTTGTAATACAACGAATTCAGCTTTGGAGGAACATACAATACAGTGGACAAGCAACTCCTGCGACCGTTAGCATAACCGCGGTTTGTGTCGGACTTGCAATATTTGTTTGCGGGCAAATTATCGCCTTAATAGTGGGCCGTGATAATAGGCCGTGATCATGGCCGTGATCGTAAAATGTGGCTGAATCCCCCCTCTTTATACAGGGGAAACGCTTACTGTCGCAGGAGTCCCAAGGAGTGGTTTGGGAACCGGGATACTCCAAAAGCCCGCTGAATTATGGCGGGCTTTCCTTATGAACCGTCTGGCTAAATGCAAATTGGAGTATCCCTGTTCCCAAACCACTCCTCGTGCCTCGATGATATGAGGTCGTTTGCGGCCTTTGGTGGCCCCTGAATTGGGCTTTTTGAGAGGTTAATGCCTAAGGGCGCATACCTGTTAGAAGTGGGCATGGAAATAGGGTGCCGATGACACAAGATGCAAAATTGCTCCAGGCAGTGGACGAGATAACGGGCGTCGGCAGAATCTCAGCGCAGTCTCTTCCGGCAATTCGGGGGCTATTCATGGGGCCTATGTATACAGTTCAATGAGGCCCGAGGTAGGTTTTGGTGAGGGGGAGACGCCAAGCGCCCCTCTGCCTGACGAAACTTCAAAAGGGGAAAAAATGCGCGGGCTTTTGGCGTCTCCCGTTCACCAAACCCTACCTCGGGACTGTTACGAGCCCACTTGGTATCGCCCACTTGGTATCTTTCCCCTTCACCATTGGATTGCGGAGAACCACGCGATAGATATTTCGAACGATAACTATCCTTATTGTCGGTTCCCGCACTTAAATACTTAAATACGCACCCATAAAAGCCACCCATAAAAGGTGACTCATAAAACCTTGTAGCTGAAAAGGGTCAGTTGACAAACCATAAAGACAGGCATATACTTGTCAGGAATCGGTTAATTACGTCGGTAGGTGAGGCTACTGCAGGGATACGGGTTGCTGCCGCGAAACGGTGGAGACACTGTCAGCAGGCCAACAGTTCGCGTCGAACATAGAAGGCGTGAAATAACGCAACTTCATCGCCCTGCGAAGCTGAAGCTTGGACGATGGCATGGAAACGCAACCGTTTTTGTGTAGGAAAATAGCCCTTGCCATTGTTGAAGTCATACCGGCAGGGGTTTTTTATTTGTACCCCTTTTATTCCGATAAGAGAATCCTGTAAAGCGAGGTGAATGGAATGGAAACCGACGGGCGATGCAGCTCTGATCCTGACGGGCAGCGGACTATGGTCAAGTGGACGAGCGGAGAAAGACCGGGGCAAAAGGCACACGGACAACGGCTAACATCTTATGCCTATCTTTCCATTCCGCCACTCAATCCATAATAAGGCCCCTTGGAATTGGATGCTGTACTTCCGATCCCGGTATTTATGACGAAACGGAGGTGCGGTCCAATGTGGATGAAAAAGGGTTTTCCCTACAGAGAGAGAACCATGAGTGAAGCGGAGCGCCGTGATGAGGTGCGCGAGCGGATGACTTTTGCCGCCGCTTCGGATATTGATGCCGTCCTGGCCAGGCTGATATCGTCGCGGGACGGTCTTGATGAAGAAATGGTGGAAGACTCCCGCGATTATTACGGCGGGAACACCGTAACCCGGGGCCGGAAGGCGCCCCTTTGGCAGCGGTTGACCCTGGCTTTTATCAATCCGTTTACGGTGGTGCTGCTGGTGCTGGCGGCGGTGTCGCTGGTCACCGATGTTATCATGCAGGCGGCGGGGGATAAGGATCCCTTTGCCGTGATCATTATTATGGCCATGGTGATTATTTCGGGCATTCTGAAGTTTGTTCAGGAAACGAGAAGCGGTCAGTCCGCGGAAAACCTGCTGAAGCTGATTACAACCACAACCAGCGTCCGGCGCCGGGAGAGCGGTGTCGAGGAGATCCCCCTGGAAGATGTGGTTGTGGGCGATATCGTTAATCTGGCGGCGGGAGATATGGTTCCCGCCGATATGCGCGTCATTCAGGCCAAAGACCTGTTTGTCAGCCAGTCGGCGCTAACCGGCGAAAGCGTGGCGGTGGAAAAGGTGTCTCAGGCTGCGGAAAGCCCTTGTGAAGCCTTGACGGAATGCCCCGCCCTCGCCTTCATGGGAACCAACGTCGTCAGCGGCAGCGCCGTTGGTGTAGTTGTGGCTACGGGCGACGACAGCATGTTTGGCGATATGGCCAAGAACCTCGCCACGGGAAAACCGGTGCAGACCAGTTTTGAAAAGGGCGTTAACTCGGTTTCATGGCTGCTGATTCGTTTTATGCTGGTCATGGTTCCGGTGGTTTTGTTTGTCATCGGATTTTCCAGGGGCGACTGGATGCAGGCCCTGTTGTTCGCCCTCTCCGTGGCGGTAGGGCTGACGCCGGAAATGCTGCCAATGATTGTCACAACCTGTCTGGCCAAAGGCGCGGTGGCCATGTCAAGACAGAAAACCATTATCAAGAATCTCAACTCGATCCAGAATCTTGGCTCCATGAATATTCTGTGTACGGATAAGACCGGTACGCTGACCCAGGATAAGGTGGTGCTGCAATACCATCTCAACATCCACGGTGAAGAAGATACACGGGTGCTGCGTCACGCTTTTCTGAACAGCTATTATCAAACAGGCCTCAAAAACCTTATGGATATCGCCATTATTGAACGAACCCAGCGGGAAGAAGACGCCGTCCCGGAACTGCGCGGCCTTTCGGAGAGGTTTACCAAAGTGGATGAGATCCCCTTTGATTTTGAGCGCCGCCGTATGAGCGTTGTGGTGACGAATGGCAAAACCCAGATGATTACCAAAGGCGCCGTGGAGGAGATGCTGGCGGTCTGCCGCTTTGCTGAGTATGAGGGCCAGGTGCTGCCCTTAACGGACGACATCCGGGCTTATATTCTGGCCAAAGTGGATGACCTTAACGATGATGGTATGCGCGTCATCGCGGTAGCGCAAAAAAACGATCCCTCTCCGGTGGGCGCTTTTTCCGCCGCTGACGAAGGGGATATGGTGCTGATGGGTTATCTGGCTTTCCTGGACCCGCCCAAAAAATCCACCGCCGCCGCCGTGACAGCTTTGCGGGATCTGGGGGTGGCCGTCAAGATTCTCACCGGCGATAACGACAAAGTGACGCGCTGTGTCTGCCGCCAGGTGGGCATTCCGGTTGACCGTATCCTTCTGGGCGCCGATGTGGAAAGGATGGATGATGAGAGTCTGGGACAGGTGGCTGAGGAGATCAGCGTTTTTGCCAAACTGTCGCCCCGGCAGAAGGCGCGTGTTATCACGGCGCTGCGGGACAATGGCCACAGTGTCGGTTATATGGGAGACGGCATCAATGACGCGGCGGGCATGAAAGCCGCCGATGTGGGGGTCTCCGTAGATACGGCGGTGGATATCGCCAAAGAATCCGCCGACGTTATTCTGCTGGAGAAAGATCTGATGGTGCTGGAGAAAGGCATCATCGAGGGACGCAAGACCTATGCCAACATGATCAAATATATAAAAATGACAGCCAGCTCCAATTTCGGCAATATGTTTTCGGTACTGGCAGCCTGCGCGTTTCTGCCCTTTTTGCCCATGCTGCCCCTGCATCTGATTCTGCTGAACCTGATTTACGATCTGAGCTGCACGGCCATTCCCTGGGACAATGTGGACAAAGAATATCTGGCTGTGCCAAGAAAATGGGATTCCTCTTCCATCGGCAAGTTCATGGTGTGGATCGGTCCCACCAGCTCCATCTTCGATATTACGACGTATTTGCTCATGTTTTTTGTTATCTGTCCGGCCATGTGCGGCGGTTTGATGTACCATCAGCTGGCCGACAACTACGCCATGCAGCTGTACTTCATCGGCCTGTTCCAAGCGGGATGGTTCGTGGAATCTATGTGGAGTCAGACTCTGGTTATTCATTTGATCCGCACACCAAAGATCCCCTTTATTCAGAGCCGTGCGTCGCTGCCGGTGACGGCGTTGACTTTTGCCGGGATTGCGGTTCTGACGGTCATTCCTTTCACGGGATTTGGTAAGTCCATCGGCCTTGAGGCGCTGCCGGCGGTGTATTTTGCTTGGCTGGCTCTGACGATTGTGTTGTATATGGCGCTGGTGACTTTGCTGAAGAAGATCTTTATCAGAAGGTATGGTGAATTGTTGTAAATGGAACAGTCCTTAAGCAAGATGAGCCTGGAAGAACTGTGGCAATTGTTCCCCATTGTCCTCCGGGAACACAACCCTCAATACGCGGTATGGTATCAAGAAGAACAGGCCGCACTCAGAGAATCCCTGAAAGAATGCGGCCTGTATCGCATCAACCATATCGGCAGCACGGCGGTGGAAGGCCTCATGGCCAAACCCATTGTCGACATCCTGCTGGAACTCTCAGCACCCTGCCAAACATCCCGGCAAGCATCCCGGCAAGCGCCTTGCCCAACGGCCCGGCAGGCGCCTTGCCCTGACCAACAGATCCCCAATACAGAAGCCGTGGCCACCATCCTGGAAACCCAGGGCTGGACGATCATGGCGCGGGACGATGTCGCCCACACCCTTGATCTCAATAAAGGATACACCCCCCTGGGCTTCGCTGAAAAAGTCTACCATCTTCATATCAAACCTGCGGGGGATTGGGACGAGCTCTATTTTCGCGACTACCTGCGCGGTCATGCCGAGACCGCCAGAGCTTACGAGCAGCTGAAATCACGACTCAAAGAACAATTCGAACATAACCGGGACGCTTACACCGACGCCAAATCCGATTTCGTCCGCATACACACCCAAGCCGCCCGCGCCAAATTCGGCGGCCGCTACCGGCCTGGGGTGCATATTTTAAAAGTGCAGGAAACGGCAAAAGAATAAATAGAAATATCCACTGCGGGATTCTCCCGCAACCGAATGGTGAATGGAGATGGATATTATGTGGGCTCGTAACAGTCCCGAGGTAGGGTTTGGTGAGCGGGAGACTCCAAATCACCATTGAGTTGCGGGAAAACACCGCGGCAGAAAGCTCTGCTTATCCTTATCGTCAGTTCATGCACTTTTTAAATATGCACCCCACCGGCCTGTTTGTTGACGTAGATTTTGCACCCAAAATACGCTATAATATGACTAAGAGGCTGTAACAAGAAGAAGAAAGGAGAGGGGGAACAGAAGATGTCCGACATCAAGCTGCGCGAACCCTTATGGGGCGCCTGGTATATCGAATCCTTGCTTGGCCGCGGTTCCTTTGGCAGAGTTTACAAAATCAGCCGGAAAGATTTTGCCGAAAAACAAGGCGTCCAGTTTGGCAAAACCTATTATTCGGCGTTAAAAGTCATCTCCATCCCCTATGACGAAGATGAAATACGGCAGATGAGAAGCGCCGGTTTCGACGACGCTTCCATGCGCAATTTTTTCCACGATTTGGTGGCAACCATCATTCATGAAGTTGAGCTTATGAGTGAATTTCGTGGCAACAGCAATATTGTCAGCTACGAAGATCATCAAATAATCGAAAGCCCCGATAATATTGGTTGGGATATCCTTCTCCGTATGGAACTGCTCTCAAGTCTGACGGATCGCGCGGCGGAACAGCCTCTTACAACCACCGAAACCATCAAGATGGGGCTGCATATCTGCCGGGCCTTGGAATTGTGCGCGGCGACCAACACGATCCATCGCGACATCAAGCCTGACAATATTTTTATCTCACGCTACGGTGAATACAAACTAGGGGATTTCGGGATTGCCCGGAATTTGGAACATACCATGACCGCCTTATCCAAAAAAGGAACAACCACCTACATGGCGCCTGAAGTTTTCAAAGGAGATCCCTATGGCACCAGTGTCGATATGTATTCCCTGGGGCTGGTCATGTACCGGTTTCTGAACCGGAACCGTCCTCCGTTTCTGCCGGATTACCCGCAGCCCATATCGTCAGGGCATATTGAAGAAGCCCTGCAAAAACGCATGAGCGGCGAACCTCTTCCCCCCATAAAAGACATCAATCCCCTTCTGAGCGATCTGGTGCTGAAAGCCTGCGCCCACAACCAGAGCGACCGCTTTGCCGGCCCCGCTCAAATGCGCGAGGCTCTGGAGAAAGCGGCGACGGCCATGGGTTTTGTTTTAGGTGGGGCGTCTATTATTCTTGATGGCCCGGAGTCGCCGGCTGTGGCTGAAACCGCGCCGGAAAGAGTCAAGGATACGGAAACGGTGTGCCTCGACCTGGATCCGGGTCAAGAGACGGAATATACGATCCCGGCAGTGACTGCGCCGGTTCAGGGAGAACCGGCCTCAATAGAGCCCAAGGAAATTAATACCAAACCCGCAGAATCTGAGAAGCCTATGAAAACCAGCGGCAAAGCCTTACGAAAAAAACGGCACACATTCCTTATTGCCGCTGCCTGTTTCGTGGCGGCACTGGCGATCGTCTCAGCGGTGATTCTAGCCCTGAACCATCAGGGTCTTCCAACCATCCTGGCAGGATTGGCGCTGCCTTCGCAATTGACGCCTGATCCTGATTCATCCGACTCCCCCGACTCCTCCGACTCCTCAACATTTGAATCAGATCCTGATGTGCCCCCCGAAACAGGCATGGCGGAATACCCGCTAACAACAGATACAGCCTCCGAGGCGCAAACGCCTTCCAACAGTTCTGATGCTCAGCCATCGCCGTCCAATTCAGAAGACTCCAAAGCACCCGCGACCCCATCGAAACCCACGCCGAAAAATCTGGCGGGGGTGTACAGAATACAGAATTCCAGCGCTAAGAAAATGTTGAATGTCTTAGCGTTAGAAGGTCAGGCTGTTTTGGGAACTAATGTCACAATATCCAATACCGACTCATCGCCGGAACAGAAATTTCGCGTCGACAATCTGGGGAAAGACTCTTTAGGAAATTATCGGTATCGAATCACTACTCTAAGCAACAGCAAAGGATTCTGCCTCGATATATATGGTTCAGCGGGCTCGATAGGACACAATTCTAATGTGCATGTGTACAACCCCTCTGAGAGTGGTACAAATGTATGGTCTATAAAAGACCACGGCGACTATTATACGATTCATTCTTCCCTGAACGCCAACCTTGTTTTGTCTGCCGCCAGCGGAGACCATCGGGCCAATGTCTGTGTTCAGACATATTCATCCACGAATAATCTGCAGAAATGGCTGTTGGTACGTTCTGAATGAGCAACTGCGCCCATAAACAAAAGACACTTCCAGCACAGGAAGTGTCTTTTGTTTATGAAGGATTCAATACCCCCCTCTGAATGCTTCCCAATGTTGCAGATCACTGTTCACATACCGCTTGACACTGACAGATGATCTATGCGCTGTGCTGTCGGCTGTCAGGCAAAAGTTACTGTTGAGGGCTGACCGGATTACCGTATATCCAGTGTTTTCATTAAAGTCCAAATACCAATGATTTGTCCCGGAACTGGATTTGCTCCAGACATGAGTATTGAACTTGATGCTGTTATTATTTAGATTATTGTTCATGGTTGTTTTAATTAGAGGGGCATCTCCGTAAACGTCCAGGCAGAGCCCTTTGTTATTGCTTTTTGATGTAATATAATACTTTTGATACGAAACTTTGTCATGTCCGAACCTTTGTTCCATTGTTCCGTCATCCCTAGAAACCGTGAAACTCGCCCACAATTGTGCTTGGCCCGGGGACGCAAATACATTGAGCATCATGGAGTATTGATTCGCTTCTGTCGATCCAACGTTTCTCAGAAGAAACTGCTGGCTACCGAAATCTTGATCCTGATATATCGCGTACACTGGCGAGGCTCCAAACACAGACATCATCAACAGCGTTACAAATACAAAAGTGGCAATCTTTTTGTGTTTCTTCATTTCATATTCCTCCAGTATCAACAAATATTCAATTAGCCGAATTCATTTTTCCCCTGCGCTTGCTGTGATACGACATTAGAAGAATATTGGTTCAAAAACAAATTCTCCAGCCCATTCAAAGTATTTGCTTGCAAATATTCGTTTATCGCCAGACTCTTCTGTCAGTGTAAACTCAATAAGTTCTTCTACTTGCGTTTCCGAGTCAATGAGAATCATCGTCGTTGGGCTCGTTACCGAATACTGGCCAGACACCATTTTTCTTGTCGCACTAATAACAGTATAGTCGCTGCTAGAGAATACTAAAGTGTCACCAAACTCACCGTTCCATAAACCCTTGAGTTTTCGAGCAACTTCCTCTTCCTTCTTTTCTTTATCTTTCTCTTCATTTCGCTCTACTTCAGCTATCCACCCATTCTCTGTTTCTGATGTCTTCTCTGCTATTTCGGCTTGCGCTGCTTCCTCTTCTCTATAATACACAACGCCATTATCAGCCTTCAAAACGAATTCTCCGCCTTGCTGTTCCCATGTTAGGCTTAGAAAGACCGCAAGCCCATCAAAATAAACAGTATTCTGTTCCAGTCGATACTTATCTCTTACCTCATCAAAGAAAATGTATGTGCTCTGATATGTGTCGTTTTCATTAAAAGTCAAAACCTCTTTTTCTTCAGCATCATGCCATGCGTACCAATTTCCCAAGATATCTTTTTTCGCCAAACTCTCATGCCTCGCCTCTTCATTTCCTAGAAATGCCTTTTCCGGTGTTCCCACTGAATGCCAAAAAATAATCGCGAAGGTTATGACTATGGCAAAAATCGACAGGCCTATAGCTGCATAAATTATCAGTTTTTTATTATTTAAAGCTTGTCTCATAAGTTCATCCCCTAATGGTTTAATTCCATCACAAATAACTTCTCATAACACAACCAAAATTCTGCCTCAGATCGATAATGGAGAGCCCTCCCTGGCCATGAATATTCTAATCTTAAACAACGACTGTTGTCACATCTTTGGAAGGTAATTGCTTGGGTTAACGAAGTTTCCATTTATTTTCATAAGAAAATGAAGATGGGGCCCGGAACTGTTTCCTGTGCTTCCCATTTGACCAATTTGCTGGCCCTTGGAAACAGGCCCTGATACGAGTCCCACGCTTCTCAAATGATAATACCCCGTAACTATTCCGCCGCCATGATCAATAAGCACATAGTTTCCTGTGCATGACTTATTTGGGCAAGAATCGGCATGTCCACATTTATGGAACGTCGCTGTTCCTCCCGCAGAAGCCACAACAGGCGTTCCTGTGGTCGATTTAATGTCTATCCCAGAGTGCGTTCCTTTATGTGTCGAGCAGTTACATAGATAGAGACATCCTATTGTACCCTTTGCAGGCATCATCCAGGTAGGTGCCGCAACTTTAAAGGCGTATGGCCCCGCAGTGATTGTCTTACCGCTGGAGTCGGTGGCCGTAATCTTGAAACTATAGTCACCTGCGGAAAGGGATGCAAAAGTCATCGCGGAATCCAGATTAGCTAAAGAGTAGCTGGTTGCACTAGGATTTACTCTCTTTGAAAACTTTATGGTCCCGGATGTCGTCTTGCATTCGGCGTACACATCAGTAATTTTATAATTGGATGTGACCGAACCACTGATCGAGAAAGTGCTACCTTGTGTTCGAGTCCCGCTAGGATAGGTGGACGTTATTTTCAAAGAGGATCCTACTGTGGCAGGTATCAATTTCCATTTTTGATAATTATAACCTTTATATTCCTGAACTACCATATCGGATCTAGGATCCGCGTTTGGTTGAGAAGGTGTTAGGACAAGATTTTCGTTTTTCTTATTGCGAATTATGCAAACCATATAGCTATTCAAGCCATCACTTTCGTCTCCTATATGGTCTAGATACCAAATATTTTGTCCGGTATTAGAGCGTCCGTAGGCATGAATCTCAGCATCTTTAATAACAGTGACTCCTTTGACATCGACGCAGAGGTTTAGGGTGTTACTGAGCGAGGTAATATGGTACTCACTATTTCCTCTGTAGTCAAATCTGAACTTTTGCTCATTTGTCCCATCTTTTTTTGAAGCGGTAAACTTAGATCCAGAAATTGCGGCACCTGGATTAGCATAGACATTCAATGCTTTATTTGAGGCGTAATTTACAATAGTGTATTCTTGTGATAGGCTATAATTAAGTTTTGCTGCGTAAGTCGGAGACGGAGCAACCATAAGCGCTGGCAGCATGATAGCAATCACCATTAATACCGCAAAAGGCCACTTGTGTTTTTTCATCCCATATTCCTCCAGTAATTAATAAGATTAGGGTAACCCCGACGAATTCATTTTCTCACTGCGCTTGCTATGACACCTTCTGCTCATCCACAGACCCTCAATAGAAACACCTCCCCCCAAGCCGTTCCTTCGCGCGTGACGATCATACACATCAATCAACCACATCACCATCATGCCAAATTCCCCAGGCAAATTTGTTATCAAAACCTTAACATTTTGTTAATGCTGACGAATATGCTAAAATAAATTTGGCACAAACAGAATGTTGATTTAGCATGTCGATCGAGGTAGCTCATGACAAAGAACCGGATTCTGATCGTGGAAGACGATAAAGGCATCGCCGACGGTATTGCGGTCAACCTGCAATACTCGGGTTATGACTACGCCGTCTACACCGACGGCCAGGAGGCCGCCGACGCCCTGCGGGAAGATCATGGGTACGATCTGGCTTTGCTGGACATCATGCTGCCCGGCCTGGACGGTTTCGACCTGCTCCCCCACATGCAAAACCACAATATCCCTGTGATCTATCTCACCGCCCGAAGCGACGCCACTTCCGAAATCAAGGGCTTGCGCGGCGGCGCTGAAGATTATATCACCAAACCTTTTGATCCACTGACCCTTCTTGTTCGGATCGAGAAAGTTCTGGATCGCTGCGGCAAGCTGAACAAGATTCTGCGTGTCGGCGATATCGTGGTGGATTGCGAGAACCATTCCGTCCAGAAAAACGGCGCCCCCATTGCCCTCAAACCTCTCGAATATGAACTGTTCACCTTGCTGGCAAGGTACAAAAACCGCACCCTTCTTCGTGAAAGAATACTCAACGAAATATGGGGTTCCGACTATTTCGGCGATACCCGCACCGTTGACGTGCATATTGCCAACTTGCGCCGAAAGCTGGCGATCAGCGCCCAACTTGTCACCGTACCCAAATACGGTTACCGTTTAGAGGATTGAGCAGCCATGAAAACGAAACAGAACCTGTGGTTAAAAATATCTATCCTATGTATTGGCGTCCTGTGTCTGGCTGTGATGGTATGCGGCGCGCTAATCACTCTTCCGGCATGGCCCTTTACTCCGCTATGGCGCCTTGTCCTGGCTTGGGGCATAAGCATACTCGTCGGCGGGGTTCTCATCTTCTGGTTGGTTCGCCGGGCCCTCAAACCCTTTATGGATTCCCGCCAAACGACAGCGGCAACAACAGACAGACGCCAGGAAATGTTCATACGGGGCCTCATGCACGAACTCAAAACCCCCTTAACAGCCATCATGCTTCATACCGACACCCTGCTTAGCGCCAACTTGAGCCAAGCCGACGCGCGCAATTCTCTAGCCCACATCTACAGGCAGAGCCGCTGGTTGGATCAAATGAGCCAAAAGCTCTACAAACTCATCAAGCTGGAAGAAGCAACCTTCCAGACCCGCCCTGAAGATATCCCGGCGCTGCTGGAAGATGTCAGGCAAAGCACCGCCGACACGCTGCGGGAACGGCAGACGCCCTTGAAGATCACCTGCGCAACAGACTCCCTGTCCCTGGATTATGACCTGATCAAAACCCTCCTGATCAACCTGGTGGACAACGCCTCCAAAGCCTCCGCGCCAGGCCAGCAGATCCTTCTGCGGGCCTACGGCAACACCCTGGAAATGAAAGATTCCGGCTATGGTATCCCTGCCGACGAAATCGCTTTCGTCACGGATCCCTTCTATATGGTTGACACCTCCCGCAACAAATCCAGAGGCGGCAGCGGCTTAGGGCTAGCTCTCTCCAAACGCATAGCTGACGCGCACAAAGCCCAACTCCATATTGAAAGCGCCCCCAACGCGGGCACCACTGTCCGGGTGGTGTTCCCAGAGAAAACATCCCAATAACATATAGGTATCCGAAAAGTCTTTGCCCAAGAACAATTATTACAGCTCAGACCCCAGCCGGAGGGGCAGGAGGGGGCGGTGCCGCACCGACCCTCCCGCCCCTCCGGCTGGGGTCTGTAACGAACTATTCCGCGGCAACCTCCGCGAAAACATCCGCCAAATTGATGCTGAACCCTTCCCATATATGAACAGGCACCGTGTCGGCATACGCTCTGACAATGTATTCACCGTCTTTGAGGATGCACACTTGTACCGTTTGGGTATCCCCATCCACAATCCAATACTCCCGGACACCGGCTTTTTTGTAAAGATTCAGTTTCACCATTTTGTCCTGCCGGGAGCTTGAAGGGGACATAATCTCAACAACCATATCAGGAGCCCCGACACACGCCTTCCCATCAAGTTTGGACATCTCGCAAACAACCAGCAAATCCGGCTGCACAACAGTATCATCACCATCACGGGCATTTAAACGGACGTCAAAAGGCGCGGCAAAGACTTTACATGGCTTGCCCTTTAGGAAGCTCACGAACTGGAACGTCAACTCAGCGCTAATGGCTTGGTGCGCCTGGGACGGCGCGGCTAACATATAAGGGATGCCATCAATCAACTCATAACGGACACCATCATCCCAACTCAAATAATCGGAATAGGTATAACGTTTATCTGGCTGAAAAGATGCCATAATTCATTCACTCCTTTGCTCAATGCTCAATGTTTGTACGGCCTGCGGCGCGTTTCATTCAACACAACTTACAGGGTGGGCTTCCGCCCACAACCCAAGGAGTCAGACAATACACAGTAATCCCATGATGCAAACATAGACTAACCTTGACATGTCCCCTGTCATAAGTCATTATACATGGAAAGGAGGTATTAATAAAGATGAAAACCAATATGATCCTAATCTCAACTAAAAACAGAGCCATCTTTACGGTCTATTTTCCGTCTGTCTGCGTTATCCTCCTTGTCGGGCAACCAGCCCGCCTTCGTCGTCTGCCTTGACAAACGCAAAATATCCTCGTAAATATGACTCTGTTTTTTGCTGAGATCAGGATGAGAAACAATGTCGGCAAAAGAAGTCATACGAACCGCACACTCCTCCGGCGGCGGACGCCGCTCATAGCGGTCAGCTCCCGGGCCCTGGAATCAGCGCCCCATGCCGTCAGCAAGCCAGCAGCAACAACTCAATCACAAAGGAAAAGCGCGACAAACCGCCGCGCCCTAATACCATAAGATTGTCGATCCCCTTAATTCCCTTTTCCCTTCCCCATTGTCAATTGTCAATTGTCCATTGTCACCTGTTGTGCCGGTACGCCCACATCTTCCTTAAGCTCAACCTCATGCCCCTGCGCATGGTCGTCAACAATGACAAAATTCTCCGCAATGAACAGATAGAGCAAGCAAGCGATGCAGACAAAACCGATGCTGACGATAAATTCCATCACCGACGGGAAATAGTGAGCGCCTGACGCGTTAAGATAACCTCCCAACCCCGTCATCATATTGAACCGGCTCAGCACCACGCCGCCCACTGTCAAACAAGCAAACCAAATCTGTCCGGCGTTGGTCGCCACCGCTCTGCTGAACGCCAGCAGAATCGGGATGAGAACTCCCGCGCCGATTTCCAGCAGGAACATATTGCTGGCGAAGGTGCCGGCGAACATGTTGCCAAACTGGCCCCTTACCCCCAGATCGATCATTTTGATGACGAAATAGATCAACAGTATCCCGCCCGAAATCTTGATCAGCCCCTTCAGAACCGGCAGATCCGGCTTATGATGGAGCGGGCGGGAAGCCAGCCGGGTTTCGATGGCGATCATAGCCGGGCCCACGGCGAAAGACGTCAACAAGAAACAAATGGGGATAATCGGGCTCAGCCACAAGGGATCCAGTTTACCTTGCATAATAAAGAACAATTCGCCTAAGGACGACTGGTGCAGCGTCGGCAGCATCACGCCGATAATAAGCAGGATAGGCATTGACGTCAAGAAAAACTTATGGGTGCGCTTAAAGATCTTTTCCGAGGCAATCTCCCCGAACTCCAGGAACTGCACAATCAAATATAACGACACACACAGAAAAACCTCAAACAAAACGCTGTGGTGCCCCCAAGAAACAAAAGGCCTCCAAGCGTTGAACCACTGGCCCACATCAATAAACAGACCCAACACCACCAGCAGATACCCCAGCAGAGAGGTCAGCATCGCGCTGCGGGCGATGGAATGATATTTGTCCACCTTTAGGACATGCACAATAAAAGCCGTGCTGTAGCCGCCGCCGGCCAAAGCGACGCCCAAAAGCACATCAAAATAAATCCACAAACCCCAAGGCCATTGATCGTTTAAATTGGTCACACCGCCCAACCCCACAACCAAACGCACCAAAACTATCACAATAGCGGCCACCGCGATCCCCAGCATCACCAGACGGACGGGTGTGAAGCGAAACCCCCATTTTCCGCGAGCAGTCTCCTCTTGCATATTAAAGTTCCCCCTCACTCATTGGTCTGACTCATTATTTTTCTTTTGGGCTTTCCCGTGCTTCCTATGGGTAACAACATAAATACCCGCCAGAATCGCGGCCCAGCTGGCCCCGATAATCGGTGTCATTCTCATATAAGGTTCCGTATAAGAAGGCAGCGCTTTCGTCGTCACATCCGTCCGAAAACGCATCTCTTTAAAAGGAACATCCGTAATATAAAGCCAGGAAGTTCCCCCCGCCTCATTCTCACCAAAAATATGGTTGATATAAGAAACCCCATCCTCTTTGGCCGCAATACGGGTTCTCGCTTCCTTCAACAACTCGTCTCTGTCCCCGAACCGGAGGGCGCCTTGGGGACACACCGACACACAAGAAGGCGTCTCTCCTGCCTCAACACGCTCCACACACATCTGGCATTTGCTGATACCGGGAATAGACTGTTCCCACTCATACCGGATTATATCAAAGGGGCAAGCCAGCATACAATAACGGCAGCCCACACAGAGGTACTGATCGTACACAACCGGGCCATCAGGAGTCTTCTGCAAGGCTTTGGCAAAACACGCCGAAGCACAAGCCGGATGTTGACAATGAAAACATTGGTTCTTCACAAAGCGTCTGACCGTATTTCCCTTAATGACAGGTTCATACAGGGTAATGGAAGTCCATGTGTCGCTGACAAGACCTTTTCCCGGCTCCTCCCCGCGCTCCTTGGCTGTTTTGGCTTGCTCTTTCTGATTGAATCCCTTGTTGTTTGACACTTTGCATGCCACCGTACAGCTTTCGCACCCGATACATTTGGGAATATCAACAAGAACCGCTTTCACTTTTTCCAAATCATCCGCTTTGACGGCCTGAGCCAACCCCGGAAAACCGGCAATTCCCAACGCCGTCCCTGCAAGTGTTGCTCCTCCAGCGAGCTTGACAAAAGATCTGCGCGACAGTTTTTTTGCTCGCTCTTCCTTCTTCATCCCTTGACCCCCTCCTCATTCCACATAAGTTGCATACGTAAAAAAAAATACCCAAAGTGCTTCGCCCCAAAGCGAATTCTAAAATTTTCGAGCGCATATGTGAAAAAAAGAATAAACCGCGCTCTTTTTCAGACAAATTTATTATATATCAAGATCGGCAGAATATCAATTGACCATGTTGCCCCAAGCAATTGGATTAGCGAGAAAATGATCTTATTAAGATCATTGCGTATTTTTATGATTAGTCAGAGGTCAGAAAAAACATCAGAAAAAGTGGAGCCTCTCCCGGCTCCGTCCTCTGATGTATATCTTAAGATCGCTTTTTGGTTGTGATGCTTAATCTTTTCGCATGACACGCGGCGCTCTCAGTTCTTCGACTTACGGTTTTTAAACTTTCAGCTTTACAGCATACCCTTCCTGCGATGAATTGCGCCATCCTTGCTGCCATCTGAGCTAAAAACCAGTTGAGAAGACGAGGCGCACACCCCCCTTCGCCGCTACCCATCCCCTTTGTCCATTGTTCTTGCTCTCATAATCTACGGCGGTCTTTCCCGGCGGTTATCTCCGCGCAGCTGGCAACACATTGCCTCATAATTAGAAAAGACGCCTTGGTTCTTGTCGCTTAGGTATTCTTTTTTTGAGAGGCGTTTCCTTGGGTGAATAATGGGAAATATTGTCAATTCACAGAAAGGTTTGCCGACCACCCCTGATCGGCCATAAGAGCCGCCTCAGTTCCTCTTAATCATCCGTTCAGCCACGCTTGCAGGCACCAGATCCCATACAACCAAAAAACGGGCTGCCGCACAAGCTTGCGAAAAGTCGATTTGCGACAACCCGTCAAAAAAACAATCGCTCCAGAAGGCTCATTTGTTCAAGTGGGGTTCCCAAAAAGCCGAATCACCATAAGAATTCTCGCCGCTCATATCAAACTCCCAATTCTCCCAATCCTCATCCCAATCCTCGTTCATAAAAAACGAATCCATGGTTCGGGTCGGCAAACTGCCAATATTATTGGCATCAGAATTATCAGGCAAAGACCGCAGATACTCCGTCCCTTTGTTTTCGGCGATCGCCACATCCTTAATCAGACGGTCGCGCGCCATCTCTACGCCTTCATTTCTGCTGACAACGCGTCCGTCAGACAATTCATACCCGGTCACACGACCGGAATCCTTCACCAGCGCCACAATATCCAACGCATTAGCGTCAGGTTGCGGAATTTCTTTATTGGTATCAATAATATGATGCATGATTTCTTTCCTCCTTGCTTTCTCTCTTGTTGATCCCGTCAATTGTCCCGAAAAAACAATTGCGTTCTAGTTTTTGATCTGCCGTGGACAATCATACATCACAAATTTTAGAATTCGTACGCAACTCTTAAGCCTGGCGTTTTCCCTGTTGCAGCAAAACAGCGGCGCACAGACACATCATAAACACCAGAACGGCAATCCCCGAAATGCCAACACCATATTGCCCGGTAAACTCAAAAAAATCCGTGATCCCCAAAAACCCTTCCGTCTGCGACAACCAATATCCTCCCCACAGAATCACACCCGCCAAAACCAATCTCGCCAGAAGCCTCCCGGTAAACCTTTTCAGGAAACACGTCGTCAAAACCAGGCTGCCTGAAACCAGCATAATCGAAAACCAAGCCGTAAAAAATTCCAGCAATTCGACACCCATAGAGAAAGCCATGCTCAGCTCATTAACCCCCACCGGTTCCACAAGGACTGTCACAGCCACCAACGCGGCGCAACCTAAGAAACCCATCGAGGCGGCTGTAACAACCAAAGTACCGGCCATCATGACAAACAGCCAGACATAAAAATTCATCACCTTGAAACCTCTCTTGACCGGCAAATATTCAAAATAGCTGTTCCCTCTTATTCTACCGTCATAAAAACTGATCGCAAACACGATCCCCGACAGAATGAACCAGAATTGTGGCAGCGCTGCCCCAAAGATCAGCGTCGACAACACCAACGGCACAAAGCTCAAATAATCCGGTATACTCCGGCGCCAATCCTTGCTCATTCCCGAGAACGAATATGTCGAAAGCCACAACGCTTTCTGATAATTAACAACTTGCCTCAACATATCTCTTCCCCCCACAAAACCTTTTGTATACTCTGATCGCCCCGCCAATGAACAAAGCGACAAAGCCCGCCGCCAGCAAACCCATACAAACAACCGCCACCCATTGCGCCGCCTCAAGAGACATCCCCAAATTCGTGAACCCTTCCAGCAACTCACCAGGCTCAACACCAGCATCACCGTCGAGATCACCTTCATAAGATAAATACATTATCACAGCTGACACAAAACGCAGCACCACCTTCAGATGATACAAGCCATACAATCCCGGATAAACCACCAACAGAAACAACGCCATCAATCCGTAAAATTTTCCTCGTGAATAGGCGCGCAAAAACCCGAGCTGCAGACAGGCCACAATCATCAACGACACAAACAAAACAACCCCGTAAAAGAACAAATCCACACCCTCAAAGGCAAGAACACCCCTCAAAACCACGACAACCAGCACATACCCGCCGCCCAAACCAAAAATCCCCTTCATGTAAGTCACAAAAACCTCCCGGCGCGAAAAAGGCATGGACGTCATAAACCTTAACGCATCGTACCCATCACCGCGGCTCCCGAAAACCAAAAAAGTTCTGCAAGAAACAAACAAGGCAACTCCAACAAACCCCAAAGCCAGCCAAGGCCGCAACAAAGCCAAAGGCAAAGTCACAAACAAAGCCAGCACATAATTCCTATTAACCCGAAGCCAAAACCGATCACACCGCGTCATAAGAATCCTCCTCAGACCCCCGAAATTGCGCCATATCAACCACAATTGTCCCTTGTCCCTTGTCCCTTGTCCCTTGTCCCTTGTCCCTTGTCCCTTGTCATTGTCCCTTGTCATTGTCCATTGTCAATTGTCCATTGTCCATTGTCCCTGTCCTTTGTCCTAAAGATCATAATATCCTCCACAGTGGGACGAGCCAGTCTGACACCCGGCTTCCCCTGCAGCAACGCCCTATCCGCGCAAAGCCCCACGCAGCCAAAGGCGTTCTCCTTGAGACCTGACAAACACCGAACCACATCATCAGTCAACGCTTCTCTCTCCACATGAGCCATCGCGAATCTGTCCAACATATCATCCTTCACCTCATTAAAAACAACACGCCCGTTTTCAATCAGCGCGATATAATCCGCAATCTTATCCAAATCGCTGGTAATATGAGTCGAAAAGAAAACCGTCTTGTTCTCATCCTGTATGAATTCCAGCAAAACATCCAGCATATCGTCCCTGGCCGTGGGATCCAAACCCGAAGTGGGTTCGTCGAGAAAAAGAATTTCTGGGTTATGCGCCAAAGCCATCGTCACCGAAAACTTGACCTGCATCCCCCGGGAATAGCTCGACAGCCGCATATGGGGGCGCAGTCCAAACCGCTCCAAAAGGCGATGAAATATCTCCCAGTCAAAATCATAAAAGGGACTGATAATCTTCGCGGTTTTTGTGGCCGTCAAATGCTGCGGATAGATCAGCGTATCATAGACGACGGCTGTTTTTGCTTTCACAACAGCCTCATGCCCCCACATGGGCACACCATCAAACAGAATTTCACCGCTCTCCGGCTGAATACAATCAAGAACCGTCTTAATCAAAGTTGTCTTACCGGCGCCGTTTTTACCGATCAGACCGGTGATGAACCCTTTCTTGATATCCAACGTGTCAACATTCAGCTCGAACCGGCCCAACTTCACAGAAACATTTCGCACCATCACAGCGTTGTCACTCACGGTCAAGCCCTCCATAAACATCTCCCAACACCTCCTCCAGTTCCAGCCGCGTAATGCCGGCCGTCGCACAATAATCCTTTATGTCAGATAACTGTTCTCGCAATAATTGCAGATGGATGCTTTTAACCCTCGCTGTATCCACATCCGCCACAAAAACGCCGCGCCCCGCCAGACTCACCGCAAATCCCTCCTCACACAGATCGTCATAAGCCCGCTTCACCGTAATAATCCCCACCTTGAGATCCTTAGCCATGAAACGAATCGAAGGCAATTGTTCGCCGGACTTTAACTGCCCCGTAAGCACAAGCTCTTTAATCTGTGTTTTGATTTGCTCATAAATGGGAGTCTGCGACAATGTGCTTATCATAAAACGCATAGCCTCACCTCGTTTCTACTGTTACTATATTATAGATACAGTTGGATGTCAACCCCCTGCTCCTCTGTCCGCCCCTCTGTCCGCTCCTCTGTCCGCCCCTCTGTCCAGCCCCTGACGTGGCACTGTTACTGGCCAGCGCGGTATCTGCCTCCAACTCACCATTGAGTTGCGGGAAAACACCGCGGCAGAAAGCTCTGCTTATCCTTATCGTCAGTTCATGCACTTTTTAAATATGCACCCATCCCGAAGTCCCTTTCGAAGTCCGTGGTTACTGTTCAGCCGGATCAGATCGTTCAGCCCCCAGCCAGGTCTGCTCTGGGAGAGAACGGGGCAGGACAGACGCTTACTGTCCTGCGAGGACCGATACGTAAGTTGGTGTGCCCCCGAATTGGGTTTCTCAAGAGAGAGCTTTCTTGGGTATTCGAATCCATCTTCCTGTATTTTTCGCCGGTTATCGGATCCATTCTCCGCTATTCTCTTCTGTTGAATTCAGCACCTTCATACACACGAACAGGGTTTCCTCGCTCCAGGCGGGTGTGTTCCAGTCGGCGCAACCGGGCGGCATCAGCCTCGCTCTGATGGTTTATGTCCGCGATGAGGGTATATAGGCGGTTCAGCGCCAGTTTTTTGTTCATGTGCTGGCTGCGGGCTTCGGTGGATTCGACGCTCAGTCCCAATGGAACATAGACGGCCCGGACACCGGTTTCCACCTTATTGACATACTGTCCGCCTTTGCCGGAAGAACGAAAAGTCTCAAAGCGCACAAGGTTGTCGTGAAACTCTTCACGCACGCCCTTATTCACGATACTTACATCAACATACCAATTTTTGCGTTTGTGATGAGGGCGGAAAGGGCTGGGGCAGACCCACTGTATGGAGCCTTCTAGGCAAGAAACCTCTTCGTCGCTTGCCAGCAGAACGCTTTTGAAACAACCCGGCCGAACACCGGCGACAGTCTTGTGCACCATCATCTTCGGATATTCCAGCCGGAGAGCATGAGCCAATTTAGCGACGGCAAGTTCGCATTCCGCCGGTCCCTGACCGGAACTTAATTGTAATAACATATTTCTTCCTATACTTCCTATACTTCCTCTTATTATTGATTTCTCTTCTCTAACTGGCCTTTGTTCATTGTCTCTCACCCTTTATAAGTGATAAGCGGTTTCAGGGAAGCCACAAGGGTGATCAAGCCGTGTTCCAGAAGGGCGGCCACAATATGCTCGATATTCTTATAAGCCTCCGGTGCTTCTTGGAACAGCAGATCGGTATCATGACAGACCACCTTGCTTTTGAGTCTGGTTTGGCGGATGCTGTCCCGGTCGTACATGTTTTTGATGCGCGATTTGCAGAGACTCCGCGCCCATTTCCGGCCGGCGCCGTGAGAGAGTGACCAGGCGGACCGGGCGGTTTCCGCGGTGGGCTTGATAATGTAGGTCAGGCTGCCACGGGATCCAGGCAGAACAACCAGCCCTTCTTTGGACGAAACCGCACCTTTGCGATGAATCCAGACTCCTTCTTTTTGTACCAAATGGTTATGAAACAGATCGATCAGCGGCCGCGGTTCCCCTTCATAGCCGAGCCATCCGATCAGCTCGGCGGCCACAATCGCGCGGTTGCGCCGCGCCCAAAGCAGGGCATCGTCGTGTTTTTGCAGATAGGCGACAGCTTCCGGGCTGTCGTCTTTCAGGCCGATAGTGTAATTCAGCGATTTGAAGATTGCCTGCCCGTAACCGCGGGAACCGCTATGCACCAACACAACGATGTTGTTCTTCGGCAGGTTCAATTCGGCCAGATCATCGGAGCTAAACACCGTCTCAAGCCGCTGGAATTCGACAAAATGGTTGCCGCCGCCAATGGTTCCAAGATCGCTGATAGGACTTGGCTCCGAATAAGGGTTTTCTGGCGCGAGATCAACCAGGGCGCGAATGTGATTGAGGCGCGAAAGCCAACGCTTCTCGTTGTATCTGCCAATACCCAGGCCGGTGTCAAAGAGCCCCATGCCGCAGCCGATGTCGCCGCCGATAAGGTGCGGATAGATGATGTTTTCAGTTTCCAGCGCCATGCCCACCGGGGATTTGCCGGCGTGCAAATCGGGCAGACCGACGGCACGGACGACCCCCGGAAGCTGAGCCACCCCTTCCAGCTGGGACAAGGCTGCGGATTCCAGCCAGTTTTTGGCGCCGGAAATAATATGAATGTTCGTGTTATTCAGATGATACGTGTTCAAAATGAAGTTCCCTTTCTTAGATAGGAGTTTGCGCAGGCCATGTGGCCTGCAAACGGACATAAAAAAACCGTGACA
The DNA here is from genome assembly GCA_009783315.1 of Peptococcaceae bacterium. Lineage (GTDB taxonomy): Bacteria > Bacillota > Desulfitobacteriia > Desulfitobacteriales > Syntrophobotulaceae > WRJI01. Next base: position 33,455 of record WRHI01000024.1, read on the forward strand.
ACTCTGCCACAGCCAAACACAGATTTCATTTGGTTGGATTGTTGCTTTCAAAGTCTTGCTATGGAGTTGTTGCCACCTTAACTAAACCCGTCATAAGAACCACTCCCTCAAAACAGAACTTGCTATGAAACATGTGTTAACAATACAACAAAAAAGGCCCTTTTGTCAACTCCTGTTTTTCCCGAGGGGTGCATATTTAAAAAGTTCATGAACTGACGATAAGGATAAGCAGGGCTTTCTGCCGCGGTGTTTTCCCGCAACTCAATGGTGAGTTGGAGGCAGATACCGCGCCGGCCAGTAACAGTGCCACGTCAGGGGTTGGGGAGCGGCAGACTCCAAAAGCCCGCGTATTTTTTTCGCCTTTCGGGGGCTGCGTCGGGTGGTGAGGCGCTTGGATTCTGCCGCTCCCCAATCCCTGACGCGTCCCTCATTGAACTGTATGCATGTGCCCCATGAATACCCCCGAATT
>WRHI01000025.1 GCA_009783315.1 Peptococcaceae bacterium
GATGATTTCTCTGATTTGGAGGTCGCGGCTGACCCGGATGTCGATTTGGCCGAAGGATTCGTGAGTTGCGGTTATGATGGCGTATTGGCCGGTGTTCATGGTTTTTGTCCTTTGCTTGGGTTTGAAGAATAATCTGCTTTTCTGCTCAAAAGAATGTATGGGAAACAAAATAGCAGAGCAAAAGCAACGCGTTAACAGAGACAATGATGATACCGAGAATAACGCCATGCTTTGCCTCTTTGCCGACATAACCAACTGAGATAGCTGTTCTCCCTAGGACTATGGCCAAGATACCAAATAAAATGTTAAAGCAAAGCACGAGACCAATAACGCCCAGGATACCAGAAGCTGTCGCGACCCCTTCTCCCGGGTTCTTTTTTTGATTTTGATTTTGATTCTGATATTGATTGGGGAGATCCTGGAAACCAGCCTGGCTCTGGCTTAGGGCTGTTGAATGAGAATCAGAATTCGTGTTATGAGTTACCTGTAAATCCAATCCGCACTTTCCACAAAAAGTGTCTGAATCCTTGGCTTCTGTTCCGCATCGTTGGCAATACATTTGGGATCATCCCTTTCTCTTAATAATGGTTGGGTGATATACTCATTGATAATGTAACAAGAAACAGGTACGTGCTCTGAAACAGCACAACAGCGCTCAAATACATTCCCACTGTTGCTTTCACGCTAACGAATCCGCGTTTTTTCGATTTTGATCTTTGGATTAATGAAGTGATGCTTAGGCCAATAGGCGCTAATTGCGCCGCACAGAACACAACCTGTGGGATCTGTGATTCATAGGGCAATACCAAAGATAGTAAAAGAAAGATAGCGAAGGACGCGATGAGAAGGGATATGCCCCAAATAGCACAAACCATTGTTCGGCTGGCATTCTTTTCACCCGGCGGTTCCATCCTTTGATCCCATCCACACCGGGTGCAGAAAAGGTTATTCTCGTTATGGACTTTGGTTCTGCATTTTCGGCAAATCATTGATGGTCGTCATCTCCTCCTCAAAAACTGTTGCATCGTCATTAACAAGGTATGTTCTTGCATCCCCTTATCCGAACAAACATCTTATTACGTATTGAGCCGTCCCAAATATATAGAGCCCAAAAAAACATATCAGGATAATTCCTATAATCTTCGCTGCTTTCGTTTTTCTGCCAACTCCCCCTATTTTCTTCGCTCTGGAGCTTTGGACGACAGCAATGATACTTGGGGTTATTGGCGCAGCGGAACCAGAATCAACAATATTGATTCTGTTAGAGGTGTAAGAGCCAGGCTGAAAATAATTCTGTTGGTATACCTAAACGCAAATATAAGAAGGATCCCGATTATCGCACTGATCAAAGCCCATGTTGCACGCCTTTCGCCCAGTCGTTTCATTTGAAAGTTGATACCGCAATGGGTGCAAAAAATGTTGTCGTCAGGGTTCTCCGTTCCACATTGTGTGCAAGTCATGATTGGTAGTCATCCTCTCTTGGCGCTAACTGATACGAAAATTCAAGGTTATCCGGGTTCAAAGAAAGTCCAAGATATGTTGAAACACGAGTGTTAAAAAATTGCCTGAGAGAGTTTGTCACTCTTTAATTTGATAGCGATTTTAAAAAGTATTGAGTAGAGAAACAATTATCTCTTGTTCCTGTGGATATTCTTGAACATAGCCATCGCAAACCTTTTTCAGATAGTAATAAAACGTTGGATAATCAAGCAAAATTTCGTCTCCATTATGCAGACCAAACTCAACGCCTTCAAATACACCCATCTCTATATCATAATCATCTAAGTCTCCGGGAAAAACACAAGCACCATAGTTTTCGCCAAAGCCTTGACCTTGGCTTATACCTTGTATCACTTTAATAAAACGAGTGTCATTCACCGCATTAAAAACAGCCTGTACCGGAAAATGTTCCTCACATAACATTTCTGTATCTTGTAACCTAAAATCTCTCTTCATAACGCACCTCTACGTATTTCTTATTCTTACCCTGGGTCTGGGAAAAATGATGTGATTTTTCCATCTTCAAAATGTTGACCCCCAGTGGCGTTACTCTCCTGCCAACTCTTCAAGGCTATGAGGCACATAATATTTAACCAATCGACTACCATCAAACACATAAATTCTTTCGCAATCCGGACATCTCCAGACGAAGTATTTCGGATCAGGCAAATCACCTGAGTCAATCATTCCAATGTTTATAACATCGTCCCATTCACGATCGGTGAACACTGATAACTCAATATCATTTGGCGCCTGAGTATTGGATAGGGTTTTGCCGCATTTGCATGGGTATCTCATTTCTATTCTCCTCTCTTCATATCTTATTATGGATACGTGATAACCTGTCCATCAATCCATATTTCAACTGTTCCGGGCAATTGTCCATCAGGGTATTTCCCTTTTGCACGGGCAAGTATTTCTTCTGCCTGAGCTTTCGTTAAGCCCGAGTTTCTCGCATCAATGATGACATTTTCCGCACCTTGAGAAAATCCCTGTTGGACACGTTTCATTCCTGTGTTGGTATTTGCGTTTTCTAGGGTTTTGAGTTCGGTATTAATTCCATCCACTTTGAAATCCGGAGTTCCGCCTTCAACCTTTGGATTGGCGGGAATGCGTTCAACAGATTTCCCCTGTGCTACCAAATCATCAACAACCATTTTTTCTCCTTTGGTCATTGGGTCAGTGGTATTATCAATGAATTTCCCTGTCTTGCCGGATTTCGCGATATCATCAATTTTCCCTATCCCCCTCGGCGATCCCGCCGCAACATCCTTCATCTCCTTAATCATACCAGGTCTATCAATAACCTTCAATTTCCCAAAGGACGTCGTTCTGACAACAGGCATCCCATTGTCAACAAATTTTTCGTACTTGCTGACTTTGCCGGCCTTGCCAGCCTTGCTTAGTTTGCTGATCTTACCGATTTTGCCCAGGCCCTTGAAGGGGTCAACCGCTGATCCCACCATGATGGCGGCGCACACTTCGCCTCTGGGTTCCACGTTGTATGACGCGGCTTGATCATTCGTCATTTCTGTCAATGCGATTTCTATATTTCTTTTCGCTCTGTGGGGATCGGTAACAAGATCGCCGGCACCACTGAATAGGGCTGTTATGGTGTCGGCTATGTTTTGGTTGTAGTCGTAAAATTTCTGATTCATTTCTATCACATATGGGTCTTCCTCAGACTCGATAGTGTTTAGAAACCATATGCCCAGTGTGACCATATAATCCATCGCGTAGACCCCCAGCTTCCCACAGTCGATTATGGTATCCCTAACGGCTAAAACGAGGCCAACTTCGGGATCGCACCATGATCCAAACATCATCATTTTCGCGCCAATGTCCATGAGAAGACCGCCGTGTTCGATGCGGCGTTTGAGGATGGCTTCGCCCATATCAAAATCAACCTGCACGAATTCTTTCAAGGGTTTGACCAGTTCTTTGGCTTCCTCAAATTTGTTGACTTGGGCCCAATAGAGGTCAACATATTTGTTTTGGATCTGATTGGCCACGTTTTGGTTGTATGTTATGACATCCCGGTTCTTTTCCGCCCGGTCTGCTGAGAGCAGGGTTGTCTTCCAGAAGGGTTTTTGGGTTCGTACGGCCATGCCACTGATCTCATATTCGACATCCGACAGGTATCTACTGGCGCCGTTGGCGTTGCAGACAACGTCGTCGTTTTCGTCTATGGGCCGGAGCAAGGGAACGGTTGTATCGATGAACATTCGCAGGGATTCCGTGGATATATAATAGATGTCGGCTTGCTGTTGAAGCAAGTTGATCAACTCTGTTTCCAGCCCTTCAATGGCTACCACGAAATCCCCTTCCGATTCTCCGAGGACTTTCATGGTGGCGAGGAGATTGGACATGTTGCTTATCTTCTCATGGGCTTTTTCCTGGATCTCCAAGAGAAGCCGGAGTATCGCGAAGTTGATTCTGTATGTCATTAGGTGCTCTCCTTAGGGGATTGAACTAATTCACATAGTCCCAATATACGTATGTGTGCCCGTAATTGCTGATGGTGTTGCTCAATTGGTCGCGGGTTGTGCTCATGTTCGAACTTATCTGGAACATGATTGTATCTAAATCCTTGTGCATATGCATGTTATAACTTTCATAATCGTCATACCGGCTCTTGGCTTCTTTGATATATTCGAGCCGGTTCTTTATATCCGCTACAAGATTGGTCTTGGTTTTTTTGCTTCGGATAGGATCAACGGCACGTTCCATGATGTCCTCCCCCTGATCAGATGATCGGTTTCGTATGATTACAATGTTTTACCGCTGATTGAGCTGCCCCGCATAGGTTTCATCCTGATTCTGCAGGGACTTAATGGCACCGCTTGCCTTAAAAAATAATTCATTGAGTTTCTTTCTGGTTTCGATGGTATTCGGGTCGCGCACTTGTTTCAGAAACAGATCATAATTCTTTATATAGTGGGATTCCATGCCGGCAAGCACATCATAGGACGAGCCTACAGCACCTTGCAGTGATACCGGAGCGGCACCGGGACTGGGACTGGTAAACGTGTTCAGAGCATCGATATAATAGTTGTATTCTCCGATCTCGACCGCCAGCTGGGCTAATTGCAGATTGAGCGCATCAACGTCTACCTTGATAACATTAGCCATTACAAACCCTCCTAAATTATATTGTTCACAATAGGCATGACAAGATGAGTGTTGTTTCGATTATTGCAGCTAATATTTTGTGCGAATGCCCACTATTTCCAGATAAAATGAGTATAACAATTATTGCCCTGCAGTTCAACAGGTCACGCCGGTTTTTTGTTTATATTTTATATTTTGTTAATAAACAAACATGCTCTCGCTTCGCTCAGATATGAGGAAATTCCAGCGGTTGAGCGTTAGCCCTCCGCTTAGGGTTATCCAATATGTCGATTATTGATTTATTTTGTCGAAAAGTATTTGGCTGCTGGTTCATTGATTATCGCTCAATGCTCAATGCTCGATGCTCGATGATGGCAACCCTCTATGCAATTAATGATAGCATGTTCATACAGCCTCGAACACCAATTTTTCTATCTCATACTCAAAATCATCAGGCGTTTCGCGAAACCATGTTTCCCTATGTTCCTTCGGAACAATCACAGGCATCCGATCATGGATGGCCTCAGCACCGTTTTCCGCTTGCCGTGTCAGAATGACAAAGTTGAGCAGACCGTTGTCTTTTTCCGCTCTGTAGCATCCGGCAAGATACAGCGGTTCGTTGGGGACGAAAAAACGGTACTTGGTTTTTTTGCTGTCCTTTTTCCATTCATAATACCCGCTGGCCGGAATCAGACAGCGGCGTTTCCACATGGCTTCTCTGAACATTGGTTTTTGGAGTGCGGTTTCACTGCGGGCGTTGATGATCGGTTTCCCGTCAAACCCAGCAAAGCCCCATTTCATGGGTTGGTATTGGCTGGGCGCGGTTTGAACGGCTACCGTATTGGTGGGAAATATTTCGCCGCTGAATTTGATGGTGATCTGCTCCGGGTAGGCCGACATATTCTTTTCGACCTCGTCCACAATTTCCTTTAGTTCTGTTTCTTCAATTTCTATATAGAATCTGCCGCACATGTTATGATCCTTTCTCACCGGGAATCCGGTAGTATCGTTTGTATTCATCCTCCGTAACATCTTTTAATTTAAACCATTTGCGTGGTTGCAATACGCTGTAAAACAAGTATTCTGTTATGCCGCCTATCATACACTCATATCGGTCGCCAACCGTGCCGCTTTTTTGTTCGGCATAGGGCGCGACGGCGACCACTTTATCGATTTTTATCTGAATGCTGTCGCCGCTTTCTGTTTCCCAGTCAAAGGCCAGGGGCCATGCTTTGCCGTCCCGTTCCGTGAGCTGGATCATTTTCACAGGGATTCTTACGCAATAATCTGTGTCGTGTATCCGCCCCATTGCACACTCACCCCCCCGCTCCCGGTGAAAACGCCGACAGGATGTACGGTATGATCCTTTTTGGCGTCTAAGCTTGATAGATGAGGATCAATCAGCATGATGGCCCGTTGGATGATTTTGTTGCCGTAGCGTTGGCGGAGCATGTTGACGTTCCGTTCCAGCTCTTCCGCATTCTCAAGATAGTCAATGTCCATATCAAACGTCAATTGTCTTGGCGCGTTCTGACTGACCAGATCACAGCCCCGGACGCCGATTTTTCGTAACGGATACGGCCAATGGCCATGACATTTTTTGAAGAGTTGAAACGCTATGTCCGCGATTTCTTTGGAAATGTTGGTTGGGAAGGGAATCTTGCATTGCCGCGAACCGCAGTATGTTATATCACCGTTAACAAAGGAAAACTCTATTGTCTGTGCCGCAAGCCCCAACTCCATCATACGGGCGCTGACGCTTTCGGCTAGGGCAAACAGAATGATTTTGACATCTTGGTCTGTCTTTAGGTCGCGGGGACAGGTGGTGCTGTTGCCAACTGATTTTATGGGCGCTTCATATCCTGTGGGCGCAACTGCCGAACGGTCTTCCCCGTTGGCGAAGGCATGAAGCACCAGCCCCACCTTGCCCAGCCACCGTTTCAAGTGTTTTTCATCGGTTTGCGCTAAATCGCCGATGGTACGGATGTTCTTGCTTAGGAACTTGGCCTGTGTCGCTCTGCCGACATAGAGCAAGTCGCCAACCGGGAGAGGCCAGACGATTTCGCGGAAGTCGGCGCGGGGGATCACGGTATAAGCATCCGGTTTTTTCATATCGCTTCCCAATTTAGCGAAAACCTTATTATCGGCAAGACCGATGGAGACGGTCAAGCCCAGTTCGCGTTTGATCTTTTCTTTTAACTCCGCAATGGCTTGGACGCCTGCGTTGAAGGAAGGAACACAGCCCGTTAAATCGAGCCAGGCTTCATCCAACCCAAAGGGTTCCACGCGGTCTGTGTATGTTGAATACAAGTCACGGACAAAGCCGCTGAACTGAATATAATCCTGTATGCGAGGCGGCACTGTATAAAGGCCGGGGCATACCTGGCACGCTTGCCAGTTGGCCATGCCCGTTTTGACGCCGCGCCCCTTGGCCGGATAATTGGCTGTCAGCACAATGCCGTGGCGCTTTTCCTTACTGCCGCAGACGGCAAAAGGAACATCGCGCAAGCGCGGGTTTCTCAGCATTTCTACCGAAGCATAGAAACAATTTAAGTCGCTGTGGGCAATGATTCTTTCCACGGCGTTCACTCCTTCAGGAAATTCCCTTTGTATTCAAGGCCCTGCCTGATTGGGTAGCCCTGCCGGGCAAGGGCGGCGAGCTTCAGCGCCACCAGATTCACGTCGGAATCCATGACCCGCGCGACTTGCTCAATGTCCAGTCCGTCATCCAGCAGGGCAAGAATGTCGTCATCCGGCAGAAGGATTTCGGCGGCAAAAACGTTGGCCTCGTACTCCGGGCGCTCATTCATGTTGTAGATCATAAATTCTTGTAACCATCTATTTTTTGCCATTTCCCGGTGAAGTTGATCGTGACCAAGTTCGTGGGCGCAGACGATTTTCTGTGTGGGTGGATCAAGGGTGTTGTTGATGACAATGAAGCGGTTGCGTTTGATACAAGCATACATGCCTTTAAGCAAGCCTAGGTCTGTGAAATAGACTTCCGCTCCTATTTCTTTGGCAATGTGAAATGGGTCGCTGACGCCGCACCGTCTTACAAGCAGACGCGCTTTTGTGATGATGACCCCGTTCAAGATGTTCACCTCAATTTGCTGTGGTGTAGGCTATTCAACCGCTTCCTGCTTGTATTGTTTGGGGGTGTATTTCTTGTTGTTCTCTTTAGCTTGCCAATAAAGCTCGGTAATGGTGCGCAACACTTTGTCTTTGTCTTCTTCGGAGAGTTCGCCGCCGGCAAACAGACCGCCAACTTCGGCAATGAGTGCTTGGACGTCTTTCATGCTTTGGGTGCCGCCTTTGCTATGGGCGTCCATAACATAATGATCCTCGTCCGATAAGAGAAAGTCGGCGCTCACGTCAAAAAGCTTGGCAATTTTGCCGTATATGTCTGTGTTTTTTGGATAAACGCGGCCGGACTCATAGTTTTGAAAAGCGCGGCATGTAACCCCTAGGTCTTTGGCGACCGCTTCTTGGGTCATGCCAGCGGCCAGCCGGAGCTGTTTGAGTTTTTCGCCAAATAGCATAGGCAATCTCTCCTTCATCTGAGCCATGGTTGGTTTAGTCATCAGTCCGAACACGAATCAACATTCGTCACGAAAATAATACCGCGGGTTTGGAGGTTTGTCAAGAGGGTTTTATTAATCCCCTGAATGGCGACACAGCAGGATTTGTCAAGGATCAGGGTTTGTTTTGGGTGTGCGAAGTGTCAGACGATATGTTAAAATATAAATATATGGGTCATGTGAGGAGGGTAATTGGCTGATAATTATGTCGTACAAGGAATAATCCCTTTGAAATATCGGACAGACGGCGTTCATATCGCTGTGGCCGCTGTAAACGATTTGGATATGATTATAAGCATGAATTTTCAGCATATCGTTAAACGGAAAACGAAATTATCCACTGGAAATATTAATATTCTGAACGGTTATCGTCCTGTGGAAATATGTACCCCAATGGAGGTGAACGAATATGAAAGCACCTGACACAATTGAGCAGGAAGTCAATCGGATTCGGCTCCGTATTTATGAGGAAACTAAAGATATGACTGTTGAGGAACGTGTGGAACGTATAAACAGGATTGGTGAAAATGCCTCAAAAAAATATGGTTTTAAAATTGTTGCCAACGCAAAAGACCAAAGATAAGAGGTAAGCAGCCTTCCTTTTCTGCTGTTGTATGTTTCCGGGATGAACCATAACTTTTGTGCCATGATGGAGATAACAGGCTGAAACGGTTGACCTGTTGCTGAGCCAGTTACCTTAATTTTACCCCGACAGAGGAAACTGTCAAATACTGGATTTTTCGCATAAACTACCTTAGCCCCATTAAAAAAATAATGGAAGGGAGTTTAATTTGACCATGAAAATCGAAACCCGCTTATCTCCGAATCGCCAAATCGGAGAACTGAAATCCCCCAAAGCCATCATGCTTCATCACACAGGAGGCGGCACCTACCAGAGCAACATCAACCATTTTCTGAACGCAACCAGCCACGTCTCCTGTCATTATCTGATCGGCAAAAACGGCGAATGCGCCAGGATCGCCAATGATGAAGACAGAGCTTGGCATGCCGGAACCGGCAGAGCTCTGACCCTATCCAACGGCTTTGTGATTCCCGAAAATATGGGCAACGACTATTGCTTCGGCATTTTTCTTGTTAATGCCGGCGACAACAGGGATCCCTACACCATGGCGCAATATCTGACCCTTGACACTTTGATTGCCTCCCTGAGATTGCGCTACGGCGCGCTCCCCATCATTGACCACAAAATGTACAGCTCCGGCAAAATCGATATGGGCGCGAACTTCCCTCTCAGCAACTATATCCGTTATGGCCGCAGATACCCGTTGTGCCCTTATGCCGAACCCGCAGCCACCTTGCGCTCAGGTATGAACGACGCCGGCGTGAAATGGCTCCAATGGCATTTGAGCGTCAAAGGCTATTCCCTGGTGATTGACGGTATTTTCGGGCCCAACACCCTGGCCGCTGTACGCGCCTTCCAAGGCAGCAACGGTCTTGTCGTAGACGGACTCGTTGGCCCCCTCACCAAAAACAAGCTCAAAGAAGGCATCGCCAAATGCCCTTACAGCGAACCCGCGAACACCTTGGGATCAGGCGCGAAAGGTTCCGGCGTCCAATGGATTCAATGGCATCTCAACCTGAGAGGTTATGACCTGGCCACCGACGGCGTTTTCGGCCCGCTTACCCTAGCGGCAGCCCGCGATTTCCAAAGCAAAAGCGGCCTCACAGTCGATGGACTTGTGGGACCGCTCACCCGAAACAAATTAAAAGCAGACATGTATTTTTCTCTCTAAGAGATATTCTCCGCATAATTCCGATTAAGCTTAATAATCGGAAACGTCGCCACCAATCGGACTTCCTTGTCAGTTTGCTCCAAACAAGCCACAGACGCCACCTCATCCACCTGCATATAATGAGACAACGTCTGCAGCAGCTCCTCCTTCAGTTTATCCATCATCACAGGCGAAATCGTAGCTCGATCATGTACCAAAACCAGACGGAGTCTGTCCCGGGCTTGAGCCCGGCTGCCGGCTGGCTCTTTTTTTTGTTTGGGCGCGGCGAACTTCTTGGCAAACGAATCCCATAATTTCATGTTCAATATCCTCCTTCGGCTCTTCGGCTGCCGGACTAATTAACCCCGATAATCTTTTTCAGCCGGCCAAAAAATCCAGGTTTCATCTCAAAATTCATCAAAGCCACTTCTTCTCCCTGGATGCGGCGCGCAATCCGGCGATAAGCTTCTCCCGCCCCCCAGCCATTCTCCATAACGGCAGGTTCCCCGCGGTTCGTCGACACAACAATCTTTTCATCCTCCGGAACAACCCCCAGCAAATCGATCGCCAGAATATCGATAACATCCTCAATCTCCATCATGTCGCCCTGCCGCGCCATCCGGGGGCGGAACCGGTTGATGATCAGCTTGGCGTCACGCAGCCCGCTGGTCTCCAGCAAACCGATCACTCTGTCGGCGTCACGGACGGCACTGACTTCCGGCGTTGTCACAACAATCGCCCTCTCCGCACCGGCAATAGCGTTATAGAATCCGCGCTCAATACCCGCCGGACAGTCCACCACAACATAATCAAAATTCTCTTTCAGTTCCTCGCACAACGCCTTCATTTCCTCAGGACGTACCGAATTCTTGTCTTTGGTTTGGGCCGCCGGCATCAGAAAGAGATTCCCGAAACGCTTGTCTCTGATCAACGCCTGCTTATAGCGGCAGTTCCCCGTGATGACGTCAACCAAATCATAGACGATGCGATTCTCCAGCCCCAAAATCACATCCAGATTCCGCAGCCCAATGTCGGTGTCAATCAGCACCACCTTCTGCCCCGAAAAGGACAGCGCGGTTCCAATGTTAGCTGTTGTCGTTGTCTTTCCGACACCGCCTTTGCCGGAAGTCACCACAATAATTTCTCCCATACCCAAGCCTGCCTTTCCTTGCTCCTCTAACGCCCGGCCTCCATTTTAAAAAATCATTGCAGTGGACTTTGATCATCAAAGTTGGCCAACGCATTATGCTCTATTCGCCCAACAATTCTACATTTTTAATTGTGTTTCCTTTCCAAATATTGAAAAACCGCAGACCAAATTCCCTGATTATTCACGGGTTTCCTGGGATTTTCAACTTATGACGGCGCGTTTCATCGCCAGATGCGCCATCTGTGGAAGATCTCTGAAAATCGTCCATAACAAAACCCATAAAAGGCGACCCTCACCAACCAAAATAGCTCCGAAAAACCGATTTCGCCACACGTCCCGCCGTATCTCCGCCCGCGCCGCCGTACTCTATCAGAACCGACACAGCGATCTCCGGATCATCATAAGGCGCGAAAGCCACAAACATACCATTGTAATAACTCGGCCCCGTCTTATTGCCCACTTGGGCCGTCCCCGTCTTGCCGCCGCCCGAAAACTTCGGCATATCCGCAAACACAAACGCCGCTGTCCCCTCCCCCTTGGTCACCAAAGACATAGCCTCTTTTACCGCGGCCAGATTCTCGGAAGAAACCGACACCCGGTTGAGCACTTCCGGCTCGAACCCCTTAATAACCTCTCCCGTCTGGGTATCAACAATCTTGTCAACAACTTGTGGTTTATAAAGAGTGCCGCCGTTGGCGATAACAGCCACATAGTTGGCCAACTGCAACAACGTATTCGCGTTGTATCCCTGACCAATGGAATTGTTAAAACTGTCCGAAAGCCGCCAATCCACATAGAATTCGCTGTTGGCTTCATATTCAGCTGTAATCGCGCTCATTTCGCCCTTCTTTTGGACCTCAAGAAGGGATCTCTCCTCCGCACCCTGGAGCTGACCCAGCGCCTCCTCATACTTGTCCTCAACACTTTGCAGCGCCTCCCGATAGGCCGCCTCATAGTCCGGACCAAAATGCGTTCTCTTCCAGGCCGGCGACGGCGCAATGCCGGCCACTTCTCCGGGCAGATCAATCCCGGATAGCACACCAAACCCGAACTCATGGCCGATTTTTTTCATATACTCAGGATCCTGATCAAAAACCTGCCGCCCCATATTTTGAAAATAAATATTGCACGATTTGGCCATACCGCGATAAAGATTAACCCAACCGAAATTGTTGCCGCCCCATTCGGCCACAGCCTGAGCCTGCACACCCCAAGGCCCCAGCGAAGACAAAGCGTCATAAACCTTATCCTCAGGCGTCATGATCCCCAGCTGCAAAGCCGACGACGCCACCAGCATCTTGTAAACCGACCCGGGGGGATATGTGTCCATAATAGCCCGGTTTTTGGTTGCGGCTTCTGCTCCGGTAAAATACCTGGACGCTGTCTCATCAGACACAACCCCCACCAACTCGTTGGGATCCATGTAGGGCTTCGAAGCCATCGCCAGGATCTTTCCCGTCTTGACTTCCATGACCACGGCGGCGCCAACACCTGCCTTAGGATAAGTCCCCCTCACCCGCGCAATAACCTCATCAAGGCTTCTTTCCACATCCCTCTGTAAAGGGGCGTCCAGAGTTAAATAAACCGTATGACCGATCCGGGGCTCCTCAACCACCGTCCGTGAAACCGGCCTCCCTTGTTGGTCAATCTCCACCTTATCCAAGCCCTCGCGGCCACGCAGCCAATGATCAAAGCTCTTTTCCACGCCCATTTTGCCGACCAAATCCCCTTGACTATACATGAAGCCGGCATCGCTACTAACATCGCTGTCATCGCTGTCGTTCTCTTCATGGCTGCCTTGGGCAATCACCGCCTGGGCGGCGTCGTCAAACTCCCGCCGCACCAGAAGCTCTTCTTGGATCTCAAGTTCCTCCTGACTGATCTCGCGCACATATCCCAGAACCTGACCCATCAAAGTCCCCTCGGGGTAACCCCTCTTGGCCAACGGCTCCACGCGCACGCCCGGCAGCTCGTCGCCGTGTTCGGCTATCAAGGCGCGCAAAGACTCCGGCACATCTTCCAAAACAACCACAGAGTTATAAGTCTTCCACTGTTGATTGCGGATCATAACACAGATGTCCTCGGCAATAAGTTCGGCTGATTGCTGCGGATAAGGCCAATATGGTTTTATGTACCGCGCCAGAAGCTTGACGGTATCCTGCCATGCTCCCTCCTGGTTTTGCAGTTGAATCCAATCCAGCACCAAAGCCATATCAGAAATACTCTTCGCCAGAACAACGCCATTTCTATCAACAATTGGACCCCGAATCGTCGAAGTCGCCGCCGGCTTCACAATATTGCCCAAAGCCTTTTCCGCGTAATACTCGGTGTTAACAATCTGCACCCGCCATAAATTGAACTCCAGCAGCAAAAACATCAGAACACAGAACAGCCCCAGCCCCGTCATACGTTTATGGGCAACGCTCCCCGGTTCTTGTTGTTTGTTATCAATGACTTTGTGTTTCAACCTGCTTCACTCCGTGACATTCGTCTTCGTACTCCGTTAAATTCTTCTCCCGATCCTCAATTAGGATGAGGATCAGGATTAACCAAGATCAGGATAAAGAGGTTCCGCGCGGAAAATCCTCCGGACAAAGAGACGGCGAACCAGTGGAAACGTCAGCGGCGTCAACAAAGTGTTGTACAGAGAAACACCAAGAACAACTTTAACGGTCGCCGCCAAAGGTTGAGCAGCCCCCGCCAGCGCAGCCAATAAAACCATAATGGTCTGCCCGGCCAGCGTCACGGCCAAAACCAGCGCGGTCACCGGCAGGATTCTCCCCTTATCCCAGCCTTTCTGCAGCCGGATGCAGATAAGCGCCGTGGCACAAAGGGTAAACGTATAGTGTCCGATGGCGCTGCCCATGTAAAGATCAGTCAAGAACCCCATCACAAACGCTCCCAGCAAAGCGCCGCGTGGTTGGGAATACAGAGACAGATAAATCAACCAAAGCATCATTAAGTCAGGCCGGATCCCCCATGGCGACAGATAAAAGAACACCGTGCCCGGCGCAATCAAGGCGACTATGAATATAAGCGCCAATAGTAAATATCTCATAATATGTAGTATAATATGCCTGATTTTGTCAACAGGTAAACATGTTTCTTCTGTCAGTTGTCGCCATCCGTATCAATTCTGTCAAAAGGCAGACTGTTCAAAACATCGATGGTTCGTTCCGCCAGCACACCTATATTCCTTGTACCCTGCAGAATAAGCCGGCCACTCTCATCCGCATAGCGGGCGAGAAACGCCAATTCCGGGATGAGTTCCGCGTATCCGTGATTTTTGGAAACAAGATCCAGATTCCTTGCCAATATTTTAGTATAAAATCCGAACCGGCCCGCGGCTTTCTGCAGTCTGTCAAGTTCTGTCCGGACACGTTTGACATCCAGTCTGCTCACGACACTCGCCTCTTCTCGTTCCGAAATATCTTTTTCCGGCATCGGCGGCAACGGCGGCAGCTCTTGCGTAATTCTCTTGCCTTCTCTCTCAGCCCGTTTAAGAATGCGAATTCTGTCATATATGAGCTTATCATAATAGCGAAAAATCTGCTGTACAGCTGTGTCCTGACTCAAAACAGCGATAGCCGCCGGAACAGCGGTAGGCGTCTCACGGCAAATCTTTTCCAACAAATCCAAAGAGTTTTTGAGCACATCAATCACCGGCGCCGCCATCTCTTGCTCCAAGGTTTCAATATAGGCTCTATGTTCATCGGCAAACTCATCCTCCGGCTCGATCGACCTGAGAATATGAAGAGTCACCGGCGCGATAATATGGAAGAGCTCAATAGGCCGGATATTCTTTCTCAGATCTTCAATATCATTTAAAACGCGATACGCGTTCAGATCGGCCAGTTTTGCCATTTGAATTCCTTCCTTTTGTTGTTCTTGGTACTATTCTACAACAGATTTGCCGGCAACACCATCCAAAAACTATTCTCACTTATACAAATATTACCCAAGAAAGCATAACGCGTCATTTTCTCATCATCGAATCTGTGTAAACGAATCTGTATCAATCTCATAAACCCGATCACACAAAATATCAATGTCATTGGCGTCATGAGAAGCCACAAGAATTGTCTTCCCAAGCTCTCTCAAATACAAAAAAAGCTTACGCATATCGTCCACGCCGGTGTTATCAAGTCCGTTCATCGGCTCATCCAACACAAGATAAGCCGGATCCTCCATAATCGCTTGGGCAATACCTAACCGCTGGCGCATTCCCAAGGAATACTTACCCACAGGTTTTTTGCTCTTCCAATCCAGCCCCACCAATTCCATGGTTTCCTGTATCTGCTTGCAGCCGATCTTGCGCTGAATCCCCGCCAGAAACTTCAAATTGCGAAACCCGCTGTAATTAGGTAAAAACCCCGGTGCCTCAATAATAATGCCAATATTTTTGGGCACATCAACCTCACGGCCAATTTCATGGCCGCCCACCGTAATTCTCCCGGTCGTGAGCGGCATAAAACCACAGATGCACTTAAAGAGGACCGTCTTACCCGAGCCGTTTCGTCCGACAACGCCTGTAATCTCCCCCGGCTCCGCGGCCATTGAAACATTATAAAAAACAATATTATCCTTGAATGATTTGGTCGCCTCCCTGACCCGAATTCCACTTTGAAGCATAACGCACCCCCCTGCTCGTTTGTTCGATATTCGATGTTCGAAACGCCCGCCTCCATATCTCAAACAGGCGGCATAATGTCAACACTTTTCTTCCTTACGACCAGCACAGCCAACCCGCTCAAAACAACATTAATCCCCACAAGGGCGCTCAGCGCGTACGAACGCGGCGGCAGCGGCTTATAATTGGCCACATCGATTGCGTTGAGACTCGCCCAAGACACCGGTGAAAAATAATCGATTGTAATATTTTTATAAAAACCGCCAACATCCAAAGCAAACAGCTTCCCGCTGCCCATATCAAAAGCAAAGAAAGGCAGGAAAATCAGGAACAGCGCCAACGCCGTTCCGAACCCCCGTCCCAAACTCTGGTTAATCACAAAATGAACCAATCCCAAGAACACACCGATGAGCCAAGACAAACAAAAACACCAGGCCATAGCCGAAAAAGGCGAATAATCCATCATAATCCGATAACTGAAAAAGAAAGGCACGCCATAAGCCCCCCCCGCGTTCGTCTGAGCCAAAGTCCCGATGATTTGACCCCACCCCGAGGAAAACCCCACATGAGGCAGCATCAGCAGGTTCGACAACACAAAGATGGTGGCAAAATACAGCGCCGACGCCACCATAATATAAAAAATCTGCCCCAGGGCCCAAGTCGTTTTCCCCATACGGATCATCATACTGGACTGATGCGAATCAACAAAAGGCGCGTCGCAAAACAGCAGCAGAATACCCAGCATAAAAATAAACACCAAATACGGGTTGTCCATCAAAAAAGGAAACAGCCACGGGGTCACGCCAATATCCGCGTCCGCGCAAAACCTGCGGACATAAACCAACAGTGAAAGCAAAAACGATGCCAACAGCAGTACAATAACATAAATGCGGGGATTGCCCGGCCACTTGCGAATGTTAAGCCAGCCACACGACAGGATCCCCGCAGCCTTTTTCCAAAACTTATCCATAGGCCATCCTCCTTTTCAGCTGCCGGATAATGAGCAGGCTCAGAGGAATGCCCACCAGCCAAAAAACAACAGTTTCATACAGAAAAGACCAGACGGGCAGCGGCACCCCAGACTTGTTTTCCAAGACACTCCTGCCGATCAGCACAACCGTCGGCGTCGCCCAAGTCGGCAGCCAGACGAAAAGTGTATCCGAAAGCGTGCGAAAGGTCACCGCCAGAATCATGGGCGAAGCCAACACCACGAAAACATTCTGGAACTTGGTCGAAACCAGCAAAGCCAACACGGCATAAAACGCCGCTCCCAGCGACATCCCAACAATATGAATCACAAAATAAAGGACAGAATGACCATCCGCCAAAAGCGTCCCATGGGTAAACTGAACCGTAGATAAAAACGCGGGACCTTTCGGGTACACCAAAGGCACCTTCAACCGCAGCACCAAAATGAACAACGTTTCTCCCAACGCAACGGTCGCAAACCCCGACAAAGCACAAGTGACAATTTTAGAAACCGCGTAAGGAACCGCGCTGCCCCGGATAAGCAGTGGTTTCAGAAACTGGTGATTCCAATCCAGACAAAAAGCCGCCGCAAAAGGCAGCGCCGCCAAAACATAGAAAATATCGTTGAAGGCGCTGCTCTGGCTCACCATATGCAAATAAGCGACATCAATATTCAATTCATTAATCTGGTGATTTACGCTGATAAGCAGCATGAAAGTCATGCCCAGCACAGCCAGTGGAAACACTCGTGACACGAAGGCCCGATACAAATCCATCCGCAAGAAATTCACCAACCCATTGTGGGTAAGCTCACGCCAGAAATGTTTGACAAGCTCCTTTTTGTCAGCCTCTTTCATATCATACCCAGGCCGCCAGGAGGTTTTCATCAATTTATCTCCCATACGCGCTCCATCCTCAGTTAACCCATTACAGAAACTCTTTGCCTGTATAGGCGTTAAAATACAGCGTCGACGTGACATAATACGTCTTGCCGTCATCAAGCAGCATTTTTTCCTGTAACTCGGCGCACCATGCCGGAACCAGATGATAATTCTTTTGGGTAGCGTCGTCAGGAAAGGCCGCGTAACACAGCTCCAAACTCTTCACCGTCGTTTCTTTCGTCGAAATAATGCCGGCGTATTTTGCTTTCACACACGCCAAAGCATCCGCCGCGCTGATAATTGTGCCTGAACTCAAGGCCTCATCATGCACCTCATATATCGGAGAAACCTTCAGATATCTGATCCCTTCCGCCCCATAACAGATTTCAACCGTAACCCCATAGACCAGCAAATAATCCAAATCCCGGCTTTTTCCCAGCAGAGGAATGTCATCCAAACACACCTCCATCACAACATAGTAGCAATCGTCCTCCACACCCCATTGACCTTTGCCGGCACTCTCCTCACCCTCACGGGGGTTCTCTTGCCGCTCCACAGCCAGCTTGTCCTCTTCTCGAGCGCTTAAGCTCCTATGATCCAACGCAAAAGTCTCTTTCACGTTTAAAGTATACCGCTCAAAAAGAAAAAAAACCGTTCCCCTGACATCCCCAGCCTGAACTCTTGACACCTCCTCCTTGACGATATCTTCAGCCCGGGCCCGGGGCATAAAAGGTAAATCCACGTCCCTCTCAAAAAACAGGGTATCATCCCTCGCCGGATCAGCAGCCCCGGCGGATCGGTAATTAAAAACCCCGCTGATATACTCATAGGCAGGCACGATATAATGAATTCCCGAAATCGGGTTGATCAGCAACTCGCTGCCGTCTGTGGCGCGAACCGCATACTCGGATTTCGCTCTTTGGTCGTTCGGAATGGAGGCACTGGCAAGAAACCTCTTCGCAAAATGGCCGTAATAATCCAACAGATTAGCCCGCTCCACTTTATAGGTGGCGGCCTCAGCTTTTTCGGTGCTCAACACAACGCCGGGATCAACAAGAATGTTATAAACCAGCTTTCCCTCCGTCGGCGCGCAGGCAGTCAACCCCAAAAGAAGAACCATTATCAGCAAAAAAGCAAGCGGTCTTTTCACAAAAAACTCCTTCCGAAAAACCAAACAGAACCTGAGTCCGCCTATAGGAACCAGAGTTCCATCCCGGCGAACACCAGGTTCCGTCAACACCAACCAAAAAATCAAATCACGGATACCAGACACCATTCATTGTCACAATTCCCTGACCGTATCTGTTGGCATACAAGCGAACTGTATTCCACTGAATATCATCCATATTGACAGAGCTTTTGTAATAGATCTTCATTGGAGCCAAATCCTGGCTAGCCACTCTGTAGGTCAAATACTTAGAGCCATTTTCATCGTTTTCAAACTTGCGAATGTCGAACACCAAATAAGCGCTTTTGCTTACATTGCCGCCCTGCGGGTAAATATCCGCGTGATAGGCTCTGTCAGTCTTTAAACCGGCATCATAAGCACTACCTCCCGCGTTCAGAGCAAAATCAAAATCCTTAGCGGGCGAACCCGCGAATACAGGTATCGCCAAGCCCAGACACAGAACCAACGTCAGAACCGCGATAACAGCCTTATTCTTCACTCCTCATCCTCCTTCTTAATATGTTCTCTTACTCCACAGAAACAATGGGCTAGAATCATGATTAAAGTTAAAACCATTCTTTTCCCATTGCGTCTGCCGTTGCTTTTGTCTGAACTGAGTATATTTTAAAGGATTAGAAATGTCAAGAGCAAAAAGCCTGGATATTTGGCGATTCCCCGCCTATAGGCAAATCCATCAAGATATCTTCAAAAGAAAAATGTTCAATTTATATTTTTCCTCTATAATTTATTAGCAACATCATTAATGCAACGCGGCTCCGGAAACAAGGACTGTCCGGGCGTCGACTCATCTGTATTCCAGCAAGTGCCTTCGCTAAGCAAGTGCCTTCGCTAACGCAAGAATCATTCCTCAGAGACTCCCCCACAAAGAACAGAAACCGCCTCTATAGCGTCAAAACCTACTGCCGGCGTTACATAAGCCGTCTTCATGAGCCCCGAAGGGTTCATCACCACATCCGCCACCGTTCCAATGACCACACCCTTTGGATACACGCCGCCCAGACCGGATGTCAGCACCAAATCCCCCACAACCACCTCGTCCTCTTGTCGAAAATCCATCCGGAGCGTCTCCCGTTCCTGCAACCGCGAACCCTGCCTGTAGGCGCCGTAGATCACGCCAAAAACAGCTTCGCCCCGAACATCGCGCACAAAAGCCGAAGCCTGACCCTGGGCGTCCGTCAGCAACAACACCTGGGCCGTGGTTTCCGTCAGTGAAACAACTTTTCCCACCAACCCGGCATGAGTCAAAACCGGCGCGTTCAGAATAATCCCATGTCGGCGGCCTTTGTTGATCTTAACCGTTTGATACCAAGCGTTCTGATTGCGGCCAATAACGTCGGCGACCACCAATTTATCCCGATAGAGCTCCAGAAACTCGCTGTCACTGGAAACACGAACCCGTTCGGACCCAGCCAACTGTTCGCGCAGCAGAGCGTTTTCCGCCACCAAATCCTCCACCGCCTGGCGCAAAGTTTCGTTTTCCTCCTGAACACCAAAACCAAACAGCGAATTCGCCACATCCCCCACGCCGCCGCTCACACGCAAAAAAAACCTCTCCGCCGGAGAAAGCGCACCGTTCATAACGTCTCCGACAGGATTATAAAAGGCCGCCCCCAGGCTCGTCAGACGCATGACGGTAATCGTCCCCAGAACCACGGCAAAGACAATCACAGATACGCCAATGGCGCCTATCCTTCTTTTCATGTCTCTCACCTCTTGATCTGAATTCAATGGATCCTGATCTCTTTTGAAGGCGGTAGGAAAAACCGTTAGCTTTTCTGCATGGCCGCAATCTTCTTAAGGATTCTTTCATTTTCCAACACTCTGCCTGTGCCCATAGCCACGCACACCAGCGGATCTTCAGCCAAATGAACCGGTATTCCCGTTTCATCGGCAAGGAGGCGATCCAAATTGCGCAGAAGCGACCCGCCCCCCGCCATAATGATACCCCGGTCCATAATATCTCCCGATAACTCCGGCGGCGTTCTCTCCAAACAAACCTTGACAGCGTCAATAATGCTGGCCACAGGCTCACTCAGCGCCAGCGTAATCTCCTCCGACTTAATATCAATGGTTTTAGGCAGCCCCGTCATCAGGTCACGCCCCTTAATCGAGTAAACCAGCCCTTTTTCCGGCATATAAGCGAATCCGATCTTCTTCTTGATTTCCTCTGCCGACTGATACCCCACCGATAAATTATAATGGCGCTTAATATAAGCAATGATGGCGTCATCCATTTCGTCGCCGGCCACACGGATAGACCCCGCCGTCACAATCCCCCCCATGGAGATCACCGCCACTTCGGTTGTACCGCCGCCAATATCCACAATCATGTTCCCCGTAGGATCGCTAACGGGCATATCAGCGCCTATCGCCGCCGCCATGGGTTCCTCAAGAATAATGGGCTCTTTGGCCCCCGCCGCCACTGCGGCTTCCTTGACAGCTCTTTCCTCCACCGCCGTCACCCCGGATGGCACACAGATCACCACCCGCGGACGGGCAAACACAAAAGGAGATCCCAAAGCCTGAGAAATAAAATACTTCAGCATTTTAAAAGTCACGTTAAAATCAGAAATCACACCATCTTTGAGAGGCCGAACCGCCATAATATTGCCCGGGGTACGGCCAATCATTTCCTTAGCCCTATCCCCCACCGCTAACGGCTCGTTGTTATCAGACCGAATCGCCACCACCGACGGTTCACAAATCACAATACCCTTGCCCTTCATATGCACAAGCGTATTCGCCGTACCCAGGTCAATACCCAAATCCCGCGACATAAACACCTATACCATCCTTTCCAATCCTAGAACCTTTCCAATCCTAGAAGATAAGACCTTCCTTACAACTGAAGAAAATCCCGTCGCCAATAATAATATGATCCACAACCTCAATACCCAGCAATTTGCCCCCCTGCACCAAACGCGCTGTTATCTGCCGGTCCTCCGGGCTGGGCTCCGTATCCCCGCTGGGATGATTATGTACTAGGATAACCGCATTGGCGCTGCGGCGGATGGCTTCCTTAAAACACTCGCGCGGATGGATAACCGTTGCGTTCAGAGAACCGACCGAAACCTTATCAATACCCAAACAACAATTCTTGGTGTTGAGCATAATGACCCAAAAATGCTCCCGATCGAGACCACTCATCTGGTCCATAACCAAATTCGCCGCGTCCTCAGGCGATGTAATTCTGGGCCGGGGAACCGAAGACTGCCGCATGCGCTTGCCCAACTCAAGGGCCGCCAGAATCTGACCCGCCTTAACGGGACCAATGCCGTTCTGTTCCGTCAGATCAAAAGCCGACATCCGACCAAGGCGGCCTAACCCTCCTATCTCCAACAGAATTCTTTCCGCCATCTCCAACACGTTTTCCTCTTGGGATCCTGTGCGCAAGACAATGGCTAGAAGCTCAGCGTCCGTCAAAGGCTCCACGCCATATCGGAATAGCCGTTCCCGCGGCTGAAGATCCTTGGGCAGCTCCGTCATACGGTATCTCATATTCTCTCTCCTCAATCCGTCATTTTCGTCATTTTCTTTTTCGACTTCATCATGTCACGTTCCGCCGGACCCCCAGCGAATCCAAAATAGACGTCACAACCTCCATAGGCAAGCCAATCACATTGGACTCCGAACCCTGACGCCTCGCGATCAGGCGGCTCCCCAGACCCTGAATCGCGTAACCAGCCGCTTTATCTGTCCCTTCACCGGTATCAAGATACCATTCAATGATCTCATCACTAAGCCGTACAAACTCGACCAAAGTCGCCTCAGCCCGCGTAGTTGGCGGCATCCACTCTATCGATTGCCCCAACGTTACCGACCGAGCCGTCTCATGCCATGTCTGATCACCCCCTCTCACCGACGCCATCACAGCCACACCCGTAAGAACCGTATGGGTTTTGCCGCTAAGAGATAGCAGCATCTCACGAGCATGAGCACGATTTCTGGGTTTGCCCAAAACCGCTCCCCGCAAAACAACCAGCGTGTCCGCCGCTAAAACAACAGGCCCCTGCCGGACAAAAACCGATTCACCGACACTTGGCAGCTCGCCGCTGCAAATCGGTTTTTCAGCGGGCGCGTGAAGGGTCAAATCATGAACAAACGATCCGGCTATGAGCGCTTTTGCTTTGCGCAAAGCTATCATCTTGACCCCTTCCCGAGGGCAAACGCCATCAGGAAAAGACTCATCAGCTTCGACGCTGCGCCGACAAAACGTATACCCCCAAGCCCGCAAAAGATCGCAACGCCTCGGCGACGCCGAAGCAAGTATCAGCATGCTCTTTCCTCCGAGTCCTTTCCCTTGCTCTAATTTCCAACCTCGGAGCGGCTATTAAGCGAGTTTTTGGCCGATATTAAAGGACAAAACCTCAAGATTGACAACAAGATCAACATTGCGCAATTCAATCTCCGGCGGTACATTCAGAACAATCGGCGCGAAGTTCAAGATAGCCTTAACATTGCACTGAACAAGCGCATTCGCTACATCTTGAGCGACATCCGACGGCACCGTTATGGCGCCAATATGGGTTGAGTTGTAAGGCACAATTTCTTGTAGGCGATCAACAGAATAAACCTCAATCCCATTAACAGACATACCGATCTTCTTGGGATCGTTGTCAAAAATACTGGTGATGTTGAATCCTCTGTCCCGGAATCCCCGATAAGAGCTCAACGCCAGCCCCAGATTCCCAAGTCCAATCAGCGCGACATTCCATTCCTTGCTTAAGCCCAGGATTTTCATGATCTGGTCATACAGATCCTTGACATTGTATCCAACACCACGTATGCCAAACTCTCCGAAATAAGCCAGATCTTTGCGCACCTGCGCCGGACTGACGCCAACACCTTCAGCGATATCTCCCGAAGAGATGGTAACAATCCCTTTGTCGTCAATGAGAGAAAGAAACCGGGAATAAACAGAAAGCCTGATTACCGTCGCCTCAGGAATTTTGATCGTTTTAATAACAGTGGCCCCCTTTCATCCAAGCTTTATTTAATTATTAGAATCAGTATATCACTTGTGAAGAAAAAGTCAAAACATTCGGACTTTTCACAAGCTCTACATCCATTATTGCCAATTTTTGAACGAATAACACTTTCTAAAAAAATTTTCGGATTTGGCCCCAAAAACCGCTCTGATCAATCTTATTCCAGGGATCTGACGCCCCATCGCGCCGGCATACGCCGCAAGGCAGTAGGTGTTTTTGGCTGGACAGAATCCTAGGCTCGTTCATACTAAACAACGCAGCTAAGCGCATAAGAACGCGCCTGTGCCAACATATAGAGAGACCCGGTCACACACAACAGATCCTCTTCGCCGCACAGAGACATCGCCCGCCTCATCGCGCTCTCAATATTTTCTTCTTCAACACACAAATATCCCGCCCCTCGCACCATTGACGCCAACTTTTTCCAATCGCCGGCGCGGGAAGAAGGCGGCCGCGTCATCACAAAAGCATCCCCCAAGGGCATAAGCACTCCCAGCGACGCCTCAACAGCTTTATCCGCCAGCATAGCGAAACAAATAACCAAACGGCGGCGGGGATATCCCTGAACCAAAGCTTCCCGCAAAACCCGCACCCCGTCCTCATTATGGGCGCCATCCAACAGCACTCGAACAGTTTTATCAAGGTAGGTGCATCGGATGAGTTCCAGCCTGCCCGGCCATTTGACATCAATAGACAATTGACAACTCGATAACGCCATCAGGTTGATACCTGACCATTGGGAAACAGAGCCCCTCTCCCTTTGCAGAAACACCTCCACCGCCGCCAAAGCTGTCGCCGCGTTCAGAACCTGGTGCCGGCCGGCTAAGGTCACTTCGCAGCCGGAAAGGTTAGCGTCAAGACCATAATAATCAAAGCGGACTGAATGCTCCGCCCCTTCAGGCGACAAGGCCGGCAAAGGCACGGCATAAGCCCACCCGTCGGCAGAGGGCCACGATTCGACCCCGGGCGGCCCGGTCTCGCCCGGCAACTCGACCTCTGCCTCCACCCACTCAGACCCGCCTGTTGGCTGACCGGCCCCTTCCGCAAGACCGGCACAGATCAGCGGAGCACCGCGCCCACGGCATACCGCCGCGAGCACTTGCCAGACCTCATCAAGCTGAAAAGACGCGACAACCGGCTTCCCTCCCTTAATAATGCCGGCTTTGACACCGGCAATCTGCGTCAGGGTCCCACCCAGGTAATCCATATGATCCAGGCTGATGCTTGTCATCACGACAACTTCAGGATCAATGACATTGGTCGAATCAATGGCGCCACCCATGCCCACCTCTAGCAACACGATCCCATTATGGGCATCAAACCGCTTTTCCTCCACAAAGAATTTTTCGGCAAAATACCAGAACGCCAGGGCGGTAGATACCTCGAATTCCGTCGGATGTTCCAGTCCTTGGGCTTCAACAGCCCGTGCGAGCGGGCAGATTATGTTGACGCCCCGGAGCACATCCTCCTCAGAGATTATCTTGCCCTCCCAACAAATGCGTTCGCGCCAGTCATGCATATGGGGGGAAATATAGCGACCCGTCCGCCAGCCGAGCCGCTCGAAAACCGCTTCCATGACAGCCAGTGTCGACCCCTTTCCGTTGGTGCCACCAATGTGTATGAATTTCGCTCTCTTTTCGGGATTGCCTAAAAGCGCCAGCAAAGCTTCCATGCGCTCCAACCCTGGCTTGATGCCAAATGCAGCCAAACCGCGCAGGTAAGCTATAGCTTGATCATAGTGTTTGAACGCGTCCATCGTCTTCAATCTCCCTGCAGGTATGTTTGATCTTCGCGCGAAATCTTGCGGCTGACGGGGCCGCTGAGCTCTGCCATCGGTTTACTCTCAGCAAAGAGGTTGCGCTGTATTGATCAAGCACAGACGTCGTCTCCCACATTGGTCCACAGGCTGAAGGATATCAGCCTTGGTCCACAGGCTGAAGGATATCAGCCTTGTCAATTGTCAATAACCGTTGCCGCAACAACTCCAAACGTTTTTGCACCGCGGCCAGCTTCTCCCGTTCCCCGGCCACAACCTCCGCCGGCGCCTTATTCACAAACCCCGGATTCTTCAGTTTCCCGGCCAGCCGTTTCTCTTCCTCGCCGGCGGCGGCAAGCTCCTTCTCGATTTTCAGGCGCTCTTTATCAAGATCCAGCAACCCCCGCAGCGGCACAAAAACCTGAATCCCATCCAGGGCGGCGCCGGCCGCCTGTTCCGGCTTGTTGGCCAGATCATCCAACACCGTCATGTCATCACAACCAGCCATAAGCTCAATATCCGCCGAAGCCCCTCGCATCAGATCCCGGACACCGGCGTCGGCGCAGAAGAGCGCCGCCTTGATTTTGCGACTGGGGGCCACCCCGTAATCTGACCGAATGTTGCGGATAGCCCGGATCACTTCAATCAGCGCTTCCATGTCTTTTTCCAGCTTCTCATCCCGGAATCCGGCAGGCTGAGGCCAGGGCCGCAACATAACAGTCTCCCCCTCATGAGGAAGATGCTGCCAGATCTCTTCTGTCAGAAAGGGCAAAAACGGATGCAGCAGCCGCAGGCTCCCTTCCAGCACCGTATAAAGAACCGTGCGCGCCGTCCCCATAGCCGCTTCCGGCGATTCTGACGTTTCCGCCGCTTCTCCTGTTTCCTGTGATTCTGACATTCCCGTCGTTTCCGTCGTTTCCGCTGCCACACTTTCCCCAGATCTCACCCCGCGGCCATAGAGACGCGGCTTGGCCATTTCAATATACCAATCGCACAACTCGTTCCAAACAAACTCATAGAGCAGCCGCCCCGCCTCTCCCAGATCAAAATCCTCCAGGCGGCGCGTCACCTCCTCCGCAATCCCTTCATAACGGGACAGAATCCAGCGGTCAGCCAGAGACAGACAATCCGACGACAACCTCTCCCCACCGGCAGGCTCGAAATCCTCCAGATGCATCAAGCCAAACCGCGACGCGTTCCAGATCTTATTCAGAAAGTTCCGGGTGGCGTCCAGCTTCTCCGCGTAGAACCGCAAATCATTGCCCGGCGTGTTGCCCGTCAACAGCATGAAGCGCAGCGTATCGGCGCCATACCGGTCAATAACCTCCAAAGGATCAATACCGTTGCCGAGGGTTTTGGACATTTTCTGCCCTTCCCGATCCAGAATAAGCCCGTGAATCATCACCTTGTCAAAAGGTGCGTCCCCCATAAATTCCAGCCCCATAAAAATCATGCGGGCCACCCAGAAGAAAATAATATCCCGCCCCGTCACCAACACGCTGGTAGGATAGAACTGCTGCAATTCCTCCGTCTCCAAGGGCCAGCCCATGGTCGAAAACGGCCAAAGAGCCGATGAAAACCAGGTATCCAACACATCCTTATCCTGCTCAAGCCGCGCGCCACGGCACTGAGGACACGAGGAAGGATCCTCCACCCCGCAGATCTCCGCCCCGCACTCCTGACAATACCACACAGGAATTCGGTGCCCCCACCAGAGCTGACGTGAAATGCACCAATCCCGGATATTTTCCAGCCAGCCCAGATAGATCCGCGCGAACCTATCCGGCACAAACTCAATGCGCCCTTGCTTCACCGCCTCCATGGCCGGCTCCGCCAAAGGCGCCATCCGCACAAACCACTGACGGCTCACCCGGGGTTCCACCACCGTGCCGCAGCGGTAGCACTGCCCCACCGCGTGGTCATGATCCTCAACACCCTCAAGCAGCCCCAAAGCCTCCAGATCCGCCACCACCCGACGGCGGGCCTCCTGACCGGACAACCCGCCATAAGGGCCGCCGCTCTCATTAATACAACCGGCGTCGTCCAGAATGCTGATCTGTTCAAGGCCATGCCTGAGACCCATATCATAATCATTGGGGTCATGAGCCGGCGTGATTTTAACGGCGCCCGTCCCAAAAGAACTGTCCACATAAGCATCGGCGATCACCGGAATCTTCCTGTTCATCAGCGGCAGTATGACATGCTTGCCGATGAGATGTTGATACCGTTCATCATCGGGATGCACAGCCACCGCTACATCACCCAACATAGTCTCCGGCCGGGTCGTCGCCACCACGACGCCCGCGAAACCCCTTGCCGCACCCGCCAGACCCTCTCCCACATCCTGGTCAGCAGCCGGATAACGTATATGCCACAGATGACCAGGCTTCTCAACATGCTCCACTTCAATGTCCGAAATGGTGGTTAAACACTTCGAACACCAATTGATAATATAGTTGCCGCGATAAATCAAGCCGCGTTCATACAGCGACGCAAAAACCCGGCGTACCGCCGCGCTGCAGCCCTCGTCCATCGTGAACCGCTCCCGGGACCAATCGCAGGACGCCCCCAGGCGGCGTAATTGCCCTGTAATATTGCCCCCGTACTCCCGTTTCCAAGCCCAAGCGCGCTCCATAAACCCCTCGCGCCCAATCTCCTCACGGCTCGTCCCTTCCCGGGCCAACTGTTCCGTCACTTTGGCCTCCGTGGCAATACCGGCGTGATCCGTACCCGGCAGCCACAAAGTGTTGTAGCCCTGCATACGCTTGAAACGCGCCAACACATCCTGCTGGGCGTTGTCCATAGCATGTCCCAGATGCAGCACCCCCGTCACATTGGGCGGCGGCATAACAATGCTGAAGGGTTTTTTCCCCAGATCCACAGTCTGGGAGAAAAAACCGTTCTCCTCCCAGAAATCGTACCACTTCTTCTCCACCGCCTGAGGGTCATAAGTTTTGGGCAAACTCGCTTCCAAGGCCATGATCGATCATTCCCCTTTACAAAATCATCTGACATCTAAGTCAGCAAAAACAAAAAGAGCACTTCAGGGCGCAAGACTTTTTTGGGCGCAACAATAAAGACCGCTACCCTTGGACCGTATTTGTCGTAATAGAAGTCCATGGGTGCGTCTTTCCGTTAATGGAGGTTTATTGTTGACATATTTTCGTCATTCATAACTTCATTTTACCATAGGAGTCCACTTTCTGGCTAGTACCCTGTGAACAGCCCATTCGGATAATATTGTCAAGGACTGTTTTTTGACACAGAAAAATATTTACAAATTTTCGCTTGAAATATTCGCAATTACGTTGTATAATATAAGTCAGCAGATTTATCTGGCGAGGTGTTTTGTATGGATTTTAATTGGATGACTCCGCAAGAAGCCGCTGATGAATGGGGTATCTCGAATAGACGTGTACAAGCGTTATGTGCGAATGGGCAAGTCAAAGGTGTCGTTAGATTAAAAGGCGGCTGGCTTATACCCAAAGGTACACCAAAACCGCCCGATGGCAGAGCAAGAAACGGGCGTAAACCCGCATCGCATCAAAAGGAGAATGAACATGAGTAAAGCGAAGAAAGAACTTGCAGTACAAAACACAACTCTCATTGACGAATCACAATTATTTGAGAGTGTGGTTGAGATTATCGAGAGCCGCAAATCTCGTGCCGCAGCACATATCAACCATGAATCTACTTTGATGTTTTGGGAAGTGGGACGTTATGTCAGTTCCGCAATCCTTGACTTCAAACGTGCCGCATACGGGAAAAAGATTTTGTCGGAGTTGGCGACAAAATTGATGGAAAGATATGGCAGAAATTTTGCTGAACGAAATATTTACAGAATGATGCAATTTGCGGAGCAATTTCCTGACGCGGAGATTTTGTCGCCACTGGCGACAAAATTGAGTTGGTCGCATTTCATTGAACTGATGCCGATAAAAACCGAGGAGGCACGGCTCTATTATGCTCAAGACGCCACTCAACGAAATTACGGTACAAAAGAGTTGCGCCGCCAAATTTCACGCAAAGCCTACGAACGCAGGGAAATTGCCAACGCGGAATTGTCACATGATTCCGTTATTCCGTTTAATGTTTTCAAAGACCCATATTTGCTTGATTTGTTTGGCTTAAAAGAGAATTTTCTTGAAGCGGATTTAGAAAAGGCGATTCTCTCAGAAATCGAAGCATTTATACTCGAATTTGGTCACGGGTTTTCGTTTGTGGAGCGCCAAAAACGGATGATACTCGACGGCGATGACATCGTACTTGATTTGCTGTTCTATCACAGAGTATTGAAGCGGCTCGTTTCTATCGAATTAAAACTTGGCAAATTCAAGGCGGAGTATTTCGGTCAAATGGCGCTTTATTTGAAATGGCTTGACCGTTATGAACGTCAACCAGGCGAAGAATCACCTATTGGTTTGATCTTGTGTGCGACCGCAAGCCGCGAAAAAATCGAAATGCTCGAACTTGATAAGTCAGGTATCAGGTATAGCCGTCGCGGAATATTGGACAGCAATGCCGCCGAAAGCCGATTTTGAACGCAAGATTAGAGAAATTCTGGCACAGGCGAGAGAGCGTTTAGCTCGACGCAAAACGCTTTTAAGCGGCGAGGTTCAACGGGATGTTGATTACTTCTACGAACCGAAAGACGATGACGAATAGCACATCTCCGTTTGTGTTTGTTGATTCAGATTATTGCCTTATTTTATGCAGGAGGAAAAAACGATGCCCGATAACATATTCAATATTTTTGCTGCCATCGGAATAGGATTGACTTTCATTGCATCATTAGCTGCCGTCTTTGTTTCAGTCGCTTCAATACGAAATTCAAAAAAAACTGCCAAGCACTCGAACTATCTTAACACCATCACGGCAACCAGGTATAAGTGGTCAGTTGACCTACGCGAAAGTGCTTCAAATTACTTTGCGCGGATTGCCCGACTATGTGACGGACAAGAAGAAAATTTAATTGCAATACTTAACGAGTTTACCGTATATCATTTTGAAATTGTTTTACTAATATTTAAGCAGGATAGAAAACTTCATGACTTAATGAGTGCAATCAGGAGCAAGGCATTTGAAATTGTCGATCTAAACAACTTGATTATTCGACAGCACGAAAAAGCTAAGAGTAATCCGAATTATAGCCCCTTAATTGACGAAGACGAAAAACTTGTAATAGAGGCACGAAGTAAAATTTACGACTTGCGCCGTTCCATTATTGAGGAATATCAAAGTCCTGTGTTTGATGAAATCCGAAGGGGGCGCACTTAACTTTTCAACTGACCACTGCATAACATCATCTGAAAATCCACTAATCCGGGCTTCCTCCCTGGCTTGTTCGTTAAAGCACAATGAAATCTGCCACATATCAGCATTTGGAGTAGCGTAAATTAGATTTCTTTTTGCTTTTGTAAACCAACGACCATCCATACGCTTTGCCGTAATATTTCCACTCAGTTGATACAGACGAAAACGAGTTCTCAACATATTTAGCAAGAGCGTCCCATGCGCAGCAGACCCGCAGAAGGCGGGGCTTAGACGGATGCGGAAGCATCCGTAGGGTATCAGGGGAATCCCCTACTAACAAGCGGGAAGGATGTACATCCTTCCATTGCTTGCCGTGTGAGCATGTATTCCCACCTCCAACATCAATTTAATGCAAGCTCCGCCATGATCTCCCGAAAGCTCTCCATCGCCGTTTCAAGGTTATCTATAATCTCGCCCGCCAGCACATCCGGGTCAGGCAGATTATCGAGGTCGGCGAGGGATTTGTCCTTAATCCAGAAAATATCAAGACTGGTTTTGTCACGCTCTTTTATCTGCTCGTAAGTATAACGGCGGAAACGACCGTCAGGGTTTTCTTCGCTGAATGTTTCTGTGCGTTGGTGACGGTTTTCAGGGTTGTAGCAGGCAATAAAATCTTGCAAGTCAGAATATTTCACGGGGTTTTGTATGAGCGTAAAATGCACGTTTGTGCGAAAATCGTATATCCATATCTCTTTTGTCTGTACATCCGGGCTCGCGGGGCACTTATCGAAGAAGATGACGTTCGCCTTGACGCCGGGCTTGTAAAATATACCTGTCGGCAAGCGGAGTATGGTGTGCAGGTCTGTAGTTTCGAGGAGTTTTTGTCGCACGGTTTCGCCAGCGCCACCCTCAAACAACACGTTATCCGGCACGACAACCGCCGCCTTGCCTGTGGATTTCAGTATTGTATTGATATGCTGAACAAAATTAAGCTGCTTGTTTGAACCTGTCGCCCAAAAGTCCTGACGGTTGTACACCAAATCCTCGGTTTCCTGCTCGCCCTCGTCGTTGGTGAAAGTCATCGAGCTTTTTTTACCGAACGGCGGATTGGTCAACACGTAATCGAACCGTTCGCCGGGATCAGCCAACAGAGAGTCATTTCGCGTTATGGGCGGTTCGCCGTCTATATCGCCGATGTTGTGTAGAAACAGATTCATCAGGCAGAGCCGATATGTATTCGGGACAAGCTCCCATCCGCGGAATGTGCTGTTTTTCAAGAACTCACGCTGGTCACGGTCAAGTGAAAAACGCGATGGGTCTGATAAATAGTCGTACGCGGCGAGGATGAACCCGCCTGTACCGGCGGCAGGATCAGCGATAGTCTTGCCGGTCTGCGGGCGCAGACACTCGACCATAGCCTTTATCAGCACACGCGGGGTAAAATACTGCCCAGCGCCGCTTTTGATGTCGGCGGCGTTCTTTTCAAGCAGCCCCTCGTATATATCGCCTTTTACGTCTGAGGACATGGATACCCAACTCTCCGCGCCGATCATTGTTACTACGCGTTTCAAATACGCGGGGTTGCTGATACGGTTCTGTGCTTTGGTAAAAATCCTTCCGAGCGTTCCTGTGTTATCCCCCAGCTTTTTCAAGGTTTCGTTGTATTGGTCTTCCAGTTCCGCTCCGGCAAGGGACGCGAGCTTGTCCCATGAGTATTCGGCAGGGATGCCGAGGTTGCGGCTAAACGGAGGTTTTGAATATTCATCGGCCATTTTGATGAATATGAGATATGTGAGCTGCTCAAGATAATCTCCGTAACTCACGCCGTCGTCGCGCAGCACAGCGCACAATCCCCATACTTTATCTATAATTGCGGATGCGTTTTGTTCACCCATTTCACTTACCCCCTTGAGTGTCATCAGGTTTTGTCACAGCCCAATGCCCATCTTTTTTCGCCCCAACGCGCCGGATCATGTTCTTTTTTTGTAAACTGTCCAAATACCGCTGCGCTGTTCTGCCGGACTTTGAAAGCCGCGCCGCGAGTTGTTCCACCGTTATCGCGGGATTCTCCGTTACGACGGAAAGCGCCGCTTGCTCCATTTTGTTTAATACGACATTTGTTGCGACATTTATTACGACATCGGACATTTTTTCTGTCGTATCGCGGGTGCATATTTAAAAAGTGCATGAATAAAGAGACTGCTCATACAATCTCAAGAGTGGAACAGTCTTTTATTTGCTCCAAAAAATCTGCTATTCGGGGGTATTCATGCGGCATATGTATACAGTTCAATGAGGCACGAGGTAGGGTTTGGTGAGCGGGAGAATCCAAGCGCCTCTCTGCCTGACGCAACCTCAA
>WRHI01000026.1 GCA_009783315.1 Peptococcaceae bacterium
AAAAATTCGCGGGCTTTTGGAGTCTCCCGCTCACCAAACCCTACCTCGGGACTGTTACGAGCCCACATAATATCCATCTCCATTCACCATTCGGTTGCGGGAGAACCCCGCAGTGGATATTTCTATTTATTTTTTGTCCCTTCCTGCACTTTTAAAATATGCACCCGTTCGCAAGCGATTACCCATGCCCAAAATGATCTTGCACCCTGCCACCCGGCCATTGGTTCTACCGTGACAAAACAAGACCATTTATGTTATGATCATCTTAGTCGAATACGCCGCGAGCGTGAAACGGAGGAACAATTATGGCATTGCCAAAAGAAAACAAACATTACACCCATGCGGACTACTGTTCATGGGATGATGATGAACGCTGGGAACTTATAGATGGCGTTCCTTATGCAATGACCCCGGCTCCGTCACGGTTTCATCAAAGTGTCAGTGGTAATCTGTTTGGGCAGCTTTTTAATTATTCGCAGGGAAAACCTTGCAAAGTCTATCATGCGCCTTTTGATGTGCGCCTGAACACTGACGCGAATGATGATACAGTCGTGCAACCTGATCTGCTGGTGGTCTGCGACAGTTCCAAACTAGATGACAAAGGCTGTGTCGGCGCTCCTGATCTGATTGTAGAGATCTTGTCACCGTCTACAGCTCGCAAAGACAGACTTATTAAGTTCCAGAAATATCAACAGGTCGGAGTGCGTGAGTTCTGGATCATTGAACCGGAGACAAGGACAGTACAGGTCTGCACTCTGGAAAACGGAAAATATATTACATCCATGTACGGGGATACTGATACCATACATGTTCATGTGTTGGAGAATTGTCAAATCGAACTGTGCCGTGTGTTTGCGGAGTAATGTTATTATGAGAACATGAAGGGAGCGATAAGGTATGGCCCAAGCTATGGTTAATTTTCGTATGGACGAAGATTTGAAAAAAAGCATGGAAAAGACTTGCCAAGAGATGGGGTTGAGCATGACTGCTGCTTTTACGATCTTTGCCACCAAAGTCATCAAAGAAAAAAGAATTCCGTTTGAAATAACGGTCGATCCTGACCCATTTTATTCAGAATCAAATATGACACGACTCAGAAAGGCGATTGCAGACGCAAAAATCGGCAGATTGATAGAGCATGAACTCATCGAGGTAGAAGATGACTAAACTCTGGCAAGATGAAGCATGGGAAGATTATCTTTACTGGCAGACACAGGACAGAAAGACACTCAAACGAATAAACAAACTCCTTCAAGATATTGAACGTAACGGCTATAATAGTATTGGCAAACCAGAGCCGTTGAAAGGCGATTTGAGCGGTTTTTGGAGTGTCGAAATTGACAAAAAGAACAGGATCGTTTTCCGTATTGAGGAGGATCAATTGGAAATTGTTCAGTGCGGCTCTCATTATCGCGATAAGTAGAGTGATGACAGAAAGGACTAACCAAAACTCTTAACCACACTCTCCACCAACAGATGCCAACCATCCACCAACACAAACAACATAATCTTAAACGGCAGTGAGATCATCATGGGCGGTAGCATCATCATACCCATGGACATCAAAACCGAGGACACGATCATATCAATAATCATAAAAGGTATGAACAACGTAAACCCTATCTGAAACGCTGTTTTCAGCTCGCTAATCACAAACGACGGCACCAAAACATATGTCGGAATGTCCGCGTATGTCTGCGGACGTTCGATGTCGGCTAAATTCACAAACAACTCAAGATCCTTCTCCCGGGTCTGTTCAAACATAAAGGTTCGCAGCGGCGCCACGGCCACCGTCAAAGCTTCCTCCTGGGTGATCGTCTGATTCATATATGGCTGCAAAGCCTGTTCGTTAATTTGGCTAAACACCGGCGCCATAATGAAATATGTTAGAAACAAAGCCAATCCGATAATAACCTGAGTCGGCGGAATCTGCTGGGTACCCAAAGCGTTGCGGACAAAAGACAAAACAATAATGATGCGCGTAAAGGACGTCATAAGTACCAAAGCAATAGGGATCAAAGACAACAGGGAAACCAGCAAAAAAATCTGGATAGCGGAACTCACTTGATCCGTTAGCATAACTTAACCGGCTCCTCTGCTGATTACGGATTTGCCGCCATAAAATGACATATCCCTATTAAAATGGGTAATTTACAGTAAATTATGCATTATCCTGATCTCAGCTAAAAACAGAGTCATATTTACGAGGATATTTTGCGTTTGTCAAGGCAGACGACGAAGGCGGGCTGGTTGCCCGACAAGGAGGATAACGCAGACAGACGGAAAATAGACCGTAAAGATGGCTCTGTTTTTAGTTGAGATTAGGATTAATCCCCCTTAGCAATAAACAATGTGGACTGCTTTTATCCCTCTGTCGTCCATTGTCCACTGTCAATTGTCAATTGTCCCGTCGTCCCGCATCATCTTTTTCAACTCGTCTGAAAAACCGCCCTTCTTCCCGCGTTTCTTCCACAGACTCCGGCCTCCATTCAGCAAAGGCCATCCTTTTGACGAACCGGGAACCCCATACTCAGTCTTCTGCTGCGTGGGCAACACAAATCGAATCAACCGATCCACCGGATCCTCCGGACGCCGTGCGATCTCTTCCAAAATATCAGAGATCTGGCTGGTGGTGTTAATCTCGGTAATTTGATTAATTTGGTGATCCGTTGAGCCCCAAACTTGGATTTTGCCGGCGACTTCGACCAGATAAACAAAATGCTGCGGCGACAAGACTTGGCGGTCGAGCACACGAAGCCAGGACGTCTGAACTCCCTGAAATTTTTTGCGGTGCAGTTTTTTGACCAACCACAATACCAAACAAAGAATGATCAAAAAAAGAACGACTGTAGAAACAAGCCCAGTCCAAGAAAAAGCTTCCTGAAGCTGGGTTGCCGGTATATTCGGCGCATAGGGTTGACTTTCGATATCAATAAGTGTGATATCCATAGATTGCGCATTCACCATAAACGATTTCCTTCTGCCTTATCCTGCTTCGCCTTACATCAGCTTCACTTCATCACTGTTTCAAAGCTTTGCCGATTGCTTCCAGAACGCGGTCCGCCTGAAAAGGCTTAACAACAAAATCCTTGGCGCCGGACTGAATGGCTTCGATAACCATAGCCTGTTGACCCATGGCGCTGCACATGATAATTACAGCCGACGGATCCTTTGTGCGAATCTCTTTGATAGCCTGCAATCCATCCATTTCCGGCATAGTAATGTCCATGATCGTAATGTTGGGTTTGAGCTCCATATATTTTTCAACCGCAATTGCCCCGTTTTCCGCCTCCCCAATAACTTGATAGCCATTATTGGAAAGAATATCCTTTAGCATCATCCTCATAAAAGCGGCGTCATCAACAACCATAACTGTATGGCTCACAAAAAATTCCTCCTTGCTTCCTTTCGCGAAAATACCGGATCTCCTATATATACTTTTTCTAAACCCGTCCTGTTTTATTCAAAGGCTCTAAATCGTTCCTGCGGCGAAACGATTTCCGATATTTTAATGCCAAACATTTCGTTGAGAACAACAACCTCACATTTGGCAATCAATTTACCGTTAACAGACATATCCACCGCTTCCCCGGCAAGGCGGTCAAGTTCCACCACAGATCCGGATCCCAGATCGAGTATCTCGCGGATGGTCTTATTCGTGCGCCCCAATTCTACGCTTACTTCCAACGGGACGTCATAGATAAGGTCGAGATTGCTCGGGATGATAGGCAGCGCACCTGGGGTCAGCTGAGAAAATTCTGCTGGTTGAACCACGGTGGGCTGCTGGACAGACTGTCCTTGCTGATATGGAGGCGGATAAGCGTAGTGCGGCGCCTGCTGAAGTCCATCCGGCACCCGCGCGGGCCCTTGATGTTGTGGCAGAGATGTCTGATTCGGATTCGGATTCGTGTTCGGATTCGTGTTCGGATTCGTGTTCTGCCCCTGCAGCCCTTGGGTTGTTGCGGCTTGAGGCGGAGCTGATTGCGCCTGATTCTGATCCTGAGGCGACGTTTGCGGCGCTTGCGCGTTATCCGCAAAGGTCGTCGCATCTTCCTGGGCCAAGTTGTTGTCATGAAGCAATTGCGCAATCATGGTTTCCGCAACATCCATTGGGATGATCTGCAACAACACGGAATCGATAATCCCTTCAACCACCATGCTAAAGGAAACCCGAACAACAGGTCTATCCATATCAAAATTTTGTTGGATGAACACTTTATCTGTGGTCGGGTCATCGCTTACATGAACCATCGGTGTTGTAATATCGACGACAGAACCAAAAACCGTGGACATGGAGGTGGCCGCAGATCCCATCATTTGATTCATTGCCTCCGATATGCCACTGATCTGAATCTCATTAAGCTGATCACTCGGATTCTCTCCTGTTCCGCCCATCATCAGGTCAACAATGACGGAACCATCTTTACGCGAAAGAATGAGCAGATTCGAACCCGCTAATTCCTTTCGGTAGTTAACAACAATCAAAACGTGAGGGACAGGATATTCATCAATGATTTTGCTTATATTGGAAATATCTACTCTAGGTGTTGTAATCTCAACCTTTTTGCCTAAGAGCTGAGACAAGGTGGTAGCCGCCGTACCCATAGAAATGTTGGCGATTTCACCTAACGCGTCTTTTTCCAAATCACTGAGAGCAAAGCTTTTTGCCCCACCATCCCCAGGATCACTTGCGTCAACAGCATCTATTTCGCCAATGGAGTCACCACCATCCGCCGCCACTTCGTCAATACCCGTTCCTACCGGCCCCGCTTCGCCCACCGGCTCTGCTTCGCTCGCCGGAGCCCCAGCCACTTCATCAGCAGAAACCACGTCCGCTGAAGCCGGCTCATCCCCTTGGCCGACTCCGTTTTCAGCTTGCACTTCTTCCGCATCCGACGCCTGATCGGCGCCAGCTAAGAGCGCGTTAATCTCTTCTTGAGACAGCGAACCGCTACCCATCTTCATCACCTCCTTCATGAATCACATCAACAATCTGTACAGCCAGACGCTCCCCAGACAAACCCGGTACGCCCATGAATTTCAGATATTTGCCGACATAAATCGCCATCTTACCCTGAATATGCTGGCTGAGCGGAATAACATCCCCTAATTCCAACGCGAGAAACTCCTGAACAGTGATTTTGGTTCCTCCCACAAAAGCCCGCATAGACACTTCAGTTTGCTCAATACGTTTGCGCACAACAGCGGCGTCCTCTTCCGTAAGCTTTTCTTCCTCCGAAGCAAACAAATACAGTGTGTTCAGTTTATCCAAAATTGGCTTCATGACAATATACGGCAGGCAAACATTGATCAGCCCCGTCGATTCGCCTACATTAACCTCAAGAGTAATCAGCACTACCATTTCATTGGGCGCGACAATTTGCGCGAACTGAGGATTCGTTTCCAACGTGGAAAGTTGCGGCTGCAAATCGAATGTCTCCGTCCAAGCCTCTTCCATCAGAGCCGTAATCTTAATCATTCGGCTGGTGATGATGTTTTGCTCTATTTCCGTCAAATCGTGGTTGCGCAAAACAACATCCTGCCCCTGACCGCCAAGCAGACATTCAACGATGGCATAGGCCAAAGTAGGCGCCATTTCAATCAGAGCGCTGCCCACCAACGGGTGCATGCTAACAACGCCAAGAATGGACGGATAAGGCAAAGAACGGATGAATTCATCAAAAGTCAATTGTTCGGCGCTCAAAACTTTGGCGTCAACAACCATGTGGATATTGCCCGACAAGTAACTTGCCAGTGACCGCGCAAAATGTTCATAGATGTTGCTCAAAGAAATGAGCTGCGCCTTCGAAAATTTGTTCGGCCTGCGAAAATCGTAAACCCGTACCTTTTGTGGCGGAGCGCTCGCGACGACCTCCTCTTCCCCATCCGAAAGGGCGTTGAGAAGAGCGTCAATTTCCGATTGTGATAAAACTTCGGCCATCTTTTCCTCCAAAAACGGTTTGCGATGTGCGGTGTTCAGTGATAGAAATCCGAGCAAGCCGAACACCGACTAAGTATAGTGTTTATTCATCGCGTAAAAATTAAGCTGGAAAATAAAACCTGTTTGACTTGATCCCCTAACATTTCATTGACATGCTCCAAAATCTCGCCTCGCAAGTCTTCCTGACCCGCCACCGAACTGATGTCTTCATAGCCATGACTAATAAAGATCTGATAAACCCGGTCTCGCACAAAAACAAGTCTAGACTCCATAGTCTTTGCTGACTTGCTGTTGACCCCTTCCATAACAATTTCTGTTTTGATCATCCCGCCGCCTCTCAGATTGGCGGTAATCTCACCCACTTCAACCATAGGCCCGACCTCGTCAGGTTCTCTCGGTGAATATTTGACCTCGATCTCAGGCGGATAGAGCATTTCTTTCATCATCATTCCCCCAACACCAAACCCAATACCGATGATCAACAATACAATGGGCAGTAACTTCTTCATGACTCATCCATCCCTTCCCTTTGTCTGTCTGCCCGGTCAATGTGATTATTCAGCCAAGCATTGCATGCGCGTCGATAAGAGATAACCCGGCTAATGATATCATCGACACTTTCCCTCACAACATATTTATCTTCACTGACGAGCCTAATCACTGTATCCGGGGTCGCTTCAATCGTTTTGATCAAATCCGTGTTAACAACAAATTCCTTGCCGTTGAGCCTCGTCACATTAATCATCTGTTTTCACCGTCCTATTTTCTGACCAATTTCATCCAACAAAGCTTGCTCCTTCTTCTGCTCCGCAACTATAAACTCCTTCCATTTCTTCTCCTTGAGACGCTTGTATTTCTCCACCTCGATGCGACAAGTTTTCACCGCTTCCCGACATTCTGCCACCACGGCTTCCTGAAAAGCCAGTCTTTCGGCGATAAGTCTGATTTTTTCTTTTTGTGTTTCAATAAATAGTTTCCATGCATTGAGATTTCTCGGATTCCGCATGGCTTCTTCTGCTTGTCTGTCGAAAGCCTTTTCCAGTACCTTAACCTCCTTGTTATATTCTTTTTGAACACTGTGCAAAACACGCAATTCCTGGCTGAGCACCCCCTGGGCCGATTCCATCTTTTGTTCGGCAAAGCGTAAGCTGGCTTCCAAACGAAACTTAAACGCCATGATCAAAAACCTCCCGCATAGCCATTGTCATATTGTCAAAAGAGGCTCTATCGCTTACCCCTTGGCGCAGAAAAACGTTAATCCCATCAACATAGAGCAAGGCTTCATCCACACGGGGGTTACTACCCTCCACATAAGCGCCGATTTCAATCAGATCTTTGGCCTCAGCATAGACAGCCAAATACTCACGCATTCTTTTCGACAACTCCTTAACTTGAACTGAAGCCACGTCGGACATGAGACGGCTAACCGACTGCAGAATATCAATCGAAGGATAATGATTCCGTGAAGCCAGATCCCTTGTCAACACAATATGGCCGTCCAGAATGCCGCGCACAGCGTCGGCTATCGGTTCGTTGTGGTCGTCACCGTCCACGAGAACCGTATAGATCCCCGTGATGCTGCCCTTCTCCGACATGCCCACCCGCTCCAAAAGCTTAGGAAGCATGGCAAAAACCGAAGGCGGATACCCCCGCGTTGCCGGCGGCTCCCCGGCGGTCAACCCCACTTCGCGCTGTGCCATAGCGAAGCGGGTTACAGAATCCATCATTAGCAGAACATTTTTGCCCAAATCCCGGTAATACTCCGCAATGGCCGTGGCGGTGTAAGCGGCTTTGATGCGCACAAGGGCGGGCTGATCCGAAGTAGCCACAACAATAACAGAACGTTCCACCCCCTCCTTACCCAAATCTTTTTCCATGAAATCCCGCAGTTCGCGGCCACGTTCTCCCACCAACCCAATAACATTAACATCGGCTTCAGTGTTGCGGGCCATCATCCCCAACAAGGTGCTTTTGCCGACCCCCGAACCGGCAAAAATCCCCATCCTTTGGCCCCGTCCCAGCGTCAAAAGTCCATCAATAGCTCTGACGCCTACATGAAGCGGCTCTTTAATTCGCGGCCGCAACAGAGCATTGGGAGGTTTATTATGCAAAGGATACGCCTTCTCGTGGCTGATAACCCGCCCGTCTAAAGGCCGTCCCAGGCCGTCCAAAATGCTGCCCAGCAGATTAGGCCCCACTTGAACAACCAGCTTCTCCCTCTGGGGCGCTACCCGGTCCCCGGGGGCAACACCCTCAATTTCACCCAAAGGCATCAGTAAGGTCTTTGTCCCCCGAAAACCAACCACCTCACAAGGAATGGGATTGCGCTCATAAGAAGCCATAATATGACAATACTGACCAACGCTGGCGCGAGGTCCGTCTGCTTCCACCAAAAGGCCTGTGACGTCAGCCACCCGGCCATGGACCTCCACTGAATCAATATGCCTGACTTTTTCAGCTAAAGATTTCCAGTTGGCCATTGACAAGTTCCTCGCTTAAAACATCGCGAAATTTGTTGAGCTGCGTCGCCAATTGCGCGTCAAAAATCCCTTCGTTGCTCTGGATCAAAACATTGCCCGCTTCCAGACTTTCATCGCGAATCAGCGGGTAAGGAGGCAATCCTTTATCTTGCAGATTCCTCAGCCACTCCCAGTCGTCATCGGAAACAACGATCTTAAGATTGCGCCGCTCGTTGGGCAGCAGGATGAGACTGCGAATCATGTCAAGGAGTTTGTCCTTATCATATTTCAAAACCGTCCCCACCATACACTCACTGATTTTCAAAGCCAAATCCAACAGCTCCTCATCAATTCTACCCAGCTCGTCGTGCCAGGCCCGCTCCAACATATCATAAAAAACCTGAACTTTATCTGTGGCCTCCGTCATTTCCTGAAGCCCCTCTTGCCTGCCACGCTCGCGCCCTTCCTCTAACGCCTGAGGCAGCGCTTCCTCCAGAGCCTTTGGTAACGCTTCCTCCATCACCGCGTCAAAAATCTCCCGGCGCAGACGCCCTTCCTGTAGGCGCGCCTCGTGAACAATGGTCTCCGCCTGCGCCCTGGCATCACCCAAGATGGTTTCGGCTTGCTCCCGAACCGCGGCTAGAAGGGATCCTTCTTGAGGAACTGTTGACGGCTGATCCCCCATGATGGCACCAGCTTGTGCCCCGAACTCATTCTCATAACTCTGATTGTCTTCTTCCATGTCTGTGGTCAAAACATCGACAAAAGCCTGCCCCGCTTCCTCTCGACCCGTTCTGTCCGGTGTGGAAGTTTTATTGGCTCCGAGCCGCTTGGGATTGCTGGTCATGCTTACGGACTGCCTCTTAATAATTTGCTCTTTAGAAGATAATCTCATCCGATCCTCCCCGCGCTATCACAATGGCGCCAACGCCTTCCAGTTTGCGGATAATTTTGATTATACGCTGCTGAGCTTCTTCCACTTCGCGCAACCGAATGGGCCCCATAAACTGCATATCCTCTTTCAGCATTTGAGACGCGCGCGCTGACATATTGCTCATAATCTTCGTCGTCACTTCATCGTCGCTGCCTTTGAGGGCGATAGACAGATCCTTAGAATCGACCTCACGCAACACCAGCTGCGTACTGCGGTCGTCAAGCAAAACAATATCCTCAAAGACAAACATCTGATTTTTGATTTGTTCAGCCAGATCGGGATCCTCACCTTCGAGAATATCCATAATCCCCTTCAAAGTCGACTGATCCGCCCGGTTCAACATATCCACTACAGATTGGATCCCTCCGGAGGACGTATAATCCGCCGGCGCAATATTGGTGATTTTGCCTTCGATAACCTTTTCGATTTCTTTCAGCACCTCAGGACTTGTCCGCCCCATCACGGCAATTCTTTTGGTTATATCCGCCTGAGCCTCAACAGGAAATCCCATGAGGAGCGTCGCTGATTTTTCAGCAGGCAGATGGGTCATAATCAGCGCCACGGTTTGAGGGTGCTCGGTTTGAATAATAGAAGAAAGCTGTTTCGGATCGGAACGCCTCAACAAATCGAAAGGCCGCATTTTCAACGACGTCGACAACCGGCTGATAATATCGAACGCCCGTTGTTCACCCAGCGCCTTTTCCAGAACTTCACGGGCAAAATCAACCCCGCCTTGGGAAATATAGCTGTTGGCGATGCACATTTGCAGGAACTCGTTAAGTATTTTGCTGCTGTTCTCCTCGGAAATGGACTTCATATTGGCCATTTCTAAAGTCAACTGCTCGATCTCCTGTTCTGCCAGATGCTTAATAACGTTGGCCGATCGTTCTGAGCCCAATGAAATAAGAAGGATGGCAGCTTTCTGCAAGCCGGAGAATTCTTGCGCCATACTCATTCCTCCACTGTTAACCATGCTTTGATCAGCTTGGCAACTTCATCAGGACTCTGATCGACATACGCGTCTATTTCCTCGTTGATCTTTTGCCGCTCGAAATCTTCAGACGATTTCATCTTCATTTTCGCCAGTTTCATCTCGGCTTCACCTTCCAGCCTGCTCTGATCAGAAAGCAAATCCTCGTTATCGATGCTTTCCAAAACATCCTCGCCATCGATTGCCGACTCCAGAACCGCCTTCTTACGGCGGCGCGCCACAAGAATAACAACGAAGCTCACCAACGCAACAACCGCAACCACTCCGAACTGCACATAACGCATCAGACGCTCCCAACGCAAAGCCGCTTCCATCTCCGCCTGAGCCTGCTGTACCGCCGTTTTGTTAAAAGGCAGCAACACAACTTCCAACACGTCGCCCCGGGTTACATCAATCCCCGCGGCTGGTTCAGCGGCGCTCTGGATCGCCGCAGCCTCCCCGGCGGCAACGGCGTCAGCGTCAGCCAGGATAGAGACCGTTAATCGCCGAACTTGCCCCGGCGCCACAATACTCTCCTCCTGCCGGGTATCCACCTGATAATTCTCCGTAGTACTCTCTTTCTCGGACGAAGAATTCCCCGACCCGTCCCCGGCCAGAAAATAATCCGGAATGTTTGTTGACTCGCCGGGAACACCGCCGGAGGTTGTGGACGATTGCGCGGATTCCGCCAAAGTCTGTCTGCTCAGCAACGCTCCCGGACCGTGGACCTCATCCACAATCCGCCGCGTATCAAAATCTAAATCGGCGCTTGCCCGCACCAGAACAACCCCCTGACCGTAGACCGCCTCAAGGAGCGAGCGCAGATTCGCTTCAATCTTGCGTTCATACTCCAATTTGAACTGTGCCTGTTTCACGGTCAACATACCGTTGTCCTCACTCAGAACATCAGAAAGAATCCGTCCCTGAGTATCCGTAATCGAAACGCTGTTCAGCGCCAACCCCTTAACTGAATGAGACAGAAGATTGGCAATACCGCGAACCTGGGTTTCATTCAGATCTATGCCGGGGTCTGTCTTAATCACCGCCGA
The DNA here is from genome assembly GCA_009783315.1 of Peptococcaceae bacterium. Lineage (GTDB taxonomy): Bacteria > Bacillota > Desulfitobacteriia > Desulfitobacteriales > Syntrophobotulaceae > WRJI01. The sequence continues at coordinate 11,354 of WRHI01000026.1, forward strand.
AGCCGTTGCCGGCGCCGAATTATCCTCAAAAAGCGACGGCTCCGGCATCACAATATGAACCCGGGCATATGAAATATTGTCCATGAGCTTAATCGTTTTCTCCAACTCATTCTGCAGCCCAAGCACATAACGCAGCTGCCGGTCTTTATCCGTTTCACCCAAACGCATTTGATTAAGGTTTTCAAAGCTAAACGTGCTCTCTTTCGGCAGACCCACGTTAGCTAAATCAAGTCGCAACTGGGCTACATCTTTACTGGGCACCATAATCGTCGAAGTTCCAGCCAATCGGTACGATACTCTCATCGTTTGCAGCTGCGCCGTGATCGACCCGGCCTCCGCCTCCGACAAATCCTTAAACAAGGTCACATACTGAGGCTGGCTGGCCCACAAAACCAAGGCCGTGGTAACGGCAAGCAGCACCAACGGACCGCCGATCAGCAAAACCCGCTGCGCAACACCAAATTTTCCCCAAAAGTTTTTGATACTTTCCAGAATCTTTTGCAAGGAAAAATTCATCGCCTTCTCCTCTTCCGCGGGCAATAAAGAGCCCATCTCACTTGCTCACACCAAGGCCTGCTCGCCGCCAAAATTGCCTGAATTCTCCGGACGCTCAGATCTGCATACGCATAATTTCCTGATAAGCCTCAAGAACTCTGTTGCGCAATGTCGTCGCCAGACCCAGACCTAAAGAAGCTTTTTCTAAGGCAATAATCGGTGTATGAAAATCCTCAATATCGCCGGCAAGCAGCAAGTTTGTCTTGTGCTCGGCATCAACCTGCAAAGCGTTGAGCCGGTTAATAGCTTCATTCAAGTACTGGGAAAAACCTGTCGCACCTGCCCCTTGTATCGCCCCGGACACAGCAATATCGCCGATAGACTGAACCGGCGTCAGTGGCTGTAACATTGGTAAAGATGACAACGGTTGCAGCGGCAACGACGCAAAAGAAACACCTTCCATAACAACACCTACTCGCTGGTTCGCCGCGCTCAGCGTCCAATATCCAAAGCACGGCTGGCCATAGTTTTACTGGCGTTCAAAGCCGTTACATTGGCTTCATAAGCCCGTGACGCGGAAATCATGTCCAACATTTCCTCAACGATTTCCACATTCGGATAACGCACATAGCCGACTGGAACGCCGACTTCCTCAACCTGAGCCGCATCCGGTGAATCTGGTTCATAGACAAGCCTAAAAGGTTTGGAATCCGGAAGAATCCGGCTTACCTTAACGCCTGCTCCCAATCCCGTCGTTGAGGTAATACCGCCGGAAGCAAACTGTTGATTAATGAATGTAGCAAAACTCGGTTGTGGATCTTGAGGCTCAAAAACAGCCAATTTCCTCTGATATGGTACCGGGTTACCCGCAGCCGTCCTTCGGCCGCTACGCGTAGTCATCGCATTAGCAATATTGTTAGCGATAAGATCCAGGCGCACCCTTTGAGCTGTAAGCCCTGAAGCGCTGGCGTCCATTCCCGTAAACAGACCCATTCTCCAAACACCCCCTTCTACTCGTTTTTCCCTTCAAATCACGGACTTTTTGAGTCACGACCCCTTTGATTTTTTATGAATCCTTGAATTGCCTCGGCTATATTGCTGACGTCCTCGACCTGATCAGCCAACCCTGCTTCTATGACGCTGCGGGACATGCCGTAGACTATACAGCTTGACTCAGATTCAGCGATAACGTTCCCCCCACGTGCTTTGAGTTCTCTAACACCTTCCAGTCCGTCGCTGCCCATACCTGTCATAATGACGCCAAGCACACAGGACGCAGCTGGGGTTCTTGCCAACGACTTGAACAGAATATCCACTGAAGGCTTGTAGAGTTCCTCGTTGTTCTCAAAAATACGGGCAACAAACATTGCCTCCCGCATGATAAGCTCTATCTGCATCCCCGATTTTGCAATATAGATTATACCTCCCTGTAATATCTCACCGTCTTTCGCCTCCTTAACCTCTGCCGGACAGATGCTGTTCAGGCGTTTAGCCAAAAGCTCTGTAAAACCAACAGGCATATGCTGAGCTACCACCACAGGCGCCTCCAGATCAACCGGCAAGCCGGCTAACACTTTTTCCAAAGCTTTTGGCCCACCGGTTGAAATTCCAATGGCCACCAAACAAGTATTAGCGCCCGGTAAACTCACATTCAGATGTCCTTTCTCCTGCCCCTCCGCCCATGACATTATCGAGTTTTAAGAAGATAAGAAGACGGTCGTCAACTTTGCCGATTCCGCGGATGTAGGAAGCGTCAATACCAACCGAAACTGACGGCGGCGGTTCCAGATCCATATTCTGCAGCTGCAAAACCTCATGAACAGCATCCACACGTATGCCAAATTCGTGCTTGTTTTCTTTGAGAACGACAATACGATTGACATCGTCTTCCTCCTGTCCGCCATCAGGCAGCCCGAAACGGCGGCGCAGATTAACCACGGAAATTACATTGCCTCTGAGATTGATGACGCCCTCTATATGGCTCGGCGCTTGCGGCACCCGCGTTATCGGCGGCACGCGGATGATCTCCTGAACTTTCATGATCTCAATACCAAACTCTTCTGTGCCCAACTTAAAAGTAACGAGCTGCTGTTCCTCAGCCATCTTCATTCCTCCCTCCCTTAATACGACAAGATATCCTGCATCAGCGACGCCACATCAAGAATCAGGGTCACTTTGCCGTCACCAAGGATAGTCGCTCCGGAGATCCCCGGCAGCGAGCCAAGATCATCTCCCAAAGTTTTCAGGACAATTTCCTGCTGTCCTTTCAATTCATCGACCATAAGACCGATCAGTCGGTCCGCAATGCCAACGACAACAACAAAGACATTTTCCTGTTCTTCATCTTCAGGAAGATTAAACTTATGCTTCAACGACAAGAGCGGCAGTGTGTCGCCTCTGAGCTTGACCATTTTAATGCCGCCTACCGTTCTCACTTCCGAGTTGTGTACAAGTAGAGTTTCTTTGATTGACGACAAAGGCACAGCGTAGATTTCCCCACAAATTTCTACCAGCAACGCTTGAATTATAGCCAGCGTCAAAGGCAGCCTGATGGTAAAAACTGTGCCTTCGCCTGCTTTTGTTCGGATATCGACGGATCCGCCCAAGCTGGAGAGAGCACGTTTGACCACATCCATGCCGACGCCCCGACCAGAAATATCGGTCACCTGATCCGCCGTGCTGAACCCCGGCAAGAAAATCAGATTTGCGATCTCCCGTTCGGAAAGTTCTTCGTTTTCACCGACCAGACCAGCGCTAACAGCCTTTCGCAAAATTTTCTGAAGATCAAGACCATCACCGTCGTCAGAAATGACGATGGCGATATGGTTGCCTTCATGGTAGGCTTTGAGAATAATTTTTCCGACTTCCGGTTTGCCCGCTGCAATGCGGGTTTTCGGCTCCTCAATGCCGTGATCAACACAGTTGCGAATCAGATGGGTCAAAGGGTCGCCGATTTGTTCAATAACTGTCTTATCCATTTCAGTATCTTCACCATGCAGTTCCAGGTCAATCTTTTTGCCTGTCTTACGGCAAAAATCCCGAACCAGCCGCGGATAACGGCTAAAAACAGTCCCTACAGGAACCATACGCAGACGCATGGCGCTTTCCTGCAGATCGTTCATCAAACGTCCCAAATAGATATTGGTTTCATTTAAGTTGCTCACCAAGGCGTCTGACGGAAACTTACTCTTCAGGTCGTCGCCAATCTTGACAAGGCGCGCTCGGGTAATCACCATTTCGCCGACCATGTTGATCAGACTATCCATGCGGTCGGTGTCGACTCGGATGGTGTGTACTTGATTGGAAGCGTCGGAAATCCTTCCGCCACCCGGACCACCGGGCCCTCCCGAATCGCCTGGCCCACCTGGATCACCTGGGCCTCCTGACCCTGAGCCCTCCCCACCTCCTGCACCTGCGCTCCCCGCACCCGCGCTTCCTGCACCCGCGCCTCCTGCACCCGCGCTTCCTGCCTCTGTGCTTCCTGTACCCGCGCTTCCTGCATCTGTGCTTCCTGTACCCGCGCTTCCTGCATCTGTGCTTCCGAAGTTGTCTGCACGAACATCAAAATTGCCGGTTTTGACAGCGTTCTTCAAATCCCTCGCACCCAAACCCTCGAAATCGGCCTGGTCGTTCGCGGCTTTGTCTTTCTTTTTGCTCGGTTTTTTCTTAGCAGCTTTTCCATCCGGAGGTTTTTTTGGCGTTTCTTTTGGAGTTTTTGCCGCCACCCCTCTGGAATTCGCCGGCGTAGAAGAGGGAGCCGATATCGGGCTTTGTGCCGCAGCACAAATATCTATGCCGCACAACTGTGATATTTCTTGACTATCAAAAACATCCAAACGGGCGTCAGCCACATCCGAAACCAGAAAAACCTCTGAAGCGATCTCCCCTTCCGACTCATCGCTAGCCAACAAAACGCAAAACCGCTCAATCTGTTGGTCTTCTTCTTCCATTAATTCTAATTCTTCCCATGATGGCGCCACAGCCAGAACCTTCCCCAATTCTTGCAGCCTCTGAATCACCATAACCGCTCTGACTGTTTTCATTAAGGCTTCTTCGTCAAGAAAGACGGTTATCTGATAAATGGCTTGGCCGCAAAGAGTCGACTCACGCAGATCCTGGATAGCGTTTTCGTCTAAAGTAAATTCCACGCGCCGAATCGGTTCATCGTTCACGTCTTTCATGATTGGTTGTATTTCTGTTCCCTCCACCTTCTTCCCTTTGGCCAGTTGCCGGATGCGCTCCACCAGATCTGGCGCCTCATGCCGAACCGGCTGCTGCGCCTCCACTTGGGCGAGCATATCCTTTACAACATCTGTCACTTCCAGCAAAACATCAATAACCTCATGAGTTACCGGTTGTTTGCCCTGACGCACTTTGTCCAGGAGATCTTCCGCGGCGTGGGTAACCTCCACAATCGCCGTAAATCCCATTGTACCAGAAGCCCCTTTGAGGCTATGGGCACTGCGAAACAACTCATTGATCAAACCTATGTTCTCGCTGTCACGCTCAAGATCCAAAATACTCGCGCCCAGGCGCTCAATCTGTTCTTGCGAATCCAGCAGATAGAACTCCAGGAACTCTTCAACGTCAGGCATCGTCATGTTGCTGAGACCATTGTTCAGGCTCATCTTACCACTCCCACCTTAATCATCTGAACTTTCTGGAGGCTTAACTCTGAGATTTCTAGCTTTAGAGAGTTCTGCGCTACTTATGATGTCTTGATCCTTCGATACAGGGAATCCCAATCCTTGGGACGTTCGCGCAGGCTTGCCTTTCCATATGCAAAATCCTATATAATTGCCCATGGATAGTTTTAAGTTTTTACAGATTTTTATACTGTTAATATTAACTAGGGGTTGATGACGTCAAATCACCTATTCTTATCAACAAATAAGGCCTCATCCCTGTTCAGTGGCTGATAGACTTTCCGCGATTTTTTAATATTCTGAACCCGATGCATTTCTAATTTCATATATTCGATTTCCATATTAACCTTCTTGATCAGCATCTCATCGCCGCCCCGAATCAATTCATCAATTTTCTTCATTTCAGCTATCATGCTTTGCCACGGTTCGACCAACTCCGGAGATACGCGCCGGATCGCGGCTGCGTCCAACTCCTCAACCCCCAGCTCTTCACGAATGGCTTGTCGATCTGCCTCGGAATCCTCTCGTCGCCGGCTAATATCCTGCAGCCTTTCTTGCCTCCAAGCCAACAACGCTTCGACATCATCAGCTTCCTGTTCATCGGTACGAGTGGCGTTTTTTTCATGAGCCGGTTCTGACGCGCCGGACGCAAAACGAGGAGGCTCGCCCCAGCGAGCCTCCATCTTCTCTGTTTCGAACAATATCTCCTGATAGATCTGAGCATCCTGCCCAAAACTGTTCAACAATCTCTCTATACGATCCCTCAGTTCCATAATGTCAGTTTCCTTTTGCGTAGATTTGTTTTTAGGAAACGCTCGACCAAACCTGAGTAAATTCAGCAAAGAAATCGATAACCGGCTTCAAATAAGCGGCGTCCCGCTTGATGTTGGCCGCGAGAATCTCCCGGGTATAGAAATTATAAAGATCTCTAAGATTGCCGGCAATATCTCCGGCTTCCATATTCAATGTCGCGTTAAGCTCTACAACGATATCCAGAGCGCGGCTCAAGGCTTCATTCGCTTCTTCATAATTCCCTGCCAACAGACCCTTCTCTCCCTTATGCAAAAACCTCAAAGCGCCGTTGTATAACATAACGACCAGTTTTTCCGGCGTGGCTGTTTCCACCGCCGTCTGTTTGTACGCTGTCTGCGAAGATTTGCCATAACCCGGTGCCATCGGCACGGCTTGTATAGGGGAGAACTCAAATGACTGCTCGGCCAAATTGGATTGAGTGAGCATGTTATACCTCCATTTATTTTGGCATAATCCGACACGCATCCATGCTATGGTTGTATCGACAAAAATATCTTCAAACTTAAATACTTTTTATACCAACCGATATTTTAGGATTTTAGGGCGGACAACTGTGACATCTGGGCTGCAATGCTCTCGCGCTGACCGTCCAGGTTGGCCAACATAGCTTCTAGACGGGCAAACTTAAGCTTAATATTTTTGGTGTACTCCTCAATGCGCTGATTAAAATCTTCAATGCGCCTTTTGACGTCCGCCAGCTGATTGTCATAGCTTTTGATGGTTTTGGACAGCCGTCCGTCCGCCATAATATAGTCGTGAACAAAAGCCTTGTAAGTGCTAGCCAGCCCTTTCGCGGCCATATCCCCTGAACCGCCGCCGAGAAAATTCATAACGCCTTCCGGGTCTTCCGCCATGGCTTTATTAAATTTTTCCGCGTTGAATTCCAGCATTCCCTCTTTGCCGAAATTTACAGACGATGTGCTCAGACCCACTTGAGACAGATGAGAAAACCCACCCTCACCGTCCATGCCAAAATCCCCTGATAGCATACTGCGCAACTGGCTGCGAAGAGAGTTAACCATAGGATCGGCAAACAGCTCACCTTTTATTTTGGTGTCAGGGTTATATTGGGTCTTTTCGTTCAAAAAGGCGTTTAGCGAATTGTATTGGTCCACAAAAGATTTAATAGTTTCTTCGGCAGCTGACGCGTCGGCTTCAATCTTGACGGTAACGGTGCTGCCGGCAGTGGCGCCAGTCAACTCAAGGGTAACGCCTTTGATGACATCATTAAAAACATTGTTGGAACTGGTAATATCATTGAGGCCGTTGACAGATATAACAGCGTCCCGTGCAGTCTGCGTCACATTCTTAGCCCCACCCACGCTGTCTAAAACACCGATAGATTCCAGTATATTTCCGGAAGTGTCGCTGAATTGGGCGGCTTTTTCCACGCCGGTTTCTTTCGAAATCAAAGCCAGTCTGAACCCGTCTCCGGTTTTGACCACTGTGGCATCCACGCCGGCCTTAGCATCATTGATGGCTTGAGCAATATCCTGAAGGCTGGCGTTGGCGCTGATGCTAATGTCTTTGACTGTTTCGCCCACTTGGACGGAAATAGTTCCGGCCCCCATACCCAGTCCGGTGTTCGCCGCTGCGACACTCTGGGCGTCGCCGGTCACAGTCTGGGCGAGGGCTGTCTGTGTGACAACAATGTTGTATGTGCCATTCATAGCTCCGGATGTGGACGTTGCGGCAACAGCATTCGGATTGCTTGACGTTGCTTTGGTGGCTTTCCATGTCGCCGGATCACGAAGTTTATCCAGAATTTTTTCCAGTGACGCCATACGGGTGTTAATATCGCGCCAGGCGTTCTTCTTGGTCTCCAGAGCTTTCTGGCTGTCGTTCAATTGGTTGAGAGGCAGGGAATAATTATTCACCATAGCCTGCGTAATCCCAGAAAAGTCATATCCCGAAATCCCCGCCAGAGACATCTGCGTGTAATTAATGGGTGTTGACATCTTCATTCATTCCTTTTCTTATTACTGATTTTCCATGTCTTTCTTAAAGAACTCAGCCGGCATCGGTCTTAGATTTTTTCATCAACGACAATACCGATAGTTTCCACAAGGGAAGCATAGAGATCGAGCATTCTCTCCGACGGAAATTCGCTCAGAACCCTGCCCGAATCAGTATGAACCACTTGGATCATTGTCCGTCCTGTTTTATCGTGTACAGCAAATTCCAGTTTTTTGTCAATAAGGCCCATAAGCTTGTTCACATTTTCCGCTGCTTTTTCAACAGCTTTCTTGTCCTTTCCGGCTTTGTCCAAAGTATCCCCCGGCATTTCTTCGAAATCAGGATCTTGCCGGCGCGCAACAATCAGATGCGGCAGTGCGGCACTTCTTTCCAATTTTAGGCTTTCCGCTGATGAGGGCGCAGACGCTGTGATTGATGTGACAGCCTTAATCGGTGTAATTTGCATGATCGACTTCCCTTTCTTCCAGAATTCACCTGATCGTGAATTCATATTCTCCTACTATTATCGTCAATTCTCCTCATTTTCTGAAGGCCTAATCATCTATAGCCTTCTTCCCTGCAGGCTTTTTCCCATACTCTATTGATCGAATTATGTTGTCTTGACCTAAATAGTTCTTTTGTCCCCATCTCATTGGAATGGATAATTAGGATAATTAAATAAAATTTTTCCTCGTCAAGAACAATCTATTTGAACTTCGAGACGCAAATACAAATCTTCAGAAATGGGCACTATAATCAGAGAAAATAATCCTGTTCATAAAAAACAGAAACGAGGAGAAAGCTGTTATGATAGAACAAGAATTTCAATGGTCCAGACTGGGTAACATTGAAACAGGCCGCGGCAACCTGGGGTCCGAAGCCCCCGTCGAAATGTACCGATTGCTGCAATACACGATCTTTGACGAGTTGTCCCATCGTTACGGCAATGAAACCGCAGAGAACATTTACCGCAACGCTGGTTTTCGCGCCGGACTCGCTTTCTCTCAGAATATTATCGAGAGAAAAGAAGATTTCTATGATTTTGTATCCGAGTGTCAGGAAAAGTTAAAATCTATGAAAATAGGTATCCTACGCATTGAAAAAGCAGATTTGGAAAACATGGAACTGCTGCTTTCCGTCAGCGAGGATCTGGATTGTTCTGGTCTGCCGCTGCAGGAAAACACCGTCTGCGTCTACGACGAAGGGTTTCTTGCGGGGATTCTTTATGATTTCACCGGCAAGCATTTTGACGTCAAAGAAGTTGACTGCTGGGCCACCGGCGACCGCACTTGCCGTTTCGCTGCCAAAGCAAAACACGGTATGGTAACTTGAATAAGAATGAGAGACGGTAAATGGATCAAGAATTTTGTCACCCACGCGACTATATTAAGCTTATATTAGAAAACTTGTTAGACGACCAAGATTTCCCTGAAGAGGCAGCCACTTTTGCTTATGGGCAGGAATGGCTTCCTCTCTATGAAAAATGTGTGGAACTCTACAAGTCTTTCGACGAAATGAAAATATACGTCAACGCTCTCTCCAAAGGTAACATTGAAGTTGATACGCCGCCACGAGAAAATCACATGGCCAGCTCCTTGAAACATTTTCAAGCGCAGCTGCGTCATTTGGTTTGGCAAGCCGAATGCATAGCCCGCGGCAAGTACAATCAAAAACTCGACTTCATGGGAGCTTTGTCCGAAGTCTTCAACAAAATGTCCATCCAGCTAAAAGAACGGGAAGAGCAACTAACCGCTCAACAGCAGGGTATGACCAGAATCTTTGATACCCTTGATCCGATCTTTATTGTGCAAGCCACCGATTGCCGGAACGTTCTTTATGCCAATCAGATGGCCAAAGAACGATTTCAAATCCAAGAGAACATGTGTTTGACAAAGCACTCGACGGCTACTCTCCAAGAATTTTTGCAGCTGCCTCAGGACGGCAAACCGAAAGAGCTGGCGGACGTTGACAAACAGCATTGGTACCGCATCACCAGTGCAAGATTTCCTTGGTCTCACCATCAGGATTCCTTGCTTTTTCATTGCGTTGATATCACCAGCCAGAAACTTCATGCTGATATGATGGAACAGGCTGCTAAAACCGATGAAATGACCGGTCTTCACAACCGTCGCGCCTTCGAGTGCTCGGTTTCCAACCTCTGGGATGTCTGCCAAAAAAACGCGCGCCCGCTCTCTATCATCATGTTTGATATCGATTTTTTCAAGAAATGCAACGACACCCATGGTCACCAACACGGTGACACATGTTTGATTGCCTTTAGCCGGGTTCTCAAACATGTTTTCAGCCGTTCCAGCGATATCGTCGCCCGCTATGGCGGTGAAGAATTCATTGTAGCTTTGCCTTTCACGTCAAAAGACGACGCCATCATTTTGGCGGACAAAGCACGTAAGCGTTTGGAAAGTCAAACCATCTCCTCGCCTAACGGTGAGGCTACTTATTTAACTGTCAGCGGCGGCGTCGCCAGCCTTGTTCCAGACGAAAATGATACTTTGGAGAACTTGGTTTTTGCCGCTGATCAGGCCCTCTATAAGGCGAAACAGAGCGGGCGGAACCGCGTTGTTTCTGCGTCGTAGAAAAGGGGAAAGAGGAGGCGGGCGGCCTTAGCCTGGGGCTGAGAGCCGTTCTTCGCGGCGGCGCGGCTCTAAGACCTTTACGCGAAAAAGCGCAAATAAGGCAGCCTGCGCTTTTTTTCGCTCCAAGGTCTAAGATCCGCTGCCGCCGCTCCCGAAAAGGCTCTCAGCCCCAGGCTAAGGCCGCCCGCCTCCTCTTTCCCCTTTTCTAGATCAGGTTGGGGCTTTTTTGGCTTTTTTGGGGGAGGGGAAGATTCTGTTGTTCTTTACACCTTCCTCTTGTTCGCTCATAATTATCCTGTGACCCTTATCGTTTGGCTGTGCAGCGTGACGTGATTTTTGATTTGACTTCGTCTTAATGATTGAGCCGATGAATCAGAGCAGCGAGGAGGGAGGCCATGGAATATGATATCGGTTTCGTCCGGCAAATCCTTCTCGGGCGCCGCGACCTGTTTGAACTGATTGTTCTGGAGTATCAGAATCTCGTTTTTACAGTCTGCTTGAACATCGTAAAAAACAAGTCCGATGCCGAAAACATGGCCCAGGAGACTTTTTTGACCGCCTATAGATCTCTGTCTGATTTTCGTGGCGGTAATTTTAAGTCATGGCTTTGCCGGATTGCCGTTAACAAATCCATTGATTGCAGGCGGAGACAATCGCGGTTCGTTGTTGAGGAGCTGAGGGATTCTGTGGAGCAGGACGGGGATTCTGTTGAGGAAGTATTTGAACGAAAAGAGCGCGGGGAAAAACTGGAGCATATCCTTGCCGCTCTGCCCGACAGATACACAGCCGTTGTCAGAGCCTTCTATTACAGCCAGCTTCCGGTCAAAGAGATTGCCCGACGCATGGAATTGCCGGAACGGACGGTTGAAACACGGCTCTACCGCGCAAAAAAACTGATCAGAGAAAGGTGGGGAGAAGATGGATCATAAAGAACGAATAGCGTCGTATCTGTCGGGGTCTGACGATAACAAAACGGAATGGGAAACAGAAAATGCCCTTATGGGTGACGCGGGTTTTCGGGAGAGCTTTGTTGAGACGGTGGAAAGGCATCTCCATGTGGCTCCGCATGGTTTCGCGGCTTCGGTCATGAAGAGTCTCCCCAGCAGGCCGGCCGTCATTGTGAAGGGGCCTGTCCTAAGCAAAAAACTCTGTGCCGCCGTGTGCTTTTCCAGCGCCGCTGCGATCATGGCGCTTACTTTATCCGGATTTGACCAGTGTATCCTTGAGTTTGTTTCGGTCCAATCCGGCAAACTTAGCGATTTGCTTGTTTCTGCCCAAAAACTTGATATCTGGGGGAAAATAAAATGAACAAAAACCGTTTTCTGACCTTTCTCTTTTCGATGGTTCCCGGCTGTGGCCTGCTGTATCTCGGATACATGAAAAAAGGCCTGCAGGTTATGGTGATGTTTGCCGCAACCGTGTTTATGGGAGGATTTTTTGCGTCATATGGTATCGGCTGGTTTGGGGGGTTATTCTTTATGTTTCTGCCCATCATCTGGTTTTATCAATTTTTCGACGCTATGCACACTGTCTCGCGGATGAAGTATCAGGGAATCGAGTTGCCGGCGGACGATGATTTTATCCTGCCTGACAGGGTGCTCAGACTTTTGCCGACGCAGAACCGAAAGGTGGCGAAGATTGCCGCCGGCATTCTCATCCTGGTCGGCAGTTTAACCCTGGTTTCAGGCGTGCTGAACAATCTGTGGAGATATCCCGGGTTCGATCAGGAAGTTCTGCATGTTATCAACACGGCCATACAATACAATTTGATACCCGCCGTCATTTCTGTTCTCCTGATCTTGGCCGGCATCAGATTGCTCGGAGGCAGCAGAGATAAAAAAACAGACGAAACATTTAGCGATGAAGGTGAACAATCATGATAAATCATTGGCGCGTGGGGTCCCTTTCAATGGGGCTGGTACTGGTGGCGTCGGGCGTCCTGATGCTGGTGTCCCTTGTGGTTCGGGTCAATGTGCTGACCGTTTTGCTGACCTTCTGGCCTGTTATTCTGATCTGTCTCGGCCTGGAGATATTGTTGCACCTTTTCTTGAAGAAAAATGACGACGGAAAGGGCGTGTTGCGCTATGATGCGCTGAGTGTCATATTTATCGGGTTTCTTCTAACCCTCAGCATCGGATTCTACGCTGTGACATATTATGCCGGTCTGTTTGAATCGCGGGAGGATCTGTACGCCGCTTTCGGCGTCATGAACGAAAATGTATATGTCGAAGACAGTGTAACCCTTGCCGATACCAGAGAATTGGTGGTTTTCGACGGGATTAACAGAATAACGGCGCTGCCCGCGTCAGACCGAACCCTGAAGGTCGATTCGTCCGTTTCGGTACGCACACACGATAAAGATTACGCCGAGCCCATGCTTGGTAATGTTGTTAGACTTGAGCCGGGGGAGCGGACATATCTGCGCGCTCACACCGTGATGTTCCATAACAACAGCAAGGTTGGTTGGCCGTCAATCCATTGTATCGTCTGGCTGCCTCCGAATACGGTTCTTGATCTATCTCAGTTTCAGGGGACGCTGGAATATGATCAGACACTTGAAAATCAGATAGTTCGGCATCAGCAGGAAAGTCTGGAAACCGATGTATAAGTCGGGTATTCAAGCAACACTCCGGGAAATTATCTGAATGACTTTCATCGTTTCATATTCCCCGTCGCCATTTTCGTTAACAGAGGTCATCTGTAAACCCGAATTCCGAATCCCCCTTCAAATCCCAACTATCAGCCAAGGCTGATAGTGACCACCCCTAACCCCTAACCCCTAATCCCTGTCCCTTAGCCCCTAACCCCTGTCCCCTAATCCCTTCTCCTAGCCCCTTCTCCTAACCCCAGTGCAACAAGAAGGCCGCATCCAATATTTGGAGCGGCCTTCGAATTTCTCTCATGCAATCAAGTAACAATTTCCAGGAAGCTGGGAATAACTTCGCCGGAATAGTAGAACAAGCCGCGGCCCAACTGGGAAGCGTCCCAGACCCTTTGCGGGTTATCAGGATAAGCGGCATATCCGCCGGCATACACTTCAATACGGTTGCCGGAAGGCTCCCAGAAGTAAATGGACAGCCCGCGGGTGATGGCATGACGGGTCGGGCCGATATCCAGCTTCAATTTGTTGATGGCAATCCAGTCGGCGGCATTGCCGATGTCTTTCCAATCCTCCAGGTAGAAGCCGAGGTGGTGAATCTTGCCCGGCTGCGGATACTCAACAAAGGCCAAATCATGGGGTTTGTTGTTCCCAGTGATCCATGTGGCCAATCTGCTGCCGTCAGCGTTGTTACAGACTTCCGGCACATACATACCGAAGACTTCTTTGCAGAAACGCTCGGCTTCGGCAATGTTCGGGCCGTAGAGCAGGAAGTGATCCAGGCGGATGGCCTTCATGCCCCGAGGCGGCGTCGTCCAGATATCCGGATTCTTAATCTGCGGTGTTTTGGCCGCAATCTGCACGTCACTGTAGATATCGAAGACATGACCTGTGCAGATACGGAAACTATAGCGCTTGCCGAATCCGGGCTGATCGGTGTTGGCGGGTTTTTCTGTGACATGATAACCGAAAGCTTCCGTTCTATCTCTCATCCATTCCAATGTTTGGGGATCCGTCACTTTGAAAGCGACAAAATCCAAACCTGCTTCGTCCGCCTGGCGCAGGGTCAGACTATGATGATCAAACTCGTCGTAAGTTTTCAGCATAACGCGGCCGTCCGGTGTCCGGCCTACCTCATCCAAACCAAGTACGTTAACGTAAAAGCTGAGGGTCTTGTCCAAATCCAAAACGCGCAATTGTACCAAACCGGGTCTTAATGTTCCACAGAATCCCATTGTTCTTTTCCCCTTTCAAATATTAAATGGCTTTCGAATCCGCTAAATCGCGGCCAGCCTTGGAAACCACCAGATCACTTCGTGGCTGAATACAACAGAGAAGCACCAAACCCGTCTTTTCCTCATCTTCGCTCACATGAGCGCGGCTCATTCTTTTGATTTTTTCATATTCACCGCTGTCGATACGCATCCGGCATACGCCGCAGCCTCCGCCGCAGCAACCGTGAACAACGGGACCGCGCCTTGATCGGATCATGGCTGCCAGCACAAATTCGTTTGACTGGCAAGGAAAGCTTTCCCCTGTTTCTCGAACAGTGATACGATACATCATCAGCCGGCATCACCCCCTTTATGCGAAAACGGATACAGTCGGGTCGTATCACCCCTTTCTCAGCTGATAGGCAACGTCAATAATCATATCTTCCTGGCCCCCGACCATCCCGCGCCGCCCAAGCTCAACCAGGATATCCCGGGGCTCTAAAGCGAATTTCTCCGCTGCGTTATAGACATGCAGTAAGAAAGAAGAATACACACCCGCATAACCAAGCATGAGGGATCCGCTGTCCACAATTTGTGGCCGCTGCATAAGCGGTTCCGCCACATCCTGCGCCAGATCCATCAGCCGGTAAAAATCCACGCCGGTTTCAATGTCTCGACGTTCCAATACACCCACCAAGACTTCCAGCTGGGTGTTGCCCGCGCCGGCGCCCAGACCGCGCAGTGTGCCGTCCAAATAAGCCGCGCCTGCTTCCAAGGCAGCCAAAGAGTTGGCCATGGCCAACGCCAAGTTGTTGTGCGCGTGAAATCCCACCGGAATCTTGACGGCTTCCCGAACGGCTTCTATCCGCTCTCCCACGCCTTCCGGCATCAGGTACCCGGCAGAATCCGCCAAATTGATATAGTCCGCCCCATAGCTTTCCATCTTCACGGCTTCTTCGGCAATACGCTCCGGGGCGACCATATGCGTCATCATCAAAAATCCCACCGCCATCATGCCCAGTTCTTTGGCCGCCGCGATATGCTGGGCACTGACATCGGCTTCCGTCACATGGGTAGCCACACGCACCACAGACGCGCCGGCATCCCGGGATCTTTTTAAATCTTCGATTGTACCAACACCCGGCAACAGCAGAACAGCCACTTTGGTATTACGCATCTGCGCGGCCGCCGTCCGGACCAGCTCAATTTCATCGGTCTTGGAAAACCCGTAGGTATAACTGGAACCGCCCAGACCGTCTCCGTGGGCTATTTCCGCAATGGGCACGCCCGCCTCTTCTAGTCCCTTGGCAATCGCCGTCACTTGATCTGTTGTGTAAGAGTGGCGCACAGCATGACTGCCGTCACGCATGGTGGTGTCCACTAAAGTCACTTTTTGACTAGCCATTATCTGTCGCGCCTCCTTCCGCTGCCAACATCTCCGCGGCAATCCGCTCCGCCGCTGCAACAGCCGCCGAGTTGATGATATCCAAGTTTCCGGAATACTCCGGGAGGAAATCCCCCTGACCCTGCACTTGTACAATGGTGGTCACCTTGTCGCCTTCCAGCATTGGCGGAACCCGCAGCTGGAAACCCGGTACATAGGTTTTGAGTTCCGCGACGATTTCGTCAATCGAGGCGCTGATACGCTCCAACCCGACAGAAGGATCCTTGATACGCACGATAATGGTGTTTGTCATCATCAAGGGCGGTTCCGCCGGATTTAGGATAATAATGGCTTTACCTTTGTCTGCCCCGCCAACGCTTTCCAGTCCTTTAGCCGTGGTCTCGGTAAACTCGTCCATATTGGCCCTGGTACCCGGACCGGCGCTCTTGGAAGAGATACAGGCGACAATCTCCGCGTAAGCGGCGCCCGCCACGCGAGAAACGGCGTACACGATCGGTATGGTAGCCTGGCCGCCGCAGGTGACCATATTGATGTCCGGCTCCAGACGCAGCTGATCCAGATTGACGCTGGGCACACAATAAGGCCCTAAAGCCGCCGGCGTCAGGTCGATGGAAACGATGCCGGCCTCTCGCAAAGGCGGCGCGTTGAATTTCACATGGGCGGCGGCGCTGGTAGCGTCAAAAGCGATGCGGATATCTTTTTGTTCAGCCACAGCTTTGACGCCCTCCGTCGAAACCGGCACCCCCAGAGATTCAGCCCGCCGTATCCCCTCGGATTCCACGATGCCTGCCATCATGCCCATTTCCAGATGTTTGCTCCGAAAAACCTTATACATCAGATCGGTGCCGATGTTGCCCGGCCCGATGATGCCGACTTTAATTTTTTCTGTGCTCATATAAAACGTGCCTCCACGCAGCCAAAATGGGTAAACTCCGCCTGAAAAACATCACCTTTGCGAGCTGCCGGCGCCGCGGAAAAAGCTCCGGATAGCACCGTTTCTCCCGCTTCCAAGGCCACACCATAGCTCCAAAGTTTATTGGCCAGCCAAGCAACGGCGACGAGAGGATCCCCCAGCACCGCGGCGCCGACACCCTCACCCATCAATTCCATCCCGCCTTCATCCTGGCTGCTATCCTTCAGTTTATACAGCTTCATCGCCACACCGGCAAGATCCACATCCCTGGGGGCTATTCGGGTTGTTCCCAGCACATAACGACCTGAGGAAGCGTTGTCCGCCACCGTATCCGGCAATTTTATACGCCAGTCAACGACCCGGCTGTCCACAATCTCAAAAGCTCCCACAACATAATCAGTAGCATCCGCCACATCTGCGGCGGTCACGCTGCCGCCCCGCAGGTCTTTTTTCAGGATGAAAGCCAGCTCCGCCTCAATTTTAGGCTGAATCAGCGCGTCGGCGGGCACCTGTCCGTCCACGCAGGCCATCGCCGCAAAGAGATGCCCATAGTCCGGCTCGTTCACACCCATTTGCTTCTGCATCGGCAGCGAAGTCAGCCCGATCTTTTTGCCGCAAATCCTGTGTCCCATTGCCAGCACCCGACTGACGTTCGCCATCTGCACCGCGTAAGCCATATCCAGATTGAACGAATCATCCCGTTCCGTCATAGGTGGTATCGCCGCGCGGTTGCGCTCTGCGTCAAACAATTCTCGGGCATACATCTCGACTCTTTTCTCGTCCATATTTCATCCTCACTTGAAAAAATTGAGCAGCAATTGGGCGAATTCCGCCGTCCGTTCAATCTGGGTCCAATGGCCGCAGCGACCAAAAACATGCAACTGGGCTTTATCAATAAGCTGCAGCAATTGGTAGGAATTCTCCAGCGGAATGACTCTGTCTTCCCGCCCGTGGATAATCAGTGTCTCGTGAGGGATATTACGGATATAGGCCTTGTTGCCGGCCATATTCTCCACGCCTTTTTGCCGGGGTTCCGGAAACATCGAGGAAAAGCTTTCCTGGAAACCCGTCTGCATACTGGACTCATACCGGGTTTTGATCAGTTCTTTGGAAACGAAACTGTGGTCATAGGTAAAGATCTCCAGCAATTCTTCCATGTTGGCTTCGCTGGGGGTGTATCCCCAGGCCT
Organism: Peptococcaceae bacterium; assembly: GCA_009783315.1. Taxonomy (GTDB): domain Bacteria; phylum Bacillota; class Desulfitobacteriia; order Desulfitobacteriales; family Syntrophobotulaceae; genus WRJI01. The sequence goes on from WRHI01000026.1 coordinate 29,178, forward strand.
GATCCAGACCGTAGGTCAGCGGGAAGTTCACGCCCATGCTGCCCATGAGCACCAGTTTGTTAATGCGTTCCGGATATTTGATCGCCAAACTCAGGGCTAAGGCGCCTCCAAAAGAATTGCCCACGAGATTGGCTTTGTCGATTTTCAAAGCGTCAAAAAGATCAATAACCTGCTGCACCCAATTGTTCATATTATAGACCGCGCCTGAAACCCGGTCCGAATAGCCGAACCCCGCCATATCCGGGGCGATCACACGAAAATGATCTTTTAAAATAGGAAAAAGCTTGTTCCAGTTGGCCCAAGCCGAAACGCCAGGCCCGCTGCCGTGAAGCAGCACCAGAGGAAAGCCTTGGCCGATATCATGATAGTTGGTTAGAAAAGAACCGGTTTGAATACTGTTGGCAATCTCCGGTCGATCGCTCATAAGAATCTCCTCCCCATCCATAATTATTTCGAGACAATGTGTCTTTTTGCATTATGTTTGCTTTTTTTACTACTGAACACTTTTCTCTCATCATTCTCATTTTCAGCATCTTCAAGGATCTCCTTTGTAACCCATCAGCCTTGAGATTTCAGCTGCGGCATCTGTCACGGCATCCCTCACCTTCTCAAAAAAATCACCGGCAATTCGTTCCGACAAACCAGAAACACTGATAGCGTACCGAACAACGCCGTTTCTGTCGCGAATAGGTGCCGCGACACAACGCAGTCCTTCCATGATTTCCTGGTTGTCTACAGCGTAACCCTGCTTACGGATTCTTGTCAGCTCGTCAGCCATTTCCGCCTGGTTGGTGATGGTATGACGGGTCATCTCTCTCATACCTCTCCTGGTCAGGATGTTTTTGACCTCCGCCGGGAGCATATGAGCCAGCAAAGCTTTCCCCAATCCGCTGCAATGCATGGGCAAACGCGCCCCAATTTCCGACACAATGCGGATAATGTTTGTAGAGTCGACCTTTTCAATATAAAGAACTTCACCCGCGTCTTCCGTGGCCAGCTGAACCATTTCGTTGAATTGTCTGTTCAGCTTGTGCATAACCGGAAACGCCAGTTCCCTAATCTCCCAATTGCGTGCCACCTTGTGACCCATTTCAAACAAACGAATCCCCAAACGGTAGCGTCCGTTCTGAGACGACTGGTCAACAAAACGATAATCCCGCAAAGTTGCCAGAATGCCATGAACAGTGCTCTTGGGCCACTCCAGTCTGTCGGCAATTTCTGTAAGCGTCATTTCACGGTTTTCCTCCGCCAACAACTCCATAATTTGCAGAGATCGCGCCACAGATTGTACATGGGATTCTGTTCTCATATCCGTATAGTCCATACAAACAACCCCATTGTACTTAAAATCATAACAAGAAGCTACAAATTTTTCAAGAGCGCCATTCGGCATTTGGGAACATCTCTTCCGTATGAACGAATTTCCTCGTTATTTTGTCTTTCATTCAACAGTATATCATTTTTCCTCATTACATTCATTGAATAATTTTGGAAAAGATTCTAGTACTCTACCACACCCAAATCACCTAATATCTTGCTTCATCTTTCGGCACGATACTTCGTCAGTCCCCCCTAGCAGACGCCCGGTATGCGTCGTCGGTTCTTCCTTGCCTCGTGCCGAAATACTTGCAATCTATTAGGCGATTTGGGTGTGGTAGAGTACTAGGCATCTCTCAAGAGTGACGGATCACCTTTAGGGTGGGTCTTGGTCTTTTTTTGCTTTAATTTCCAACGGAAAATCTTAGCCATTCCCTGGGCGATCTGATCGGAAAAACGGCTCAGCAGGGGCCCGGAAATCGCCAGGATCACCACATAAAGCACGGCAAAAGACCACAGAGAGTTGCTCAAACCAGCTGTTAGACCCATGCCTGCCAGAATAATAGAAAACTCCCCTCTTGAGACAATTGTCAGCCCGACATTAACCGCGCCCCGTTTGTTGATTTTGGCCATTTTGCTCATGACAATCCCATAAATCATACTGCCAACTAATGTCAGTACCACAGCAATCAACGCCGCAGGCAGAGATTGCGTCAACATCTCTCCGTTCAGGGTTATGCTGAACCCAAAGGCGAAGAAGAACGCCGCGCCAAAAAAATCACGGTATGGGACAACCATATGCATGATTCTTTCCTTATGGGACGTTTCCGCCAGAACCATCCCCAGAATCAACGCGCCGATGGCATCAGATATATCAAGCTTGTATGAGGTGCCGGCTATGAAAAACAGCGCGCCAATAATCACCAGCAGAAACACTTCGTCGCTGGCAATGTTGAGAATTTTCTCCAGGAGACTCGTCTTGAGGCTGACCACCACAAACAGAATAATGAACAGAAACGCGAAACCGATTGACGTCGCCAACTCCCAAGGGGTTCCGGAATGGGCCAGCGCAATGGCTGCCACAATTGGCAAGAAAATCGCCATAAAGATATCCTGAAACAGCATAAGCCCAAGAATGACTTCCGTCTCCGGATTCGCCGTTCTCTTCATATCCACAAGGGTTTTGGCGACGATGGCACTGGATGAGATAATAATAATGCCGAAAGCCAGCAGGATTTCCGGAAGCGCCCATCCCATGCATACCGCGAAAACCAGGGCGCTTGTCCCTACAATGCTTAAATAAAGCAACCCGCTTGTCAGCACGGTTCGCAAAGAATTGAGGAGTTTCTTAATTGAAAACTCCAAGCCCAACGCAAACAACAAAAACAACACGCCAACCTCACCCAACAGTTCAATGGCTTCTTTTGTTGGAATGGTGTTAATGATAGCCTCATCGGGATTATAGTGGATGACATTAAACAAAGCACTGACAGCAAGACCGGCCACAATCAATGAAGGAACGATCGGGAATTTTAGTTTTGAAGAAAACAGTCCCGCCAAAGCCACAAACAGCAGAAGAATTCCTAATTGAAAAATCGTTTCACCTATCACCTATTTCCCCTCGCTCTTAATAAGTTGGTGAAAATTGCGGATCTGTTCCCGCGTTCCTGCCAGAACGACAGTATCTTTCTGGCAGATAAAATCATTCGGGCCTGGGTTAATGATGTTCTCGCCACCGTGAGCCTTGATAATGGCAATAACACAGACACCAATATTTTCACGCAGACCGAGCTCTCCAATGGACTTATCGCAAACAGGGCAGTCCTCCATTTTATGCCAATCAATGGTCAACTCTCTCAAATTGACTTTCATAGACTCAAGAGCGCGCGGCGTGTAGGTCATACCGCCCAGAATGCCCGCCACCCTGCGCGCTTCGTTATCATCCAGCGTAATAATATGATCGACATCGCCGTCTTCATCTTCTAAGTCGTAATGATAAATCTCCCGGGTGCCATCATCGTGAACAATAATGATAATTTGGGTGCCATCTTTTGCCGCGATAGAGAATTTCTTCCCTATACCAGGCAAATCCGTTTCTTTGATAAAATCCATGCCAACACTCCCTTTTCTTCTTTACTGTTGAGCTCTGATTCCTCAGTTAACATAGTCTTCAACCAAATTATAGTATACCCTTTTATGATATTCAAGATAAAACCCTCGCATAATAACCGGTCACCGCATCACCAGTTACAGATCAGACCCCAGCCGGAGGGGCAAGAGGGGGCGACGGCGGCGGGATGTGAGGCGCGTCCGCCAAGCCTTTGCGGGAGGGGCGGCAGCAGCTCTTGGGCATCGGAGCAGAAAAAGAGCGCAAGGCTGCCTTAGTCGAGTAGCCCGAAGGAGTTTCACCCTCAGGCTCTCACAGAACCGTACGTGACACTCTCGCGTCATACGGCTCTTGTTATCTCATCGTCGGTCGTATCCCCATCTGCCAGTGATAGAACA
>WRHI01000027.1 GCA_009783315.1 Peptococcaceae bacterium
GGCAGAATCCAAGCGCCTCACCGCCCGACGCAGCCCCCGAAAGGCGAAAAAATACGCGGGCTTTTGGAGTCTGCCGCTCCCCAACCCCTGACGTGGCACTGTTACTGGCCAGCGCGGTATCTGCCTCCAACTCACCATTGAGTTGCGGGAAAACAGTTCATGCACTTTTTAAATATGCACCCGGTTCGCATTTCTTATTTCATTTTCCACACTCTTCATGTTATAATGAAAAATATTAGCAATTGGGTTGTGAAAGCGTGACAGATATCTTGATCATTGAGGATGACCAGTTAACAGCCGATTTGGTGTGTGACTTTTTGAGCAAAGAAGGATATTCCTGTGAGATACGGGCCAGCGGAGAATCCGGACTCGAATTTTTGCGCGAACATAGAGTCAGACTTGTTCTGCTGGACATTATGCTCCCCGGCATAAATGGTTTTGCCGTTTGCGAAGACATTCACAAAAAGTTAAACACCCCCTTGATCATTGTCAGCGCCCGTGACGGCAAAGACAATAAGCTTATGGGCCTTAGGATCGGTGCCGATGATTACATGGAAAAACCCTTCGATATGGATATTCTCAAAGCAAAAATTGACGCCCTATACCGGCGTTATTACAGCGAGACCCCCATAGGAAACCGCCTTATTGCGGGGGATTTGCTCCTAGATATTGACGCCCGTGCGGCCAGTTTTGCCGGCAAATCCCTGAACCTCAGCCAAATGGAATACAATCTTCTCTGTTATCTCGTTGAACACAAGGGCCGGGCTTTACGCAAAGACACACTCATGAAAGTAGTATGGGGCTACGACTGTTTCTCCGAGCCCTCCACACTAACTGTTCACATCAAACGTCTTCGGGATAAAATCGAAAAAGACAGCGCGAACCCCTCCCACATTATTACAGTCTGGGGCATCGGGTACAAATACGAAGAATAAGGTCAAACTGTTATGAAAAGCTATAATCGGTTCATCATTATTGTTGCCGCCATATGCACAGCATGGATAGTTTTCGCCAACATGATAGTCTTAGCCAAAAAGGATCCCAACGATAAACCGAACGATAAACCCTACAACATTGAAGCCAACCGGCTTGTTGATAAATACCAAGCCACAGGAGAGATAACGGACGAGGATATTAATTCCTGTCAATACATAAACGATACGGCCTTTTATATGTTGGGTGAATTCACGCCGCTAGAATCCTTAATGGGTTTGACGGACATGGACAGCTTCTTTGACGGTGATAATTATTTCGTCAGACCCCTGTATCGTGACAACACCCTCTTAGGATACGTAAAATTCCGCTACGCCGACAAAGGCGGCAACCCGAAAGATGTCCTGTTCCCGCTCAACTTCGCTCTATTTGCCATGTTCGCGGTTGTCATCATACTTCTTCTGTACCTCAAATACGCGATAATTCGCCCTTTGAATATATTCAAAACCCTGCCGGAAACCTTAGCCAAAGGAGATTTTACAACACCGGTCACTGTGAGCAAGCAAGGACGTTTTTTTGGGCAGTTCCTTTGGGGACTTGACATGCTGCGCGAAACATTGCTCAGTGAACGCCAACGGGTTCTGGCTGTCGAAAAGGAAAAAGCGCAAACAGCCCTCTCTCTCCCACGATATCAAGATACCCCTTGGCGCGATCATGCTGTGCGTCAAGGCTCTTCGAGAGAACCTTTATCACGACGAAAACAAGAAAACCGTTCTGCTCGCCAGAATGGATGAGCGCGCCAAAGAAATCCTGTCACTTGTCGAAAGCCTTCACGCCACAGTGTCTGAAGCTCTGCCAGATCTGTCTGTGATAGAAGGAGAGTTTCATCTTGACGATGTGATTCAACGCGCTGATGAAGCCTACGGCTGGCGCATGGAACTGACCAGAACCAACTTTGAAATAGCGCCCTATACCAATTGCCTCTTGGAAGGAGACGGTAACCGGGCGTTTGAGGCGTTGTGCAATTTACTGGAAAACGCCATGAAATATGGGAACGGCAAACATATCTTACTAGCATTTTCCCAGGAAGAAGGTTGCCAGCTCATTGCTGTTGTCAACAGCGGCAACACCCTAACTTCGGAAGAATCTACCTATATTTTTGACAGCTTCTGGCGCGGCTCCAACGCGCAAGGGAAACCGGGCAACGGTCTAGGCCTATACATCGCCCGCCGCTTGTGCGTCCTCATGGGCGGCGAAGCTTTTGCCACCCACTAAGGGAACCAAATGCGCATAACCCTGGTTTTTAGAATCAGAGGTCAGGGGGCAGAGAATAGGGGTTAGGGGTGGTAGCGCCTCTGCGAGGCGCAAGATTTGAGTTGGGAATGCAGCAAAGAAAACTTGAATTCCCCGGGAATTGGCTGCAAGCCAATTCCCTACCATCCCTAACCCCTAACCCCTGATCCCTAACCCCTATTCCCTGACCCCTAACCCCTCTCCCCTGTTTCCTAATTAATTACCAAACACCAACACCCGGCCCCCATCGCGCAAGGCCGTTAGGCTGTTTTCCGCCCCCCGGGCGCGCATAGCCGCCAACGACTGCACAATCATGTCCTCCTGAAACACCTTGTCTTCCTCTCCCAGAACCTGTTCCTCAATAATAAGCTGTTTGCCCAACGTACTCTTGATAATCTGCACAGACAGATTCATCTCATCAAAGGTCAGTGAAGCCAAATCGCGGGTCAAAACCAGAGTCTCGACCTCCTCCATCCTCCGGTCAATCCGGCAAACTTTAACTTCACGCCGTTCCATTTGATTAAACACAGCCCAGGCATCCATTAGCGTCTCCCGAAGTTTCTCATAAGGATAAGAACCCTTCAGTAAAAATTTTATGTTCAGAACCTGCTCACCCTGATTGCAGTTGATCGACCCGATCTCCGGATAACGCAGTAAGATCGCGATTAACAAACCGGTGCCAAAACTTGCGAACTGCGTACCAAAACTCGTTCCTGTGATTGATTGGGATATCATACCATTTCCTCACTTTGTTGCAGCTATTTCTGTTGTATTCTCGCAATTGACTAGAAAAACCTTCAGACACAATTCTGTTAATAAGTGACATTGTTCGTGAAAATATGTAAGATTTGGCGCTATTTTTGAAAACCCCCAACAAACAGTTTCCTGCTCATCGGGGGCTCCCCAAAGGTTCTTAAGACCCTACCACGATTTCAGCTTGTCCAACCAATCAACTTTTTGACAAAATGTCTCTAAAATCATTTGGCATAATCCACAGCACGGGTTTCCCGCAGTACAACAACCCGGATTTGACCCGGATACTCCAACTCCTCCTCAATACGCTTCGCTACATCATAAGCCATCCGCGGCGCAAGGGCATCATCGATTTTCTCGGAATTGACAATAATCCTGATCTCGCGCCCGGCTTGTATGGCGTAAGACTTCTCAACGCCTTCAAAACCTTCGGCTATCTCTTCCAGCTTCTGCAACCGCTTAATATAGGTTTCCAGCGTCTCCCGGCGCGCTCCGGGCCGGGCCGCCGAAACCGCGTCAGCCGCCGCTACCAGAACCGCCACCGTGCTCTTAGCCTCCACGTCGCCATGATGGGCTTCGATCGCGTGCAACACTTCCGGCGACTCCTTGTACCTCTTGCAGATATCAATCCCGATCTGTACGTGGGTTCCTTCTGTATCATGGTCAACCGCTTTGCCCAAGTCGTGGAGCAACCCCGCCCGCTTGGCCAACTGGGCATCCACACCCAACTCCGAGGCCATCAACCCGGACAGATGCGCCACCTCAACCGAATGTTTGAGCACATTTTGCCCATAACTGGTACGGAACTTCAGCCGGCCCAGCAACTTGACAATCTCCGGATGCAGACCATGGACACTCGCCTCAAAGGTGGCTTGTTCACCTTCCTCACGGATTTTCTGTTCAACCTCTTTTTGGGACTTCTCCACCATTTCCTCAATACGTGCCGGATGGATACGCCCGTCCAAAATCAGCTTTTCTAAAGCCAGCCGGGCCACTTCTCGCCGGATAGGATCAAAGCTCGACAAGATAACCGCTTCCGGCGTATCATCAATAATCAAATCCACACCCGTCAACGTCTCCAACGCTCGGATATTGCGGCCTTCACGGCCGATAATGCGTCCTTTCATCTCGTCATTAGGCAGAGACACCACCGACACCGTGCTTTCAGCCACATGATCCGCCGCACAACGCTGAATCGCTTGCGAAATAATATCTTTGGCTTTTTTCTCCGATTCCTCTTTCGTCCGCGTCTCCGCTTCCTTAATCATAATAGCTGATTTATACCGAACTTCATCCTCAACACTTCTTAACAAAATTTGTTTCGCCTCGTCCGGCGTCAATCCCGAAATCCGTTCCAACTCTGTCATTTGCTTCGCGATCAAATCACTAAGCTTTTTCTTCGTCGCCTCAACAGCGGTTTCCCGCTGACGTAAACTTTCGTCCTTGCGTTCCAAGCTTTCCGATTTCTTATCCAACGTCTCTTCCTTTTGCAGGTTACGGCGCTCTAAACGCTGCAACTCATTGCGGCGTTCCCGCGTCTCTTTTTCCAAATCATTGCGCAGCTGCATAACTTCTTCTTTAGCGGCAACCACGGCCTCCCTCTTTTTCGTCTCTGCCGCTTTATCAGCGTCGCTAAGGATTTTTCTGGCCGCCTGTTCAGCCGACCCTAAAGTCTTCTCAGCAATATTCCGTCGGACAATCCATCCGGTTAAGCATCCAACAATCAACCCGGCAATCATGCCTAAGATGATCCAGACTGCTGTCACGATTCCACCCCCCATAATAATCTTAATAATGAACAACAATTTGCGCAAAAACAAAAAGACCAGCGCAAGACCAGCCTTTTTTCTTCAACCAGGCCGAAGTATCTGACTTCAACCCGTGACTCTTTCACAGCTATATATACATCGTAAACGCCCCTTGGACACGGAACCCCATGCCCGTTATGCCTAACCAATATATATATATGTTTGTATCGCCTCTGCTGCACCCGCAAGCGTACAAATCGGAAAAGACTGCCTTATAAGCCCAGTTTAATAAAAACACTGGATAAAGTCAAGTTTCTTTGGTATAGGATGGAAAAAAAACAGCCTCTTCTTCTTCAACAATTTTCCTGATGCTTGCGCATGGATACCCATGTCTCGCAAACCGTGCCATAAATTTCTCCACCAAAGAATTCCAAACTTGCCCCCTTGCTGCTCCTATAGTCTTCGGTAATTTTTCCCATTCTTTAAGCATACGCGCGCGACACATCCTCAACTCTTCAGCCTCGTCATACACATCACCCAAAGCGTCCTCAACACAATCACGCGCGACGCCTTTTTGCTCCAACTCACAGATAATTTTAAGCCGTGATGAACGCTCCTTCCTGCTACGGCAATAGGCCCGGGCATACTCCCCATCGTCAAGATACCCCCATTCCCGTAGCCGGCGAATCGCCGCCTCACGCTCTTCCAACCCAAATTCCGCCCGCAGCAGACGCTGATCCATTTCCCACACCGACAAACGTCGGCGGCTCAGATAATAGAGCCCCTTCTGCAACGCCGAGCGCTCTGATGACCTCCCCGAAGACTCTTCCCCGGAAGCCCCCTGCGACAACATCCCGGCCATACTTCATCTCCCTGTTTCCTGTTTCCTGTTTCCCCATTGTCCATTGTCCATTGTCCATTGTCCATTGGTTCATTGGTCCACAGGCTGAAGGATATCAGCCTTGTCCATTGTCCATTGATTATCAATCCCCTAACTCAACAACCTCCACATCGCCATCGGAATCAGTACCCGCGCCCACGGCTGAATCGCTCAAATTAACCCGCTGAGCACGAATCTTGCCCTCAATCTCAGCTGCCACATCAGCATGTCCGACCAGATACTCTTTCACATTCTCCCGGCCCTGGCCAAGACGTTCCCCGTTATAAGAATACCAGGCACCCGCTTTTGCCAGAACGCCGGTCTCCGTACCCATATCTACCAGCCCGCCTTCATAAGAAATCCCCTTGCCGTACATAATATCAAACTCCGCCGACTGAAACGGCGGCGCCACCTTATTCTTAACAACCTTAACCTTAGTACGGTTGCCCATAATATCCTGACCCTGCTTGATAACATCCGCCTTGCGCACTTCCAGACGGACAGAAGAATAGAACTTCAGCGCCCTGCCACCTGTTGTCACCTCCGGATTACCAAACACAATGCCAACCTTCTCACGCACTTGATTGATAAAAATCACACACGTATTGCTCTTGCCAATAGCCCCCGTCAGCTTGCGCAAGGCCTGAGACATCAGGCGCGCGTGTAACCCCATATGAGAATCACCCATCTCGCCCTCAATCTCCGCCCTGGGTACCAAAGCCGCCACAGAATCAACCACCACCACATCAACGGCGCCGCTGCGCACCAACGCCTCACAGATTTCCAGGGCCTGCTCCCCCGTATCCGGCTGAGACACGAGCAAATCATCAATCTGCACACCCAGAGCCCGCGCGTAGACTGGATCAAGGGCATGTTCAGCATCGATAAAAGCCGCCGTTCCCTCCATCTTCTGGGCCTCCGCGATGACATGGAGCGCCACCGTCGTTTTCCCTGAAGATTCCGGCCCATAAATCTCAATAATGCGTCCCCGGGGCAGCCCTCCGACCCCCAAAGCCATATCCAACGGCAAAGCACCCGTTGGAATCACATCGACAGCTAACTTAGCCGACGCCTCCCCCAGCTTCATCACCGCGCCCTTGCCGAATTGCTTCTCAATCTGCAGCAGCGCCATATCCAACGCTTTCAATTTCTCCTTATCCATATCCCGAACCTTCCCCTCATTTATTTTCTTTTGATATGTTTTCTTGTTCTCGGCTTCAAGTTCTCATGTATGGAACGATCGCTCAATCCAACAAAACATATGTTCGAATCAAGTATACCCTGTTCTTCCAATATTGTCAAGTCTTATTTGAAAATTTTATTCCCAGTAAACAATAATTTTAATCTGGCTAAAATCGACTAAAGGTGCTTAATACGCTGGGAAATTTGCCGAAAACAAAAATGCCTCTCTGTTGGCGATCACAGCGGTTCAAGGCAACGGACCACAGGATGAAGTTGGTATTCTGTCATCAGTTAGAGCAAACACCATCGCCATCCAGGTATTGTTTTAACAGATCCAGCGCCGCCTCCACCGCCATATTCCGCACAGAATCTCTATCCCCTTGGAACTCTTTACACAGCGTCTTTTCCCCTTTCGCATCGGCCAAAGCGATAAATACCAACCCCACAGGCTTTTCCGCCGTCCCCCCGTCAGGGCCGGCGACCCCCGTCGTCGCCAGAGCCAGATCACTGCCCAGCGCCTTCCGGGCGCCTCGCGCCATCTCCCGCGCCACAACCTCGCTAACGGCGCCAAACCGCTGCAAACTCTCCTCCGCAACGCCCAGTAAACTCATCTTCGCCTGATTGGAATAACTAACCACACCCCCTTGATAAACAGCCGAACTGCCCGAAACATCCGTCACCCTTCCACCCAGCAGTCCACCCGTACAGGATTCCGCCGTCGCCAAGGTCAGGCCGCGCTCTCGCAGCAACTCAACCGCCACCCCGGCATGGGATTGTTCATCCCGGGCAAAAACCCGCCGCCCCAACCGCCCGCTCCAAAACGCATCCGCCCGCTCCAACAGCGCCCGCGCCTCTTCCTCAATCAATCCGCGCACACAAAGACGCAGCTCCAAATAAGTATGCTGATCCAGCAGCACGCAGGAAAGAGACTCCGCCGGATCCAAAACCCGCCAAGCCCCCCATTCATCCTCAATCATCCGCTCCAGCTCCGTCTCCTGAAATCCGAACACCTTCAACACCCGCACCAACAGCCGCGGGCGCGAACCCAGAATCGCCCGCAGCCGCTCCACCACTTGATTCTCAAACATCGATGCCAACTCCAGAGGCGGTCCCGGCAACAAAACAATTATCGGTTTCCCCGGCGCAGACGTTTCCGGAGTCAACTCCTGTAACCCAGGCACAAAAATCCCCGGCGCCGTACCCACCGTATTCTCCAGCACTTCAGACCCCTCCGGAAAACGCGCTTGCCTATCCGACCCCTCTGACGGCGATTTTCCTTGGAAAAACCCGTCAATCCGCCGCAGCTGCTCACTGTCAAAAACTAAAGGCGTCCCAACCACCTCGGCCGCGACCTCCCTGCTCAAATCATCATAAGTCGGTCCCAGTCCTCCCGTTACAAACACCAGATCGCTGCGCGCGCAAGCCGCCGCCATAACCCCACGCAACCGTTCGCGGTCGTCGTCCACTGCAATCTGATAATGAACCTCAATACCGAGACTCGACATCTGCTCGCTCAGATACCTGGTACTAAGATTCAAAGTTTCTCCCAGCAGAAGCTCCGTTCCCGTCGCAATAATCTCCGCAATCACAAGATCCCCCCCTTTAGGCAATGGACAATGGACAATGGACAATGGACAATTAGGGAAAGTTAAGGCTCAGCTATGTTAAATTCGTTATCGCCTTGATTTTGTCATACGACCCGGAAAACCTTTTGGCGGTGTACGCGCTGATAGTTAACAGTCTGGGAGCGCCAGCTGAAAAATATGCTTGGCAGGGCTTATTGTTTAGCACTAATCTATACGGGAGATCTTTCGTCAAGCTAAATTCCTTCTCCTGATCCTCAAATAAAACAATGTGCCCTTTTCCCCTAATTCATAACTTTTTTCATAATTCGTTCGTAGCGAATTATAGTTCCTCATCCCGTATCTGTCAACTGCCAATCAGCTCGCCTGTTCGTTTGATCCATGTTCGTTTGTTTTCGTACTTTTCGCACTAATACGTGGTCGCGGGCGGCCCCATATTGATGTGCCATACAGGATCATATCTACTTTTTGGTAGATGAAATTGCCTGTGCTTAAATTCACGGGATCTGTGCTGTAGGATGTGTAATCGCTAAGTCCTTTGGCATAGGCTTGGCCGCCTTCGAAGGTCAGGATTTTCATGCCCTCGGCCATTTTTTCGTCCCATTTGGCGTTGAGGGTTTCCCGCCAACTCATATCGGGACTGACCCCGGGCGGGAAGCTGAACGTGTGGTTTACCGGGTTGTAGACGGAGGCTTCGATGGCCGCGATGCCCGTTCTGATGTCGGGAAGGATGCTTTGGGGCGTCCCGTAGAGACCTCGGGTCGAGCTCTCAAATGTGTAGAGGCTGTCCAGTTTTTCCTGGATGTTATTGACCAATTTCCTGGTAACGCTGTTCAACATGGGGACGCCTGCTTGGCGATATTGTCCAAGGTCTTGGCTGTGGACAGCTGGGTCAGCAGCGCGGCTTCGTTCAAATGACAGCCTTTGAGGGTGGTCATTTGGCTTCTGTAGGTGTCTTGATCGGCCAGCATTTCGTCGATGTACCAAAGCATGCCTTGCAGCACCGGCATATGCAGGTTTGTATACTGGGCGCGGATGCTGTCATAGGTCCGGCTGACAAGATCCGGGCTGTTGATGAAAGCGTTGACGGCGGTTCGTGTGGCTTCAATATCGGCGGCGGCTTGCAGCAGCACCCCCGCGATTTCGGTGAGCTGGGCGGCGGCGTTAGCGTTTTTGATTTCTAAGGTCATGATGGGTCTCCTTCCTGATCAAACCTTTGTGATCCTCTCGGGTAAGCGTTGAGCGAGTATAATCGTATCATCTGTTTTTCCTCTTTCGGTCGATGATTGTTACTGCCACATAGTATTTTATCATATTCTTAATAAACTCGCAAGGAGTTGTTCTCAAAAATCTTCTTTTTTTGATTTCAGATTGCACAAGAATTTATGTATAATTTCAATTGATCCTGGCATGAATAAATCAAACACATCAAAACAAAGGGAGTGATTGAAGGTGTATCAATTCACCGACGACATGAGAACCGACATCAAGCACATCGACAACCAGCACAAGGAACTGGTCGATCTTGTCAATAACGCTGCTTCTCTCGGCATCGCGAATCCCAGCAAAGAAGACATGAAAAAATGTCTGGATTTTTTAGGCCAGTACGTTATCAAGCATTTTGGCGACGAAGAAAAACTGCAAAAGGAAAGCAACTATCCCAATTACGCTCACCATAAAAAAATCCATGACGACTTCATAACCACATTCAAAGAATTGTACGCAGATTTCGAAAAAAACGGCCCTTCCCCCAAGTTAAGCTTTGCCTTGTCCAATACCCTTACGAGCTGGCTCATAACACACATCAAGAGAGAAGACGTCAAATTTGGGAAACACTACGCCACACATTGAAAGCCAATATCGAACATAAGTTTGTCTTTTCCCGGACGCTGTGGTACCATATACATAATCCAAAACTTCACACAGCAATGATGAAACGATTTCTCAAAGGAGAAAGCTTATGAAAGACCTAAGCCAACGCCAAACACAAATCCTCGAATACATCAAAAGCCACCAAGGCCTGAAAGGTTATCCTCCTTCCGTTCGCGAGATCGGCGAAGCCACCGGCCTCGCCTCAAGTTCCACCGTCCACTTTCACCTTAACATCCTTGAAGAAAAAGGCTATTTACGCCGCGACCCCACCAAACCCCGCGCTTTAGAAATCCTTGATCCCACCGGCGACCAACCCCTGCCCCGTGTCGCCTATGCCCCTGTCATCGGACGCGTCACAGCCGGAACCCCCATTTTGGCGGACGAAAACATCGAAGACTATTTCCCTATACCCGAAGACCTTGCCCAAAACTCAGAGGTGTTTTTTTTGCGCGTCCAGGGCGAAAGCATGATTGAAGCCGGCATACTGGACCGGGATCTCATCCTCGTACGCCAGCAGCCCACAGCCAAAAACGGCGACATCGTTGTGGCCATGCTGCCCGATGAACTTGTCACCGTTAAACGTTTCTACAAAGAAACCGGCCAGGTACGTCTGCAGCCGGAAAACGAGGCCATGGAGCCCATCTACACCCGCAGTATCGACATCCTAGGCAAAGTCGTCGGCGTCTTCCGCACCCTAATGTAGGGACAAATGGCGGGACCGATATCCTCCAACCGAGGACAAATTGACAATTAGGGAACGACTCATGGCAGGCTATCCCAACCCTGCATCCTCATTGTCCATTGGTCCACAGGCTGAAGGATATCAGCCTTGTCATTGTCAATTGCCTTTCAGTCTGCGCTTTTGCCGCAGCATGCAGCGTTTGAGTCCCGTTTCAATAATCCGGTCCAGCAGCGAGTTGTATGGCACACCGGAAACCTCCCAAAGCTTCGAAAACATTGAAATGCTTGTAAATCCCGGCATCGTGTTAATTTCATTCACATACACCGACCCATCCGGCTGAACAAAAAAATCCACCCGGCTTAACCCTGAAGCCTCCACGGCGCGAAAAGTCACGCGGGCATAGCCTTGCAGCTTTTTCAACAGTTGATCATCCAACTCAATGGGATAGACCAGGCTTGCCGAATCGTTAACATACTTCGCTTCATAATCATAGAAACCCTCCGTTGGAATGATCTCTCCCGCCAAGGACACCTGAGGGTTATCTGTATCTCCCATGACTGACATCTCAATTTCGCGCCCGACAATCTCCTTTTCAATAACAATCTTCAAATCAAACTCCAGGGCAAAAGCCATACTCTTCAGCAATTCCGCCCGATCCCGCGCGCGGGAGATGCCGACGCTGGATCCTAAATTAGCCGGCTTCACAAAACAGGGATACCCCAGATCACGTTCTACACACTCGGCCACCGTCTCCACGTTCTCTTGGACAAACTCGGCGCCATAGACCAGATATTTTCCCACAGGCAGCCCCGCGTGTTCCAATACGGCTTTCATACGATCCTTATCCATCGCCAGAGCCGACCCCAGGATGCCCGAGCCCACATAGGACATCCCCGCCAGTTCCAAGGCGCCCTGCACGGTTCCGTCCTCGCCGTTAGGCCCATGCAAGACAGGAAAAACAATATCACAAGCCCCCTGCCCCTGAGGCAGACTTCCCTCAACACCGATAAACCTCGGTACCTTAGGGTCAAAAGCCAGCGTTACCGCCTGATGATGCGGCAAAACCGGATTATCCGGCTGACCCTGCCACTCCGCGGGCAACACGTTCCAAAACCATCTGCCCGACTTATCAATACCCACCGTAAAAACTTCATAGCGCTCCCGGTCTAAAGCCTCAATCACCGAAGCCGCCGACCTGACGGACACCTCATGTTCCCCGGACTCTCCCCCGAAAAGAACCACCACACGGGTTTTCGCGCTCATATGAACCCTCCTATTTTTGATAATTTAACGCCAGTAATCATCAAATTGATACTTGGCATTGGACAATGGACAATGGCAAGGCTGATATCCTTCAGCCTGTGGACCAATGGCAAAGCTGAAATCCTTCAGCCTGTGGACCAATGGGCCTATGGACAATTAACACAATTGGATCCTGCGCTTCGGGGCTGCTTCATCAAACCTCCCATATCCTACGCGTTCCGATTTCAATAATACATTATCAGTATAGAATGCACAATGGCTATTATGACAATTCTTCCGATTTGAGGTCCATTTGAGGTCAATCAACTTTGTTGAACTTCCA
The DNA here is from genome assembly GCA_009783315.1 of Peptococcaceae bacterium. GTDB lineage: Bacteria > Bacillota > Desulfitobacteriia > Desulfitobacteriales > Syntrophobotulaceae > WRJI01. The sequence continues at coordinate 12,512 of WRHI01000027.1, forward strand.
CCATTGCAGCTTGTTGGCAGCCGAATATGGTCTCATGGTTATACCGGCATTAACCGCTGTTGAATCGGTTGTTATAACAAGGCTTTGGTCGGCTTTGAGCGTACTATTTGAGGATATCACATAGTTTTCGTCTCCGATGTTGTAAAGATACCATATTTCCGGGGCATACCATGATGTGATCGCGGCGCCATTGCCGCCGCTTCCGTATTGGTTGAAATAATATTCACCATAGTTAGGGTGATATTTTATATGGTAACGGCTGTCTCCAAAGTATACCAAAGAGAAACTGAATCTGAATAAGCTCGTTCCTTGAAAAGAAGCCATGTGAGGATAAATTATATTCACCATTGTGTCTGTGTTGGCGTCTATCAAATAACCTGTGGTTGGGTTTTGCAGGCTGTACATTCCTGAGAACGTTGTGCTGACAGGGTGAGGATTCGTTGGAGATGGTTTGTTTCCTTGCGCAATGATCTCCTCCACAGGCTCCTCGATCATCGTCTCGTTGATCTTGACGGTTTTTTCTTCTATAACAACGCCGTTTCTGGCTGTGTAGGTGTAGATCAGTATCTTGGTTCCATTTTTCCCTGCCTGTCGCACTTCGGTGGAACCAACCTCCAGTGAATCATCTTTCTTTGTTTCTGTCTGAAAATTGATTTCTTCTGTGACCTCGTAGGTTCCTTCAACCAAAACACTGATGACTTGGTTATCAATCAGGGCTTGCAGCGCTTCCTCTTTCCTGATAACCTCTTCATTTTGTTCCATCCCCACGATATCTATGGTCTCCTCAAAGGTCACAGAGGTGACGGAATATCCTTGAGAGGCGCAGAGCGCGCTGTAATGATCCTCCAATTCCTTGAGAACGGCTTGGGCGTCTTCTCTGTCTGCTAACACAACTATTATCTGAGAATCCACACTGATACCGTACGCTGTGACCGCGCCTATATCTGCAATATTGGTCCTGCCTAAAGACAGGAAAAAAGCCGCTGAGAGAATTGCCAGCAACATAAGCAATGCGGCAGAAGCCAGGATTACGGCCTTCTTATGCCCAGATAAAACAGGCGAAGGGGTGGTGGTATGAGAATGAGTGTGCAGATCAGGCGGAACGTGTTGATCCAAGGAAGCATGAGGGTGTTGGGTGGTAGAGTCGGGCTGTGCTAACGAATCGGGCAGGTCGGTGCCGTCGGGCTGCTTGGACAAATAGGACAGGTCGGTGGCGTCGTCGCCCTGAGGAGAATCCAGAAGAGCGATGGTTTGGACGATATCATTGGAGCGCTGCCCATCCCGCAGATTATCTCGGTCTCTTTTCGGACGCGTAGGGATGAGCGCAGATGACGTTTCGTATCCTTCAGCCGTGGCCAGGACCTCCAGAGCTTTTCGCAGAGCAGTGGGATCAGAGAAGCGGTCACGGCGGTCATAAGCGCAGGCTTTCAAGACAAGGGCGTTCAGCCGGGATTCGATAGCAAGGCTTGCATTCTCCAGCTTGAGAGAGGGTATGGGTTCGCCGCTCATACGTCTTTGCAGCGCTTCTTCACGGTCTTGAGGTTTAATCGGATGCGGGAATGGCGGCAGAAAAGGCGCGCGGTTCTGGTTAAGGAACGTGTACAGCACGACGCCCAAAGCGTATGTATCCACATTAGCTCCGTATCTATCCCCCTTGAAGACCTCCGGCGCCATAGTCATGTAAGTACCTTATCTTAGACAAGCCCGACATGGTTTGTTCGATCTGGCGGGCCACGCCAAAATCTCCCAACTTGTACTCACCATAAGGGGAAACGAAGATGTTTTCCGGTTTGATGTCCCTGTGAATGATATTCTTCAGCGCGCAAAGCTCCAGGGCTTTGCAAATATGGACTCCGAGCTTGATAACTTCGGCGACGGACAAAGGATTCTGAGCCGCGTGAGCAGGCAAGCTGTCGAGGAGTTCCATGCGGATCAGAATGTCCCAACCCAATTCGGGGGTTCGGGGTTCGTGATTCGCTTGTTCGGGGGAGTCGGACTTGGAACGATCAATAATCTGGTAATCCTCAAAACTGACAATGTTGCTGTTGCCGCGAAACTCCTGCATGAGATCTATCTCAGCAACAATTTTTAGAGCGACATCATGAAAAAATTCGCGAATAGAAGCATCGCCAAGCCCTTCCAGCCTCAGCCTCTGAATCTCGCTTTCGTCCTGCGGAATGGAAATGATTTTGACAGCGGAATAATGGGCTTTACCGAATTCGGTGACATCGCTGTCAGCAAAGTTTCTCCGGCATATCTTGTAAACCTTACCAAAAGAACCTTGGCCGATGAGATCTTCAACATACCACACGCCCCACAGAGGTTCATAAGCCTTGATGGGTGTCGGTGTATGCAGAGGGGGCGTTATCTGAGAACCTGGCATTATTATCATCTCCTATAGCGGGCTTTGCCCGCAAGTATCCGGTATTCAGCATCCAGAAAAATTCAGGATACTGCGAGTGTACGCTTCCAGAAGCTTGCTAAATTCACCATCGTCCATTGGTCCACAGGCTAAAGGATATCAGCCTTGTCCATTGATCCCACATTGTCCATTGGTCCACAGGCTGAAGGATATCAGCCTTGTCAATTGTCCATTGATTTCACATTGTCCATTGTCCATTGTCCATTGTCCATTGATTTCACATTGTCCATTGCCAGCAGCCCCAACCCCTCCATAAACAGCGCCGCCCCCACATGGATCTCTTCCAGATACCGGCACGAGCAGCCCCCTTGCAGGAACACACTATAGGGCGGCCTAAGAGGTCCATCCGCCGAAAACTCACTGGTCGCCCCCTGCACAAACGTCCCCCCCGCCATGATGATCTCGTCTGCATAACCTGGCATTCCCCCCGGCACAGGGCAGACGTGAGCATCAACAGGCGATCCTGCCTGAAGCCCTTGGCAAAAAGCCACCATCCCTCCCGGGCTTTTTAGGCGCACCGCTTGAATAATATCCGTCCTTGCCGCTTCCGGCCCAGGGTTCACGTCAAACCCCAACTCTTGCCAGAACGCGGCCGCGAACACGGCGCCTTTCAAAGCCTCACAAACCGTCAGCGGACTCATATAGAGCCCCTGGAGCATCAGCCGCACTGTATCACCGGTGGCGCCCAGCTTCATGCCAATACCCGGAGCGGCAAAACGAGCCGCCGCCCGTTCCACCAAAGCCCTCTTGCCGGCCACATAGCCCCCCGAAGGCATCAACGTCCCCCCCAGGTTCTTAATCAAGGATCCCGCCATTAGATCCGCGCCCACATGGCCGGGTTCCACCTCTTCCACCAGTTCGCCGTAACAGTTATCCACAAAGATAATTCTATCAGGAAACCGCTCTTTGGCAAAACGAACAAATTCCGCAATTTGCCCCATATTTACAGCGCCCTGCCAGGCATACCCCTTTGACCTTTGAACCAAAAACATCCGGATCTCCGGCGTCATCCGTTTCTCAATCGCAGTATAATCGAAATCATTCTCCACCGTCAACTCGACGCTTTGAAAAGAAACCCCATATTCCGCCAAGCTGCCGGCGGCCTCCCCGCGGATACCAAGAACCGTCTGCAGCGTGTCATAAGGCAGTCCCGTCACAGACATCACCCCGTCTCCCGGCAGCAAGTTCCCAAACAGAGCCGCGCTGATAGCGTGGGTTCCCGACACGAACTGCTGCCTTACCAGCGCGCACTCGGCGCCCATAAGCGCGGCGACAATGCGATCCGCCCCTTCCCGACCCCGGTCATCCAGCCCGTAACCCGTGCTCCCCTGCAAGTCGCTCCCCGCCACACGAGCCCCCCGGAAAGCCTCCATCATCCTGCGATGATTCAAACGCGATATTTCCTCTAGCCCTGGCCTCTGTTTATCCAGAACCGCCCGCGCCCGCGCGTAAGCCCGCCCCACCACAGGCGGCCATTCCTCATCAGGCTCCCCTGTGGCAACCCTGTCAAGCTGCTCAGTACCTATCTCAAATTTTTCTGCCATCAACTTTCTCCTTGAGCTTAAATCATAATTCCGCTATAATAATAGCAGAATCTTAAAAAATCCCCAAGTATCAATGTTTTTCGCAAGCTCACACAAAGGAGACACAGATGGCTCAAAAAGATCGGTCCGGTTTTATTGAAGTTCTCATGGTCGAACTGCTTTACAGAAACAAACCCGCGATTAACCACAGCGTTCTCAATCAGAAAATGCTTCAATTTGCCGCAGGATCAGCCAACCAAATGCAAGGCTGGGAAGCGGCGAACGATGAAAACACCTTCATATACTTTCATACCGACCAAGTCGCCACCTTTGACAACAAAACACCTCAGACTTGCATTATGCCTCATCCTGTCGAAATATCCATCGACCGTTACCTGGACGGCTTACAGCAGACTTGGCATTGGCCTCACGCGGAAAACACTGTACGCGAATGCTCCTACGGCTTGCTTGTGACAGATTTTATGGCCTATGCCCTGCCTTATAAAAACAGGTTAAGCATTTTCCAGAGCGCGTTACGCGCTTTGCTGGCCACCGTTCCCTGCGACGCGATCTATTGGAATTCAAGCCAGAAACTCATTGAACCCGCCCAATATCATAAAGCTCTGAATCATGATGAATTTCTTTATGGCCCCGTCAACATACGCCTGTTCAACGTAGACAATCCCGAACAACCGCCAAGACCCGGGCTTAAAGAGGTTGTTATGGATACCTGCGGCCTCGCGGCCTTGGGGCTGCCCGATCTGCAATGTCATTTTTATACTGCCAGCTCGCCTCAGGTCATGGAACCCCACCCCGACATGCTCACGCCCAGCAACGTGCGCGATTTTTTGCTGGACATGCTCTATTATGTCTACGATAAAGGCAACATCATTGAAGACGGGGAAATCTGTGAGCTCGTTGACCAGCGCGCTTGGCAGTGCGAACACCAGTTTTCATTAATCCCGCCCGACAGACACGTCATCGACCTTAATCCCGGCCCGCCGCTGTACGCCGGCGATCAACAGCACCGCTACAATTTTTCCCGGTAGTGTCTCATATCTCTGATCCTTCTTTCCCGTAGAAACACCGCCTGCCGGATGTAATGCCGACAAGGCGGTGTTTTTTTGTTGGACTGTTCATAACAAACACACGACAATCATCACAAGCGGATCCGCAAACGCCTAACCGTACGTGACAGCTTCCGGGTCAATATAATACGACGTCCCGGTCTGGTTGATAAACACCTCGAAATGCAGATGCGGACCCGTCGAATTCCCGGTGTTGCCCATACCGCCGATGGTTTGGCCCTTGCTGACGGTATCGCCCGCGCCGACGTTAAAGGACGACAAGTGAGCGTAACGGGTGCCGACGCCGTCGCCATGGTCAATCACGATCGCGTTGCCATAGCCGCCGTGCCATCCCACAAAGAGCACAGTGCCATCCGCCGCGGCGTAAATGGGGGTTCCCACAGGATTGGCTATGTCGATACCGTTATGATTGGGTCTGGAAGCGGTTCTGTATTTTGATGTCAGCGTTCCCGACGCCGGCCACTTCATGACAGGCACGTCACCCGAACCTTGCGAAATCTTAACCGAAGCGGAGCTGCCCAAAGAAGTGGACCCCGTTCCTTCCAGAACGATTCTGCTCTCAGGCTCTTTTGTGACATTTTCATCAAGAACAACGTAAGCGTTCTCGTTGCTCAGATCAATTTTCCCGTTCCGGGAAACAAATGTGAACGTAATATCCTTTGATCCCAAGACACCTTCCTGCTCAACCTTGGAGGTCCCCTTGAGCACTCTGGGCTCTTTCCGCGTCTCAACGGCAAAATCAATCGCTTCCACCGCGACACGTTTTCCTTCCACCACAACAGTAAAGTACGGCTCTATGACAAAAAATTTAACAAGCGTTCCGACTTCCAATTCTTCTTCGGCGCTAAGGTCTTTATTCACTTCCAAAATGTTTTCTGCCCCAATCCCATAGGCTTGCGCGATGTCCGCAACTGTTTCTTCTTCAGACTCAACCTCATGGGTTTTGGCAACAGGCCTTCCGTCAATCAAACCCTGCAAAGCTTCTTCCTGGGTTTTCATGTAGAGAGGCAGCGCCTTCGTTTCCTCAACCAATACATCTTCTTCGTAAGCAACAGAGTAAATCTCATTGTCAACCAGCTGGGTTCCTTTATCACACAGATTCTGATAGTATTCCAGCAGATCACTCAGAACACCATCGGCCTCCTCTTTGGTGGCTACGACAATGTCTGTCTCCTCACCGTTGACACTGACGCCAAAACCGGGTAAATAGGTGTTGATATACTGGGCAATATCATCAACAGAAGCCTGGTTTTCCTCAAAAGTCTTCTTATCAACGCGCTGGGTCACATAAAAAACCTTATCGTCAGTCATTATATTGACATCGTCGATCTTCTCTTCGCCTAAGGTATGAACGGCGTCGTAAACAATTTCCATAGCTTCATTCAACGAAGCTGTATAACCGAAATGTCTGTCACTAACGATAATATTCACAACCGGCACCGTCATATTCAAGTAGATGATGCCTCCGGCAAAAGCCAGAAACGTCGCGAAAAAAGTCACAACAACTTTTTTAGACAGCCACGGGAATGTGGTCCACCGAACACGCTTGAAAACAGTCTCATCTGAAGTGCTTTTGGGGGGAACGGCATGCACCGGAACAGGAACACTGGCAGGCCGTGGTTTCATGTCGGAAACCGAATGGGGCGTTGCCCGCAGCATCGGTTCTGTTCTAGCGGCCGCCTGTGCTTTCGGCCCCTGCTGCAATACCGGCAAGGCCTCCGTCTTCAGCTGCGCCTTCTGGTTTGTTTGCGGCCTTTGGTTCCGGCTCTTTCGCGCTTCCGGGCGCACCGGCCGACGCGGTTCCGGCTCTTGGCGCGGCTGTGGGCGCTCAACCGGGCGCGGTTCCTGCGTCTGGCGCAATTCCGGACGCCTCTGTGAGCGCTCTTGCGGATTCTGGCATAATTGAGGACGTTGTGGACGGGCCACCGAAAGGTGTTCCGGTTCCTGACGCAATTCCGGCCGCCTGTTCGGATTCTGACGCCCTTGTGGGCGCGCCATGGGTCGCTGTTGTTGTTGTTGCTCCGGCTCCTGACGCAGTTGCGGACGCCCATTGGGATTCTGACGCCCTTGTGGGCGCGCCATGGGTCGCTGTTGTTGTTCCGGCTCCTGACGCAATTGCGGACGCCCATTGGGATTCTGACGCAACTGTGGACGCGCCATAGGACGCGGTTCCGGATTAGCAGCCGGACGTCCTTGACGCGAAAGCAGATCCGTATCCTGCTGCAGGTACGAAGGTGATGTCCGCGAACCTTGATTAGGATTCGCGGGATGTGTACGCAACGCCTGCGCCTGGTTCAGACCTTGGCGATGTGCATAAAGGCCTTGTCCCCGGTTGGGCGCGGACATACCATCTGACCTGCTATGTGATTTTGGGGGAATAATCACAGGTTGCACTTCTTTGGGTTTTCCTTGTGGTTGACTGTCCGACCATGAGTTGACGGCGTTCATTGAAGATGCCCGAGTTCTTCTCGGCTTCATAACCGCTTTCTCCATGATAACCTCCTACCTCCCAAAGTATTTTTACATGTGTATTATACCACAAAGGCTCGATCGATGGAACAGAAAAATAGATTTTTAATGCAATTAATTGCCAAAACACATAAATGTTGACTAGGCACAAACCCGCAGTCAGCCAAAATTCCGCTTCAATTTATTGAAGAAAGAAACAATGCCGCCCTGCTGTTCAAAAACCGTTTTTGAACCTACCAAAGACTGGGCAATGTTCTCAATCTGCCTGGAAAACTCAATGTCCGGATACACCAGCGAAATCACTTCTTTAGACTTGAGAGATTTACCAACGCGTTTGTCTTCGAAAATCCAGCCAAGATACTCCGGACGCCGCTGCAAGAACTCTGCCACAGCGCCGATGAACTTGTTTGCGCTTTTCTTCGCTTCCAATTCCGATTCGCACTTATTAAAGATCAGTTTTGGCGAAATTATCTTATTTCGCGAATACAAAACTTTGGTGATGGCAAAAGTATCCAGCATCGCGTGTGGTTCAGGTGTCGTCACAAGAATAATATCGTCCGCAGATTCCAAAAACTTAAGCACAAGTTCGGAAATCCCCGCGCCTGTATCGACAATAAGATAATCATAAATTTGATCCAAATGCATAAAACCAGAAACGATTCTATTAAACTGTAAAGGGGTCAGATCGGTAAAGGCGACAACACCGCTTGAACCGGGAATGACTTTCATGCCGAGAGGCCCTTCATACAAAATATCCGTAAGCTGGCAGTCTCCTTTCAGCACATGAGTCAGATTATACCGGCATTTCATGTTAAGCAAAACCTCAATGTTGGCCATGCCAATATCAGCATCCATCACAACAACCTGATATCCCATTTTTTGTAAAGCTGCCGCCAAATTGATCGATAACGTGGTTTTGCCCACCCCCCCTTTCCCGCTTCCCACAGCCAGAACACGCGTCTTCTTTGAGTGACTCTTGCCGCGGGCGACTGGCAAATCAGCGCACCAGACATGCCGGGCAATCTGCCGGTCGATAACCACCGAAGTCAGACCTTTAACAGCGGAAGGCTCAATCCACCGGACCGTCGTACCCACCGGCAGCATCAGCAAATATCCTTTATTCAAAGATAAAGCGAGCTCGAGCCTGTCCGGATAGACTCCAACAATATGGGTTTTGTAAACATCCTGATACAGCTCCGCATCCGTGGAAAAAACGACATTTTGGTTCGCGTACAACCTGATATCCAACGGAATGGCCTCCTGGTCTGGCTTTAAGTACAAAATTCTACATTTTCTTTGATGTTCCTGCATGCTATAATTGGAAAGCAAAATATCATAAACCTGCCTCTTGATGAAAAACCTGCCTGTTTTGAGCAAGGAACAAAAATAAGGAACGGAGATCTCATGCACAACGAAATACTTTTGATCGCAACCCTTCTCGCCGTCTTCGGCGCGATTCTGCTCAGTTATGTACTCTTCGCGGAAAAAGGCTTAATCGCTTGGGTCATACTGGCGGCAATAACAGCCAATATAGAAGTCTTGATCCTCATCCGCGCTTTTAGCATGGAGCAAACCTTAGGCAACATCATGTTCGCCTCCACCTTCTTAGCCACCGACATCATAAGCGAACTGCACGGCAAAAAACAGGCCAAGCAGGCCGTCAACATAGGAATCTTCATATCACTCTGTTTCCTTCTCATCTCCCAGTCATGGCTTCAATACAGGCCATCCCCAGATGATCAATTCTACCCATTCATTCAAGGCGTCTTCACCAACACGCCCCGCGTGCTCATCTCCAGCTTAGCCGTCTACGCCATCGTACAGCGTTTTGATGTCTGGCTATACCATCGGCTATGGCAATTCACCGAAAACAGCGCCGGATCAACCCAACCCTTCCTCTGGCTCAGAAACAGTTCAACACTCATCAGCCAGCTCCTAAACACCATTCTCTTCACGTTCCTAGCTTTCTGGGGAACCTACAGTCTGCCCACACTCATCTCAATAATCATCTCAACATATGTAATTTATATCGTCATCAGCCTTACCGACACCCCAATAGTTTATCTGGCCCGCTTCATCGCGGCAAAGAAGCGCCGACCATCCCCTGATCCCTGATCCCTAACCCCTGATCCCTAACCCCTGATCCCTGATCCCTGATCCCTGATCCCTGATCCCTGATCCCTGATCCCTGATCCCTAAGGGAATTGAGGAAACTAGTTCCCTAGTTCCCTCAATTCCCTAATAAGTTCTTCCACAGCCTCAGTATCAATACCAAAGGACAGAAGAATGTCCCCGGCCTCGGTTCTTTTCCCTGTAGCCGCGTTCGCCATCGCTAAAAGGAAATGTTCGCAATCAACATGAGGATCACCAAAATATTTGGCTTCCTCCCGCGCCTCCGCCAACAACAAACGAAGCCGTTGAGAAACCCTCAATCCAGCCGCGCCCGTTCCAACCGCAAACCTCAGAACAACACGCCTCACCTCAGTTAAGACAGGGTGGATAGGAACAGACACCCCTTCAAACATCCATGATATAACACCATCAGGTTGTTCTAACATAGCCAAAAGCAAATGTTCAGACTCAATCTCGCTGTTTCTGAAGCGCTCCGCCAGCAACGCGGCCCGAATCAACGCTTCTTGGGCGCCTGTTGCCAGATAGTACGAATTAATAACCACTTGAAACTCTCTGTATTTATTCATCCATACAGTGTCATAATCACTCTCACCGAAAGTCTTTTTCCTCGGCTTGTCCGCTCGCGGCGCCCGCCTCATGCCAAACACCGTTTCCGACTCTTCAGCCTCTTCCTGTGCTTCCGGCGGCCGGTGCAAATTCTCATGGGACTCAGCCACCAATGACGTGGACCGCGCTCCGAAATCCTCACCTAGATTTCTCCACGGCGGCGTCTGCGCTATATTAAGATCCTCGCTTGGTTCGGCCGGCGGAGGCGGACTCATCTTAAAATCTTCATTCGGGTTTCTTCGTGGCGGCAGCCGACCCACCTTAAAACCCTCATCAGGGCTAACCACCCGTGGAATTGGCCGCGTCCCAAAAACTTCATCCAACTCCGCCTGAGACGGTATCCGCCGCTCATGATCCTCATGGGAATTTTCAGAATTCATCTGGCTGCCCGGGGAGGCCTGCCGCGTCGGTTCCTGCCATACCTGAACCGGCGGCGGCTGAACCGGCGGCCGCTGTGGCATCTGGCCTCCTTGAGCGGCCTGACTCTGCGGCCCCCATCCTTGACCCCCCGGCTGGCCCTGTGGCAATTGCGGCTCCTGCCTTCCCTGGGACCCGACCCCGCGCCGATTTTGCGGCCCCTGCGGCCTGTACTGCGCTTGCGGCATTTGTTGCCCCTGCTGCCCTCGCTGCCCTTGCTGTCCCGGGTTCACCCTATGTTCCTCATCAAAAAATCTCCACAGTGTCTCCCCGTTAATACCATAGTACAACAGCACGTCGCCAGCCTCATCATCATTGCCTTGCGCGGTTCCCACCATCGCCAAAAGAACATGTTCAACGCCCACCCGGGAACCCCCGGTATCTTCAGCCGCTTCCTGCGCGCACGACAACACATAGCGCAACCGTTCAGAATAAACCAAATTGCCAAAACGCCTCTCGTCATACCCTTCATCGCGCCACGCCTGCTGCACGCTACGCACCGCCCCGATGACAACATCAACAGGAATGGACAATCTGGCCAGCAACCGCGACATAACACCTCCCGGCTGCCCCAACAAAACCAAAAGCAGATGCTCAGGCTCCAACGCGCTCTGATTATTTCGTTCGGCCAGAACCGCAGCCTGGGTCAACGCCTCTTGAACTTTGTTATCTAACATATTTGTATCAAATGCCACAGGAATTCCCCCAGATGACGGACACCCGCCCTAAATACTTCATAACAAATGATGCCTGCTTAATATATTATCCTACCATGTGTTTTCCCTTTTGCGCAACAAAATAATCTCGGAAATGTTATCATACTCATAAATATGATATAATATGGGCTTAGACAAAGCAAGACTTGCCTTACAGACAACACTTCATACGATATCCGAAAGGAGCTGCGCAACACCTATGACCATCAAGCCAATAACCAAAATTCTTGTGGCCAATCGCGGCGAAATTGCTACCAGAATCTTCCGCGCCTGCAAAGAATTGGCTATACGCACCATTGCCGTTTACTCCGAAGAAGACAAATACGCCCTCTTCCGCACCCGGGCGGACGAAGCCTATCAAATCGGGCGCAAAATGAAACCCATCGACGCCTATCTTAACATCGAAGAAATCATCGACTTGGCTCAGCGCAAAGGCGCCAACGCCATTCATCCCGGATACGGCTTCCTGTCCGAAAACCCCCACTTCGCTCAAAAATGCGAAGAAGCCGGCATCATCTTCATCGGCCCCCGCTCCGAAACCCTGGAAAACCTCGGCGACAAAATCAAATCCAAAATCCTGGCCGAAAGCGTCGGTGTGCCCACCATTCCCGGCGTCGCCCGCGCCCTGCACGACGTCGAAGAAGCCCTGGCCTTCACCCGGCAACACGGCTTCCCCGTCATCCTCAAAGCCTCCGCCGGCGGCGGCGGCCGGGGCATGCGCGTGGTTCACCGGGAAGCAGACCTCGAACTGGAATTCCAAAACGCCAAACGCGAAGCCAAGAAAGCCTTCAGCATCGACGACATCTTCATCGAAAAATACCTCGAATGCCCCAAACACATCGAAGTCCAAATCCTCGGCGACAACCACGGCAACATCGTTCACCTCTACGAACGAGACTGCTCCATCCAGCGCCGCCACCAGAAAATCGTCGAATTCACCCCGGCCTTCGGCGTCTCCCCCGAACTCAGAGCCAACCTTCATCAAGACGCCCTTAAAATCGCCCGCGCTGTTCAATACGCCAACGCCGGTACCGTCGAATTCCTTGTGGACGGCCAAGACCGGCACTACTTCATCGAAATGAACCCGCGCATCCAAGTGGAACACACCATCACCGAAATGACCACAGGTGTCGACATTGTCCAAAGCCAGATCTATGTCGCTCAAGGCTACACCCTGGACTCCCCTGAAATCGGCATCCCTTCCCAAGAAGCCATCGAACCCCGGGGTTACTCCATCCAATGCCGCATCACCACCGAAGACCCCCTGGCCAACTTCACCCCCGACACCGGCCGCATCGACGTCTACCGCACCGGCTCCGGCTTCGGCATCCGCCTGGACGGCGGCAACGGCTACACAGGCGCCGTCATCTCCCCCTTCTACGACAGCTTGCTGGTGAAAATCATCTCTTGGGCCCGCACCTTCGAAGGCGCCACCAAAAAAGCCGTCCGTTCCATCAAAGAACTCAATGTTAAAGGCGTCAAAACCAACGAAGCCTTTCTTATCAACGTTCTCAACCACAAAAAATTTCTCAGCGGCGAATGCGACACCCACTTCATCGACGACACTCCCGAACTCTTTGACATCACCCCCCACAGTGACGTCGAAACCAAAATCCTCCGCTTCATCGGCGAAAAAGCCGTCAACGAAAGCCGTGGGCTCAAAAAAGAATTCAACATCCCCCCCCTCCCCAAACTCTCCCCAGCCGACGACGCTCTGGCCGCGAATCCCGACACCCTGCCCGGCGTCCGTCGGCTCCTGCTCGACCAAGGCCCCCAAGCCTTCGTCACCTGGATCCACAGCCAGAAAAAACTTCTCCTGACCGACACCACCATGCGGGACGCCCACCAATCCCTGCTGGCCACACGCATGCGCACCCGGGACATGACCAACATCGCCCCCGCCACCGCCTTGCTGGCCCAAGACTTGTTCTCCCTGGAAATGTGGGGCGGCGCCACCTTCGACGTGGCCTACCGGTTTCTGCGGGAATCCCCCTGGCGTCGTCTTCAGGCCCTGCGCCGGCTTATTCCCAACATCCCCTTCCAGATGCTTATCAGGGGCGCCAACGCCGTGGGCTACACCTCCTATCCCGACAACGTCATCCGTAAATTCATCCAGGAAGCCGCCGGCCAAGGCATAGACATCTTCCGTATATTTGACAGCCTCAACTGGCTGCAAGGGTTAACCGTCTCCTTCGAGGAAACCATGAAAACCGGCAAAATCGCCGAAGTCTGCATGTGCTACACCGGCGACATCCTCGACGAAAAACGGGATAAATATCCCCTCAAATACTACGTCGCCATGGCCAAAGAAATCGAAAACATGGGCGCCCACATCCTCGGCGTCAAAGACATGGCCGGCTTGCTCAAACCTTACGCCGCCACCAAACTGATTTGCGCTCTCAAAGACGAAATCACCATCCCCATCCACCTGCACACCCACGACACCAGCGGCAACGGTATCGCCACCCTGCTCATGGCCGCCGAAGCCGGCGTTGACATCGTCGACGCGGCCCTCAGCCCTCTGTCCGGGTTAACAAGCCAACCCCCCCTCAACTCCATTGTCGCCGCCCTCAAAGACACCCCTTACGATACAGGCCTCGATCTGGACAACCTCCAACACCTCTGCGACTATTGGGAGGAAGTCCGCACCGCCTACGATCAGTTTGAAGTCCCCCTGTCCACCGGATCAGCCGAAATCTATAAATACGAAATCCCCGGCGGCCAATACACCAACCTCAAACCCCAGGTGGAAAGTTTCGGCTTAGGACACCGTTTCAATGAAGTCAAAGAAATGTACCGCACCGTTAACACCATGTTGGGCGACATCATCAAAGTCACCCCCACTTCCAAAGTCGTGGGCGACATGGCCATCTTCATGATTCAAAACGACCTTACTCCGGAAAACATTCTCGAAAAGGGCCGCTATCTCGCCTTCCCCGACTCTGTGGTTGACTACTTCAAAGGCATGCTCGGCCAACCCGCCGGCGGCTTCCCCGCCGACTTGCAAGCCATCGTGCTCAAAGGCGAAGAAGCCATCTCCTGCAGCCCCGGCGACATCCTGCCCCCAGCCGATTTCGACGCCATCGACGCCAAACTCGCCGCCGAATACGGCCTGGACGCCAACATCCGCAACGCCCTCAGCTACGCCCTCTACCCCAAAGTCTACGGCGAATACCTCGACTCCCTGAAACAGTACGGCTACCTCAACAACCTGGACAGCCATGTGTACTTTTACGGTCTGCGTGAAGGCGAAACCAGCGAAATCGATCTGGACGAAGGCAAAATCCTCATCGTCAAACTTGTTGAAATCAGCGCCGTTGACGACACCGGTCATAAGACAGTCGTTTTCGAAGTCAACGGCAACCGCAGGGAAATCAAGATCTATGACAAGAACTTCGACCAAAGCGTTCAGCGGGAAATCGTTCAGATGGCCGATCCCCAGAATCCTCTGGAAATCGGAGCCTCCATTAACGGCGCCATCAGCAAGATCCTTGTTACTGAAGGCGATGCTGTTGATGAGAATAAGATTCTGGTTGTTATCGAGGCCATGAAAATAGAAACCAATGTGGCCGCTGTTGTGCCTGGGAAAGTGAGTTCTATCCTTGTCAGCGAAGGGCAGGCTATTCAGTCCGGGCAGCTGTTGATGGTCATGAGTTCTTAATCTTAGGTCGCGGACGGAATCCCCCTTGGAGATTGGGGCTGCTTGAGCCGGGCCGGGGCCTGTCCCCCAAGCCGTTCTCCGGTCTGGTGCGGCTCTAGCGCTCGTACGCTGCAAAAGCAAAACTCGCTCCGCTTTGCTTCGCTCAAACAGTTGCTTTTGCTTACGCTCCCTTCGCGTGAGAGCCGCATCCAGCCCTCCGCAAAGGCTTGGGGGACAGGCCCCGGCCCGGCTCAAGCAGCCCCAATCTCCAAGGGGGCTACGTCGCGCTCTGAGATTTTTGGGGTTGGGGAGTATGAGAGTGAAACGGGGAGGGATTGATGAACAAATATAAGTATATTAAGGCGGACGCTTTCTCTTCTGCAAATTCTTTGGGCAACCCTGCCGCCTGTCTTTATTTGACTAAAGACCAAACTTTGACGGACACTCAGATGCTGACTGTTGCCAAACACCATAAAGGGTTTGTTTCTGAAGTCGTTTTTTGCAAAGATATCGATCATTCATCCTATGAGTTGGTCTATTTCTCATCTGAATGTGAGGTCAGTTTTTGCGGACACGGTACAATCGCGTGTCTATACCCGTTGATAAAGAACATCCCTGAACTGCGGTCACTGCCGGAGTTATGGGTTCACACACGCCGAAAAGGGCCCTTATTGGTCTACAACAAAATCACCGATTACGATGGGATTTTTATTTCTGCGCCGGCGCCTATTCAGCTGGAGATCCCTGTCTCTGCGGAAGAAATTGCGGATAGTTTGCAGACGACCGCCTCTGTCCTTGCCAGGGATTATCCCATCGATTTTATTGATGCAGGCAACAGAACACTTATTGTGCCTTTTTTTGATTTCAATCAGGAAGTGACCCTATCCCCCGATGAACAAAGGCTCAAACAATTTTCCCTGGCCAACAATATCGATGTTATCCTCATCTTCTGCAGGGATACGGAAAATAAGACCCATTTCGTTCATACGAGGGTGTTTGCAGCCAAATACGGATATTTGGAAGACCCTGCAACCGGTTCTGCCAACGCGGCTTTAGGCTATTATCTGCTGAAAAACACTATATGGGATGGTCATAAAATATCTATTGAGCAAGGCGGCCAGGACCGGGTTTTTAATACCGTTCATCTTTGTACAGAAAATAAGCGGCTTCTTTTTGGCGGCAGCGCTGTTACGCGCATTGAGGGGTTCTATTATATTTAGTTGGACAGCTCAGGTTTTTTTCGACTATGGTAAGCATCTGTCTGATCTGCATACCGGTGCGTTTGGCGAAGGGCTCACGCGGTATTGCCTCCCTTTCTACGGGCCCACCTTACAACAACACCTGGCCGGCCCCCTCCAGAAACCGTTGTATTCCTTTCGGGGCCAGCCGGAAATAGGCCTTGCCGCCCTTTTTCTCTACTTCCACAAACCCTGTTAGGAGCAGCGTGTTCATATGATGGGAGACGGTGGCCGGGGTCAAACCAACTTTTTCAGCGATTTCCAAGTTGTATAAGGAGGTTTCTTTGAGCACCATGAGGATTTCCAGTTTGCTTTTTTCGCTGAGGGCTTTGGCGCCGACAACAAGCTCTTCTCTGGTAAATTCGGCGCTGTTCCCCGCAGCCTTGTCGGCCAACAGTCCGTAAAACACCACATCCTCCAACGCCATCACCACCATAGGCACGGCAAAGGTCGGCACAATAGGCACGCCGATGGTGACTTCATGGCAGATCTGCATGAGCCGGGTTTTGTCAGGGTCACTGAAAAGAGACCTTGCGTGGTTAAGCAGACCCGTCAGCTCAACCTTCACTTTCTCCCGCGCCTTCTCATAAGCCGGCAGGTTTTCTGACACAGCCGCCGCGATGGTCTCCAGCTGTTTTTTTGGCGATTGAGAAAGCAGCATGACCTGCCATTTGGTATCGGCGGAAAATCCCAAGGTTTCCAGCCCTGTGACCATGCCCTCCGGATGCTCCGTTATCTCCCGCAGAGCACTGCCGACTTCCGCCGCGACCTCTCCATCCTCTGCCGCGCTGATAGCCGCAAACCAGTCGGGACGCCGCCAAAAAATTTCCGCGTACAAGCCGAGCAGGATTACGTCCATCCCCCGCAGCAGCGCCGCCCCGGGGGAATCCACCATATTTTTTTGGAATGCGGCAAAGTATTTCTCGACGACACGGAAGTTACGGGCGTAAAAACTCTCGCCGTCCATCCCCAGGGCATCTAATTCCTTGACGGCAGCGGCTTTTTCTTCGTCGCCCCATTGGCTGTTCGCCAGCAGAAACAGGGTCTCAAACTCGGGGTGAAGCTCTGTAATCATCGGATATCACCTCCTTTCTCTTGGGAATCCTGCAGAACCCCTCTCGCCAGGAAGTCGGCAAATCCCCCTTGAGCTTTGACCAGGCTGTCATAGTCTCCCGACTCCAGAATGCGCCCGTTCTCCAAAAAGAGAATCCCGTCGTAACGGCGCAGCAGTTCGGGCGTCAGATTGTGGGTGATGGTTACCATGGTGATGCCGGGCATCTCCAATAGAGCTGTTTCTATGTCCCAGGCTGTCTGCCAGTCCACAGCGGCCGTGCCCTCATCCAGGATAAGGATTGGCTTCTTCTGAATCAAGGCCCGTGCCACCGCGACGCGCTGCCTCTGTCCGCCGGAAAGGTTGACGCCGTTTTCCCCGACGGCTGTATCCAAACCCTTTTCCATTTGCCCGAGGAAACGACCAACGCCACTGGCGGTCAGCGCCCGCCGCCATTCTG
This sequence comes from Peptococcaceae bacterium, assembly GCA_009783315.1. GTDB lineage: Bacteria > Bacillota > Desulfitobacteriia > Desulfitobacteriales > Syntrophobotulaceae > WRJI01. The sequence continues at coordinate 30,275 of WRHI01000027.1, forward strand.
CCTCCGTGTATTGCCGGTGCAGATCAATATTATCTTGAATAGTTTCATCGAACATATACACATTCTGATGGATGAACGATATTTGCGCCAGCAGTTTGTCAATGTCCAGCTGACGCAGCTCTTTCCCGTCCACAGTAATGCTGCCGGCATACCCGCCATAGTTGGCGCAGAGCAGCTTAACCAACGTCGTTTTGCCGCTGCCGCTGCCGCCGATAATGGCGTATTTCTTGTTCTTTGCCAACATAGCGTTGAGATTGTCCAGCACCATAGGTCCGGATTTATAGCCGAAAGAGACATCTTCAAAGCGGATGGCGTCGTTGAACACCGGCTCTTCTTTACCCTGAAAAACGGAAGGCTGCTCCGTGCTGATCGCCTGGATGCGTTCCATCACCGAGCGGGCACCCATAATGCTTGGGGCACTCTGCATAATCACCGCCACCGGCCCCACGAAAGTGCCGCTTAATTGGAGAACGGCCAGCAAAACGCCGGCGCTCATATGGCCATTCAAGGCCAGGTAGCCGGCCACAAGCATCACAACCAGCTGGGCGCCACCGCCCAACACTTGGGATAATCCCTCACTGAGGGCCGTCAGCCGGTCAACAGCGTATTTGTGGCCTGCCACGGCGTCGTTTTGGCCGGCAAAATCTTTCCGGGCTCTGTCCGTAAGCTGAAAGGAACGAATGACGTCATACCCAGAAAGCTGATCCTTGAGACTGATCGTAAACATGGCGAAACTTTTGGACAGCAGCTCTTGCCTGTGGCTAATCGGCTTGCCTAGGCTCGCCGGAATCAGGTACATGGCAACCAAGCCCACAAACATCACACCGGCAATAATGGGGCTGTAATAGATGAGCGCGGCCGCCGCCAGCACGAAAACAAAGGCATACTGGAAAATCATCAAAATAGGGACAAGCCCGGTTTCCTCCACGGTTTTTACATCGTTGGTCAGCGCCGAGATGGTGTCAGCGGTGTTGATACCATGAAAGCTTTCGACGTCTCGGGAGAGGACGCCGTTGTACAAGGATCTCCGCATATCCCACACACACCGCACAATAAGTTTTTTGGTGCAAAGGCTGCTCAGCCAAGCGACAATGCCGAGGCCCGCAATGTAGAACGGCACAATCCACACCATCCTGTGAAACAAGTCCCAATCGCCGTTTACAATGGCGTCAAGGATGTATTGCAAGACAAAAGCAGCCCCGACAGTAACAATAGACAACAGGAAGCTCGTTAGAATGGCTGCCGCAAACAGAATTTTGTGTTTCCTTAATATCTCTATCATCTAATACCCCTCCTTTATATTTGATTTTCATCTAATGTAAATTCAGTGTATCATGTTCTTCGAATTTTGTCAAGATGTCTCACAATATTCTAACACAAGGTCTGTCCGTTATTGATCAGACCCCAGCCGGAGGGGCAGGAGGGGGGCGGTTGGGCACAGGGCGGAGCCGTTCTTCGTGGCGGCGCGGGGTCTAAGGCCTTTATGCGAAAAGCGCAAATAAGGCAGCCTGCGCTTTTTTCCGCTCCAAGGCCTAAGCCCCGCTGCCGCCACTTCCGAAAAGGCTCCGCCCTGTG